>JBKDOR010000247.1:0-8716 GCA_046342775.1 Synechococcaceae cyanobacterium
CGGCAGCTGCTGAGACAGCGGCCCGGCGTCAGGGCCGGCTGCGGCGAGCGGGGCGGGAGCAATCGGCCCAGGAGCGGCGCCGCCAAGCGAAGCAAACGGTTGGAGCCCATTCAAGACCGCCAGGGGGGCCGCGCCAGCCGCCGCTCGCTCAGCCCAGCGGCTCGACCAGCCCCGCGTGGGCGACGCTGCCAGGCAGGTGGCGACGGCTGCCGCGGGCCTGCACCTGCCGCAACGACATCTCGAACACCGGAGAACCATGGCGGGCCAACGGCCAGCGCCGCATCCAGCAGCGATCGTGGTGGGGATCCAGGGCGATCACCTGATAGAGCTGATCGTGGCAACCGGGATCGCCGGAGAGCTGGATGCAGTCCCCCTGATGAAGCCGGGCGGCGGTTGCGCTGGTCATGAGGCGCGGGCGAAGGATCGAACCAGAACCGAGGTGGTGCCGGCCAAGATCCGGGCTCGGCGCCGGGGGAGTTGTTCGTGAAGAACCGGCGCTGAGGAGCGTGAGCAGATCAGAACGGGGCGACCCACTGGGGGCTTCAGAATTGATTCCAATCTGCACCACGACGCGGGCGCCCTGCCAGGGGCGGCCATCCGCATTCCTGATCACAGTGATCAGGGATTGTTGCAGCAGGGCCGCTCCCGAGGGCGATGCCGCCTCAGAGCGTGCGCAGACAGGCGGCGATCGTGTCCACCTCGCCCAGGGCGCCGATCGCGGCCAGGGCCTGGCGAAAGCTGGATTCGCGCACCTCGTGGGTGATCACCACGATCTCGGCGCCGGTCCCGGTCCCGTCACCGGAAGCGGCGCCTTCGCAGCCCTCGTATTGCACGATCGACTGGATCGACACGCCGGCCTGGCCGAAGCAGGTGCCGATGCGGCCGATCACGCCGGGCTCATCGCGGGTCAGCAAGCGCACATAGTTGCGATGCCGCGTCAAGGCCGGGTCGACCAGGCGGTTGCGCTGCCAGCTGCTGGCCGCCAGCAGCGGATCAAGGCCGCCGTTCCCCACCTGCCGGATGCCGGCGATGTTGAGGATGTCCGCCACCACGGCGGAGGCTGTGGGGCCAGCCCCGGCGCCAGGGCCAAAGAACATCACCTGCCCCACCGGCTCCCCTTCCACGAGGATGGCGTTGTTGACGCCGTTCACCCCGGCCAAGGGGTGTTCACGCGGCAGCAGGGTGGGATGCACGCGCACATCCAACGGCAGCTCGGAGGCGGCTTCACTGGCAGCGTCCTCCTCCAGCTCAATCCGTTCCGCCACCGCCAGCAGTTTCACCACGTACCCCAGGCGGGCGGCGTAATCGATGTCGCGGGATTCGAGCCGATCGATGCCCTCGCAGCCGATGCCGGCCCGCGGAACAGGACCCCCGTAGGCGAGGCCCGCCAGGATGGCGATCTTGTCGGCGGCGTCGCCGCCCTGCACATCGGCGGCGGGATCGGCTTCGGCGTAGCCCAAGCGCTGGGCATCGGCCAGCACCTCGGCGTAGGCGGCCCCTTCCAGGGCCATGCGGGTGAGGATGTAGTTGGTGGTGCCGTTGATGATGCCGCTCACCCGGCGGATGCGATTGCCGCCCAGGGACTGCTTCAGCGGTTCGATGATCGGGATGCCACCGCCCACGGCTGCCTCGATCAGCACGTACACCCCCCGAGCCGCGGCGGCGCTGGCGATCTCTTCGCCGTGGCGGGCGATCACGGCCTTGTTGGCGGTCACCACCGACTTGCCCGCCGAGATGGCGCGCAGGATCAAGGAGCGGGCCGGCTCCAGGCCCCCCATCACCTCCACAACGATGTCGACATCGGGGTCATCCACCACGGCCTCCGGGTCGCTGCCCAGCACCCCGACGGGCAGCTCCAGGGGCCTGGGGCGGCAGAGATCGCGCACGGCCACGCGCCGCAACGCCAGGCTGGCCACCAACGGGTGGCGCCCCGCGGGGTTGGTGAGGATCGCCGCGACTCCGGCTCCCACCGTGCCCAGTCCAAGCAAGCCGACGCCGATGGCCATGGAACGGGGTTCTTGTAACAACTGATCCTAAGGAGAGGCGCGGCTTGGCTAGCCCTCGGCAGGCCCAGCCTCGGGCGCCGCGAGGGCCCGGGCCTGGGCCTGCATCATGCGGAAGATGTTGAGGAAGCCATTGGCGCGGGAGGGGGTGAGGCTGGCCTGCAGGCCGGTGTCCGCCAGCACGGAGGGGTCGATGGCTGAGGCCTGGTGCGGGGTCAGGCCCTCCATCGCCTCGATCAGCAGGGCCAGCAAGCCCTTGGTGATGGCGGCATCGGAATCCCCCTGCCAATGCAGGCCTCCGTCCCGCAGGCTGCCCACCACGTACACCTGCGACACGCAGCCGCGCACCTTGAAGGCCTCCTGACGCAGCTCGTCGGGGAAGGGCTCCAACTTGCGGGCCAGCCACAGCACGTATTCGTAGCGCCGTTTGGGGTCGGCGGTGCCGGCCAGCCGCTCGACGATGCGATCGAGCGCGGGACTGCCACTGGCCATGCGTTCCGATCCTTCGTTCAACGCCGCCGCCGCAGCTGGCGACCCACGCCGGACATGGCCAGCAGGCCCAGAAGCGACAGTCCCGCCAGCGGTGAAGCGGCCCGCAGGTCGTGCCACAGGGAGGGCAGGGGCCTGGCCTCGGCATGGCTGCGGCCATCGGCGCCGGGCAGCTCCAAGTAATCGCGATGGCCGGGGCCCGCATCCACCATCACTTCCCAGCCGGCGTGGGAGCCCTTGGGCAGGGTGATGTTGAGGCGCCCGGAGGCATCGGTGCGGCCCAGGGCGATGCTGCTGGCGCCATCGGGCGACACCAGCTTCACGGCCGCGTCGCTGGCGGGCACGCCAGTGGAGAACGCGCTGCTCAGCTGCAGCTCCCCCGAGTCCAAGGAAGGCCCCGCAGCGGCGGCCGCTTGCTGCAACGGTTCGAGGGTGGATTGGATGCCGTGGGCCCGGGCGGGCTGCCAGGCCTGCAGCGGCAGCATCAGCAAGGCGGCTGCGGCTGCGGTGGCGGCGGGGCGGAGCATGGCGGAGTTCAGGAGGATTTCCAGCGACTGTCGCGCGTTTTGCCCGCCTGCACCATGCGGGCGATCGAGGAGACCATCATCGACAACGCGTCATCGCTCTCCCCCCGGCCAGCCATCTCCGCCGCGAGGATGCGTTCGGCGGCGGTGGGGGGTTGGGCGGCGAGGGCCATGGCGCCCGAGGCCTGACGGCGGGAGAACGCCAGCGGCAGGGGGCCGCGTTCGAGGGGCGTCAGATCCAAGGGCCAGGACATAGCTGCGCTGATCCTGGCAAATCGCGGCCGGGTCGGCAGCGGTGCCGGCCAGTCGTAACGAGCTTGCAACGTTCGAGAGGGCCTGGAGCCCTAGGGACGGTCGAAGGCTCCGCGGCATGGTGCCCCGGACAGCAGCCAAGGATCGGCTGCGCTCGCCAGCCAAGGCTCAGCTGCGTTTGCTCGCAAAGCTTCAGCCCCGCTCGCCCGCCAAGCCTCTGCGGCCCTCGGCCGCCCCAGCCAGCCAGGTCACGCCGCGTTCATCCAGCCAGCCGCAGAAGGGCACATCCCAGGGGTCGCGGGGCAACCGGTGGCAGACGCAGGCCGCCGGCAGCACCGCCAAGGCCGGCACCGCCCGCCAGGCCGGATCGGCCCGCAGGCGGTCGTACCAGCCGCCACCGGAGCCCAGGCGGATGCCGGCCTGATCGATCGCCAGGGCCGGCACCAACAGCAGCCCCAGCGCCTCGGGCGCCAGCAGCGCCACGGACCCTCCCGGCGGGGACGCTCCCGGAGCGGGCAGTGACGAAGGCAGTGGCGCGGGCAAGAGCGCGGGCAGTGGCGCGGGAATGCCACAGGCGTCTCGGCCGCTGGGGGGCTCTCCATTCCATGGCAGATACACCAGGCGCTCGGGTTCCCCAGCCCGGGTCTGTTCCAGGGCTGGAGCGTCGGCATGGGAAACCCCATCAGGCTGGGTTCTGCGCGTCGCCGTGCCCGCCGGCATGGCTGTCCCTGGTGCGGCTGGCTCCAGTGCGGCGCTCCCCTCAAGCTCCCGGCCGGGAGCCGCCAGCGGGGAGGCCGGCAGCGGGGAGGCCGGAAGCACAGCGGGCAGGGCCAGCCGACCGGGAAGCCGCTCCGCCAACCCCGCCGCGGCCAATGGCTCCAGGTCGGGTTCGCTGCCCACCGGCCAGTAGAGCCCGAGCCGCCGGCCCTCCGGCAGCAGCGGCGGCAACGCCTCCAACGCCTTTTGGCGCAGGCCGGGGCTGGCGCCGGCCAGGCTCTGGCGGCGCAACCGGCGGAAGTGGCGGCGCAGCGCCGTTTTCTCCAGCAACTCCAACGGCACTTCCGGTTCCAACGGCAATTCCGGTTCCAACGGCAATCCTTGTTGCCTTGGCAAGCCTGCTGCCATCAGCGTTCCATCTCCCGTCCCAGACCAATCTTTCATCGCAGAGCCAGGTCCCGATGGCGATCCATGTCCCAGCGGAGAACCTGTTTCGTCGGCGAATCCTGCGGCAACGGTCCAGCCGCTTCCCTGGCGAGCCTTGCTGCAGAAGTGACCCCTGGTTCAGGCGGCGAGCCTTCTCCCCTGGCGAGCTTCCCGTGGCGAGCTTTGTTCCAGTGGCAACCCTTGTTCCTGCGGCGATCCCCTCGTGCACGACCTCTTCCAGCGTGGCCAACGCGGGCAGTCGTCCGGTGATGGCCCCTCTCAACCCCGCAACCCGACGCTCAGCGCAGCAACCGGACGCTCAACGCTGGAACCAGCCGGTCAGGGCCACGGCCAGGGCGTCGGCGGCATCGTCGGGGCGGGGGGGGTGTTCCAGATCCAGCTCGCGCATCACCGCCTCCAGCACATCCTGTTTCTCGGCGTGGCCATGGCCGGCGACCGCCAGCTTGATTTGCATCGGCGGGTACTCCACCACCGGGATGCTGAAGCGCGCCAGGGTCATCAGCACCACGCCGCGGGCCTGCACCACGGCGATGGTGTTGCTGGAGCGGTAGAAGAAGAACTTCTCCACCGCCGCCAGCTGGGGTCGCCAACGGCGGATGAGGAATCGCAGATCGGCGGCGATCTCCACCATCCGATCGCCTTCGCTGCGGCCGGGATCGGTGCGGATCATGCCGCAATCGAGCAGGCGCTGGGCGGGCACGGAGCGGTTGCCGTGGCGAATGTCCGCCACCTCGATCACGCCGTAGCCGACGCGCGCCAAGCCGGGGTCGATGCCAAGGATCCGCATGGCGCGCACCTTATGGGGTCCGGCCCCGGACCGCCAGGGTCAACCGGGGCAAGAGGCATGGGGCTGAAACGCGAGGGACAGGCGCGAGCGACAGGCCTGTAACGGTGGCTCGTGGTCAACCGCGAGCTTTGAGGCGCGGGCCAACTGCCAGGCCAGCTGCAGGTGGCAGCTGCGAGGGCTCATCGCCAGGGGAAGCCGCGAGCCCTCGGCGCGGGCCAACCGCCTCGGCCAAGCGCCTGGGCCTGCCGCGAGGCTGGGGCGCACGGACAATCGCGCCGGAGCCTGCGGCAGAATGCCGCCGCCGTACTTCGCAACACCATGCCGCTGTCCAGCGCGACTCCGGGCGGCGCCACCGTGATCGAGAAGGCGCCCGAGCGGGTTCGCAAGCCCTCACCGCGCTACAAGGTGCTCCTGCACAACGACCCGGTCAACTCCATGGAATACGTGGTGATGACCCTGCGCCAGGTGGTGCCGTCGCTGTCGGAGCAGGACGCCATCGCCGTGATGCTGGAGGCCCACAACACCGGCGTTGGCTTGGTGATCGTCTGCGATCTGGAGCCGGCGGAGTTCTACTGCGAGACGTTGCGCTCGAAGGGCCTCACCAGCTCGATCGAGCCGGAGGAGTGACGGGCGCCGGCGACCGCGACAGCGGCGACCCCAGCCCCGGGACCCCTGACAGCAGTCCAGCCCGTGCCACGGACAGCCCCTTGGACAGCGGCAGCTCCAGGGCTGCTGACAGGGGAACTGAGAGTGCCACTGCGCGCGCCAGCGCCAAGGCCATGCCCAACGTCGCTGCGAGCGTTACAGCAGACCTCACTGCCAACGTCACTGCCAGCGCCAGCCCCAGCGCCAAGGGCGGGCCCGATGCCGCTGCGAACGTCACAACCGATGTCGCAGCTGACAGCACAGCCGACGTCACGGCCAGCGCCAGGGCCAAGGACACCTCGAAATCCAGCGTCAGCTCCAGCGCCACCTCCAACGCCACCTCCAACGCCAACGCCACGGTCAGCGACAAGGCCAGGGCCAAGGCCAACAACACGGCGAATGTCAGGGCCAACCCCTCCGAAAGGCCCGGGTCGCGTTCTGACGGGAGACAGCCATATCGGCCCCATTGGTGGGGCACGCTGCTGTATGTGCCGCTGCTCTACGGCGTGGGCTGGCTGCTGTCGCGGCCGATCGGCCTGCTGACGCCCCAGCTGCGCCCGGATCAGCACGATCTGATCGGAGCGGTGCTGGCGTTGTCCTTGCTGCTGCTGACCTTGCCGTGGAGGTTGCGACAGGCCTGGGGCTGCTCCACCCCCTGGCGCCGCCTCGGCCTGGCGGTGGCTCCAGCCCAAGGACTCAAGGCGTTCCTGAACGGGCTGCTGAGCGCCATGGGTCTGCTGGCCGGGAGTTGCGCGGTGCTGCTGCTCAGCGGCCTGGCCCGCTGGCAGGGGGAGCTGGGACTGGGGTCGCTGCTCAATGCCCTGGCGCTGCTGTTTGGCGTCGGATTTGCGGAGGAACTGCTGTTTCGCGCTTGGCTGCTGGGGGAGCTGAAGCGCCAAATCGGAACGGGGCGAGCGATCGCCTTGCAGGCGGCCCTGTTCGCCCTGGTGCATCCCTGGCTGAACTTGCCTCCGGCCCAGGGGCTGGGGATGCTGCTGGGGCTGGTGCTGCTGGGGTTGGCGTTGGCGCAGCGGCGCCGGGCCGATGGCGGAGCGCTTTGGGGTGCGATCGGTTTGCACGGAGGCCTGGTGGGGGGCTGGTTCGCGCTGACGGCCGGGCTGCTGCAGGTCTCGGATGCGGCGCCGGCTTGGCTGGCGGGGCCCGGAGGCGCCAACCCCAACCCGATCGGAGGCCTGCTGGGTTGGCTGGGCCTGGCGGGCCTGCTGTGGCTGGGAAGAGCCGCCAAGGGGTCAGCTATCGAGCCCGAGGGCTGAACGCCGGACCGGAGGGTTGCGACTCGGGAGCGAATGGGTCCGATTCGGTATAAGTGGACCAGATGGCATTCAACGAATCACACAGACTCAGCCCCAGGTGGTCTGGGCCACATCGTGCGTGGCACTGGGTCATGCGTTCGTCTCACTCAGGTTCACGATCGGGATCGGCAACAGCCTCAAGCCCATCTCGAACGCCGCCTCAAGGGCTTGAATTCAAATTTCGGAGCTTCCCGAACAATGCTCCCTCGCGTTGGACAGACTACGAGAGATCGATGGTCGATCCGGCGAGAATGTGGATCCGGCGAACCGGCCAGCCAGCTTTCCTGCCCCGCCCGCAGGGCGATCCGAAGCAATCGCTCCGTGTGGAGAGCGCAGCCGCGATCGGTGGCCGCTGTTCGAGTAGAACACTTTGGAGCGAAAGGCCCTTTCGTTGCTAGCATTGTCTGTGCAAGGCGAAGGTTGCTTGCAGAAAGGAGCAGGAGCGAAACGGTGGTTCCCGGATGCCATCCATTTGCTGCTCGATGGATCGGTCATGCCAAGCCGCGGCTGCCAGAAACTGTTCCCAGTGTTGATTGAAACAGCTCAGACTTCTCTGGCTTTTAGTCTGGATATGAAGATTTTTTGAGGAGATGCAGACAGTCAGACTGTGTTGATGATGCGCTGCCTTTGTTGGCAAGACTAGCAGTCCTGGATCCCGCGATCTCTTCAATTCCTGAGACAGAGATAGAGGCAATGGGCAAGGATGATTGGCAGTTTTGTTATGCCTACAACTTCTGCCCTGCCTGTCTTTCGGTGCGGCTCCCGATTGGGCCTGTAGAGCTGTTGATAGCAACCGCTTCATGTAGATGTCGGATCCGATAACCACTTGTTTCGAAGAGCACATCTGCCGGGAGCTGGTTGCGGTGGCTAGGATTGTAGTGGCGTCATGACGATGGTTACCAGACAAAAGTAGGGGGCGCTGCCGTGGTTCTCGGAAACCATCCAATTAGTGTTGGCTGTACCGATGGTGTCGGGGGCATTTCACTCAGGCAAATTGGAAACCGAAGTGCTCGGCAGTCATTGTTAGCGTTAAGGACAGATATGTTGTTAATGAACATTCCAAAGGATCTAAGCTATATGCTTCTCGTTCTCCTTGTTTATCTCCTGTCAGTAAGGAGTTCGGCATGCACCTTGCGAAGTTCGTGGGCCTCGGAAAGGCTGGAGGCTCCAACGAGCCGCGATGATAGCAATGCCAGATGACCGTGCTATCATTGCCACATGGCAAGACATACCGCACCGGCAACTGGGTCCTCAAGTCCTGACCAGGGAGGAGCGGCCTCAATCTTGCGTCTGCGAGCAACCAGCTTGTCCGAGCTTCGCGATTCCGTTCGCAGTGGTCTGCCTTTCTCTGCGCTTGTGGCACTGACAAAGCAACTCGAAATTTCTCCGCAGCAGTTTACAGCAGTTTTCGGAATCCCTCCTCGAACCGTTGCCCGCAGAAAGGAGGCGCGACACCTCAACCCCCAGGAGTCTGATCGCCTTTATCGTGTGGCAAGAGTGGTTTCGCAGGCTGCCGAGGTTCTAGGCTCCATCGAAAAG
>JBKDOR010000248.1:0-5009 GCA_046342775.1 Synechococcaceae cyanobacterium
GACAACCGCGCCGGCATCGAGCGCACCCTGCATCGCATCAGCGCCATCCGCAACCGCAGCGGCGCCGTGGTGGGGCTCACCTGCCGGGTGGGCCGGGCCGTGTACGGCACGGTGGCGATGGTGCGGGATCTGCTCGATCAGGGCCAATCGTTGCTGCTCATGGGTCGCCCCGGTGTCGGCAAGACCACCGCGTTGCGGGAAATCGCCCGGGTGCTGGCCGACGACCTGGCGCGCCGCGTAGTGATCATCGACACCAGCAACGAGATCGCCGGCGACGGCGACATCCCCCACCCCGCCATCGGCCGGGCCCGGCGCATGCAAGTGACGCGGCCCGAACTGCAGCACCAGGTGATGATCGAGGCTGTGGAAAACCACATGCCCGAGGTCATCGTCATCGATGAGATCGGCACGGAACTGGAGGCCCAGGCGGCCCGCACCATCGCCGAACGGGGGGTGATGCTGGTGGCCACCGCCCACGGCAACGCCCTCGAAAACCTGGTGCGCAACCCCACCCTCAGCGATCTGGTGGGGGGCATCCAGGCGGTGACGTTGGGGGACGAGGAGGCCCGCCGCCGCCGCACCCAGAAGACCGTGCTGGAGCGGGCCGCCGAACCCACCTTCCCGCTGGCGGTGGAGATGCACAGCCGCCAGCGCTGGTCGATCCACCGCGACGTGGCCGGCACGGTGGACCAGCTGCTGCGCGGTCTGGCGCCACGGCCCCAGGTGCGCGAGGTCAGCGATGACGGTCGCATGCTGCTGCGCGATCCGGCCCCGTCAGCCGCGTCGCCGCTGGCGTCCCTGGAGCCGCCGCGGCGCTCCGGGGCCAGCGGCGGCGAGCGCCAGCTGGCGGCCTCTCTCTCAACCCCGCTCTCAGCCGCGCTTCCCGCCACACTCCTGGCCAGGGCGCCTCTGGCCGCCAACGCCGCCGGCCGCCAGGATTCCGGCGCCGCCCCGCAGGAGCGGTTCAGCAACCCAGCGGCGGAATCGCCAACGGCGGCCAGCACGCCGTTGCGCCTCTGGGCCGTGGGGCTGGCCCCCCAGCTGCTGGAGACCGTGATCCGCTCACGGCGTCTGCCTATCGAGCTGGTGGCTGACGCCGAGCCGGCTGACGCAGTGCTGAGCCTGCGCGGCGAGTTGGGCCGCTTCCCCGACCAGCGCCGCCGGGCCCAGGAGCTGGGGCTGCCGATCCTGGTGATCAAATCGGACAACCCGCATCAGGTGCGACGCTCACTGGAGCGGCTGCTCGAGCGCCGCGGCGGGGCAAGTGCGCCGGGCGCCGGTCTGGAACCCGAGCCCGCCAGCGCCTCCAGCCCGATCGAGCTGGACGATGCCCATGCCGGCCTGGAGGAATGCCGCCTGGCGGTGGAGCGGGTGGTGCTGCCCCAGGGACGGCCCGTGGAGCTGCAGCCCCGCAGCGAGCGGGTGCGGCAGTTGCAGGCGGAGCTGGCCGGGCGCTACCGGCTGCGCAGCGCCGTGTTCGGCCGTGGCCCCCAGCAGCGCCTGCGGGTGTTCCCGGCCTGAGGGGGCCCAAGGCCCTCGGGGCCAAGCAGCAATCCGTCGGCGGCCACGCTGCGCAGGGCGGTCGCGGACGGCGCCAGCCGGGGGTCTTCTCACAACTCGCCGATCAACCTCCAGGCCGCACTGACACGCCCTCCGCCTGGCTGGACCCGGCAGCCTCAATGGCGTGCTCATGCAAGCCACAGCTCGGCCTGGCCGTCTGCCGTTGACGAAGGCGGGGCTACTGTGAGTAACTGATCTGGCAGCGGCTTTGGCCGTGCATTGGGCCGTCGCCAAGCGGTAAGGCAGCGGGTTTTGGTCCCGCCATTCCTAGGTTCGAATCCTAGCGGCCCAGTTTTGAGTCCCGTCCTTGGCAGCCACCCCACTGCTGGTGTTCGACTTCGACGGTGTTCTGGTCGACGGCATGGCCGAGTACTGGTGGTCCGCCCGTCAAGCCGCCTTGAACCTGCTGCCGGAGCTGTCCCTGCCCGAGCCGGCGCCAGTGGGCTTTGCACGGCTGCGGCCGCTGATCCACAAGGGCTGGGAGATGGTGCTGATGGCCATCGAACTCGGCCGCGCCGACTTCGATCTGACCGGCAGCTGCGCCGACTACCCCTCGGCGCTGCAGAGGGCCCGGGGCCGCTGGCGGCTGGAGCCACCAGAGCTCCAAGAGGCCCTGGAAGCGGTGCGACGCCGCGCCATCGCCGACGACCTGCCCGCCTGGCTGGCCCTGCACCGCTTCTATCCCGGCGTGCCGGAGCGCCTGCGGCGCCTGCGCCTGGAAGGCAGCGACTGGAGCGTGCTGACCACCAAGGGGGGTGCCTTCGCCTCCCAGCTGCTGGCCGCGGCGGATCTGTGCCCACGGCAGGTGCATGGTCACGAGCAGGGCAGCAAGCCGGAGGTGCTGGAACGGCTGCTCCAGGACGATCCGGAGCTCTGGTTCATCGAGGATCGCCGCCCCACCCTGGAGCAGGTGCGCGCCTCGGCTGGCCTGGAACCGGTGCGCTGTTATCTCGTCTCCTGGGGGTACCTGGCGCCCGGCGATGGCGACCAGCTGCCTCCAGGCATCCGCAGCCTGGATCCGGAAACCTTCCAGCTCCCCCTGGCGCTCTGGCCCTGATCCGCTAGAGTACGCCCGTACTAAACCATTTGCATCCAAGGCGCTCCATCCACGCCAAGCTCTTCCAACCCGCCTCCATCCAACTCGCCTCCATCCAACCCAGCCCATCCCAGCCGTTCCATCCCGCGAATCGCCCTGGGATGGCCAGCCCGTCAGGGCCTCCCACCCAGGCGTGCTTCTGCTCTTCTCCGGCCTGGCATCCCCGGGTCCGCTTCTGTCTTCAGTTCCGCACGGTCGAGACGCCGGCCCCTCGCTGGTGGCACTTGTCCTTCAGAGGTCGCAGGATGCACCTGGATCCGGGATGGCCAACGGCCCCGGCTCAGGCCCCCAGCCTGAGCGGCCCCTCGCGCTCCGATCCCCCCGGGATCGGCCGATCCTCCAGCCCCGGTTCCCGCCATCGGCGGCCTGTCCCATCGCTTCAACCCCATGCCTGCTGATTCCAAGGTCGCCTCCTTCTCAAACGAATCCCGCGGCTCCGCCGAGCGCGACAAGGCGCTTGGACTGGTGCTCAACCAGATCGAGCGCAACTTCGGCAAGGGGTCGATCATGCGCCTGGGCGACGCCTCCCGGATGCGGGTGGAAACGATCAACACCGGCGCCCTCACGCTCGATTTAGCCCTGGGTGGCGGCTATCCCAAAGGTCGGGTGGTGGAGGTCTACGGCCCTGAGAGCTCCGGCAAAACCACCCTCACCCTGCACGCCATCGCCGAGGTGCAGAAGCGGGGCGGCGTGGCCGCGTTTGTCGACGCGGAACACGCCCTGGAT
The DNA here is from genome assembly GCA_046342775.1 of Synechococcaceae cyanobacterium. Lineage (GTDB taxonomy): Bacteria > Cyanobacteriota > Cyanobacteriia > PCC-6307 > Cyanobiaceae > Cyanobium. Next base: position 3,383 of record JBKDOR010000248.1, read on the forward strand.
CCGGTCTATGCCGCGGCCCTGGGAGTCGACATCGAGAACCTGCTGGTCTCCCAGCCGGACACCGGTGAAATGGCGTTGGAGATCGTTGACCAGCTGGTGCGCTCCGCCGCCGTCGACATCGTCGTGGTCGATTCCGTGGCGGCCCTCACGCCCCGGGCTGAGATTGAGGGGGAGATGGGCGATCTGGCTGTCGGCAGCCAGGCCCGGCTGATGAGCCAGGCGATGCGCAAGATCACCGGCAATATCGGCAAATCGGGTTGCACGGTGATCTTCCTGAACCAGCTGCGCCAGAAAATCGGCGTCACCTACGGCAACCCGGAAACCACCACCGGTGGCAACGCCCTGAAATTCTATGCATCTGTGCGCCTGGATATCCGCCGCATTCAAACCCTGAAGCGCGGCACGGAGGAGTATGGAATCCGGGCGAAGGTGAAGGTGGCGAAGAACAAGGTGGCGCCGCCGTTCCGCATCGCCGAATTCGACATCCTGTTCGGCCGCGGCATCAGCACGTTGGGCTGCCTGCTCGACCTGGCCGAGGAAACCGGCGTGGTGATCCGCAAGGGCGCCTGGTACAGCTACGACGGCGACAACATCGGCCAGGGTCGTGACAACACGATCGTCTGGCTGGAGCAGAACCCCGCTCAGCAGGAACAGATCGAACGGCTCACCCGCCAAAAGCTCACCGAGGGCTCCGAAGTCACCGCCAACTCCATGAAGCCCCTGGCGGCAGCTGGAGCCCGACTGGCGAGCACCAAGGCCAGCGCCAGCGAGGCATCCGCCAAAGCCGTGAACGCCGAAGCCGATGCGCTGGCTGCGGCCGAAGCCCTGGAGGAGCTGGCGGCCGCCAGCTGATTCCCCCTCGCAGGAGGCTGAGGTCTGCAGCGGCTGGCCGTAGGGGCCAACTGGGCCTGATCACTGGGGCTCAACATTGAGGCGGCTTCGGGTTGCGGTAGCTGGCTGAGGCTGGGATCCAGCCTCAGCTGGCCTCAGCAGCCTCAACCTCGGCCCCAGCTCTTGGCAGCCCCGTCTCCCCAGCTAATCAACCCAGCTGACTGTCCCCAGCGCAAGCGATGCGCTGAACGAGAGGACCCGAGTCGTGGCCAGAACCACGCCGCAAAGTGAGGCCAGGGCCAGGGAAGCAAGGATGCTCCACTCCTGGTTGAACCAGCCGTTCAGGACGGCAGAGGCAATGCGGTGGGTCTGGCCGAGGGGAGGGGGCTGGAGGGATAGGTGGTCTGCAGGATCTGGGCGACCCGTTGCAGTTCCTGAATCGCATCGGCGCCCTCAAACTTCACCAGCTCGTGGCCATCGCGAGACTCCACCCAGCTGATGCCGAAATCAGACACCAGGAACCGGACGGCGTGGTTGTCGGCGAGGTTGGCCATGAACGAGGCGCCCATGTTGTCCTGGGCATCCCCGCAGACGTAGCAGCTGGCCGACCAGCCGCGCTGGCTCAGGCAGGTGGCCAGGGCCTGAAGGCTCAGGACGAGGTCGAGGACGACCGAGCGGTATTGCTCGGCAAGACGCAGAAACATGCACGAGGGTTCCAGTCCGCGAATCCTAAAGGTTTTCTTTGGATTTGCCAGGGGCGGGTCACCACCGTGCCGGAGCGCTGACGCCAGGGGTG
>JBKDOR010000249.1:0-16829 GCA_046342775.1 Synechococcaceae cyanobacterium
GTCAGCCTCGGAAATGCCAGCAGGTGTGGCGACCATCTCAGACTGTCTCTTCCTGAGATGCAAACAGGAATCAGTCCGCAGTCAAGGGTTCAGCAGCTCCGATATGCGCCGTGAGCTGTCACGCCCTCTGAACGGGTACAATCAACCCAGACAACGGCTGGACAGCGGTAGCGGCGACAACCACGGGGCCACCCTTCAACCGGGCGAATGGCATGGGCCTCAAGGGGTACGCTCTCTATTGGCGGAACAACGGCAGCGGCGCTGTCGTCCGTTGGGATCTCGGCCGGGATGGTGTTTTCCAGTCCGCATCGCCGCTCTCCGCGTCGGCGTTGATGCAGGAGGAGGCCGGACTCCAGTTCGATCTGAACGGCGACGGCAGCATCGGCGTGCGTGTAGGCACCACAGCTGATGGTTATGCACTGTTCAGCGCCGGTCAAGCGCCACTGCCGGTGGTGTTTGCAGGTGGGATTGCTTCCCCTGAGAATCCTGGCAACAGTTGGGTCGCCCTGGCGGCCACTGTCTCCGATCGCGGCTATTTCCTCTACTGGGGCAATAGCTTGACGCACGAGGTGGTGCGTTGGGACCTCGACAGGAGTGGTGCCTCTGAGCAGGGATGGCCGATTCATCCCGTAAATCGTGAATACTTGGAGGCCCGCCTGGGCGTGGATCTTAATCTTGATGGCTATCGAACTGGTCCCTATGGAAACATCTATCTTGCCGATCCCTTGGGCACCCGTGCCATCAACGTTGGTTTAACCAGCCGCGGATACGCACTGCGACCCGGCCCCAGCGATCCAATTCAGATCACCTACCCCAAAGGCAATGCCTCGCTAACTAACCCAGGCAACGACTGGAAAGCGGTGGCAGCGAGATCCAATAGCAATGGCTTTGATCTTTACTGGAGAAACGAGCAGGATGGTCGAATGGCTCTCTGGAAGCTGGATAACAATGGGGCTTATCAATCTTGTGCTTTAGCCCCAGCGGGTTCGCAGTTGGTGGCCAGCGAAGTCTCCATGAACAGCGATCTCAATGGCGACGGTATCACCGGATATGGATTTGGTTCCTACATCGGGCACCTGATGGGTGCAGTCATTGATAGCCAAGGCGACTATACTCTTTATGCAACTGCTGATGGCATGGCCAGGGTAGATCCACTCCACGATTGGAGCATCACCCGTTTCGATGTGACCTCTCCATTCAACCTCGGAGTGGGTGAATTGAGTACTGAGTGGCAGATGCTGGCGGCCGAGAACGTGAATGGTCAGAATCAAATCCTCTGGCGCAACAACCTTGGCAACTTCTTGCATCTCTGGAATCTCAACAGCGCCTGGCAATGGCAGTCCTCGCATGACATGATCAATCCTCTTTCCGCTGAAGCTCTGGGGCTGGAACGCAGTTTCCAGGTTGATCTCAATGGCAATGGCATCATCGGCTGAACGGCACCTGATCCCGACACGGCAGTTGGTGGTGAGGCGCACCTCGTGCTCCGACCCCGGGAACCCTCTTGAGGCAGCCTCCCCTGACCCGTGGCGCGCTTCGCCCAGCCGCAGCCTGGCCCCGTTGGCAGCTCCGCCCGCCCCTCCCACGGCGGCATCCCACGCTCCGCCCTGCCGCCCCCGCTGCCTGGCGCCTCCAGTTCCGCCCCCCGCGGAGCCCTCGGCCAAGGTCGCTGGAGCCCGCCGCAGGAGTTCTGGTGCCCGCCCTGGCGGCGCGGCCTCGGCCTGCTGGCGGGCCTGATCAGCCTGCAGCTCCTGGCGGGCTGTGGCCCAGCCCCCGTGCAACGCAGCGGTGCTGAGGAGCCTCTGCCACCCTTGCCCGAAGGGATCGAGCTGGCCTTCAACCATCGCGGCGCGGGCCAGTACCGCAGCCCGATCAGCGGCCAGTGGCGCCAGGGCGATGACCTCGAGGCCCTGATCCTCTCCTCCATCGATCAGGCCCAACAGGAAATCCTGGTGGCGGTGCAGGAGCTGTCGCTGCCGCGGGTGGCGGCCGCATTGGTGCGGCGCCATCAGCAGGGCCTGCGGGTGCGGGTGGTGCTGGAAAACACCTATTCCCAGCCCTGGAGCGAACAGCACCTCCACGACCTCAATCCGCATCAGCGCCAGCGGCTGCTGCTGCTGCGGCGCCTCAACCAGGGTGATGCCGTGGCGCTGCTGCGGCGCGGCGGCGTGCCGCTGCTGGATGACACCGCCGACGGCAGCGCCGGCAGCGGCCTGATGCACCACAAGTTTGTGGTGGTCGACCGGAGGTTGGTGGTGACGGGCTCCGCCAACTTCAGCCCCTCCTGCATCCATGGCGACGCCGATGCTCCTCAAACCCGTGGCAATGTCAACCATCTGTTGCGGCTGCGCAGCCCCGCCTTGGCGGCGCTGTTTGCGCGGGAGTTCGAGACGCTCTGGGGCGATGGTCCCGGCGGGCGGCCCGACAGCCGCTTCGGCTTGGGCAAGGCCAGCGGGCCAGCCCAGCGGGTGCTGGTGGGGGCCACCCCGGTGGAGGTGCTGTTCGCGCCGCATCGCCGCCTGGATCCGAACCATGGGCTGCTGTGGTTGGAGCGCCAGCTGGCCTCGGTGCGGCGGCGGCTGGACATGGGGCTGTTCGTGTTCTCTGCCCAGAACCTGGCGGATGCCCTGGCGGTGCTGCGACAGCGGGGCGTGGCGATCCGCCTGCTGGCGGATCCGGGCTTTGCCCATCGCTCCTTCAGCGAGGTGCTCGACCTGATGGGGGTGGCGATCCCGGATCGCTTCTGCGCCCTCGAGGCGGACAATCAGCGTTGGCAGCAGCCACTGCAGGGCGTTGGCATCCCCCGGTTGGCCAGGGGCGACAAGTTGCATCACAAGTTCGCCGTGCTCGACAGCCTCAGCGTCCTCACGGGGTCGTTCAACTGGAGCCCCTCGGCCGCCCACCAGAACGATGAGCTTTTGTTGCGGATCGATTCGCCCGCCCTGGCCCGCCATTTCGAAGCCGAGCTGGATCGGCTCTGGCGCGGCGCCGAGCTGGGGCCCAGTGAGCGACTGCGTCGTCGCCAGCTGCGGCACTGGCGCCGCTGCGGCAGCGGCCGCCAGCGACCGGCCTCGCTCAATCGCGATTCGTTGCATACGATACAGACAAGTCCTGTCACCCCAGATTCATGGGCACCGCTACAGCGCAATCGGCTAACGCGCAGCCCGCTACAGCACACTCAGCTCCAGCAACCCCAACAACGGCCCTCTCGGCTGCGGCAACGCCCGCAGCGCCAGCGCCGGCAGGTGCTGACACGGCTGCGGCACATCGGATCCAAAGCTCCCGCTTGGACGCCATCGAGCTGATGCTGCGCGACCTGCACACCCGCCACGACGAGATCCGCCACCGCGCCGCCTTCCGCGGTTGCACCAGCGAGTTGCTCACCCTGCAACAGGAGCTGGTGGACTATCTCCTCAGCAAGAAGGCTTTGCTCACCGGCATCCCCCGCGACCAGCAGGCCAAATCCAGCCCGCCGAACTACAACTCCTTCACCTGATCGCCTAGATCTGATCGGCTGTTGCGGAACCGGCCCTGGGCCACTCTCTGGCCACCTTGATCGTGGGCGCCGGTCCGGCGGGCCTGGCCCTGGCGCTGGCCTTGGCGGAGCGGGGCCTGGCGGTCACGTTGGTCGAGTCCAGCCGATCTGCGCACCAGGCCGTGCGCGGCGAGGCGCTGATGCCCTCGGGGCTGGCGGCCCTCAAGTCCCTCGGCTTGTCGCCTCTGCCGCCCGGGGTGCCTTGGCGGCGCCTCAGCGGCTGGTCGTTTCAGATCGAGGGGCGTGAACTGTTCTGTTGGCCGGAGCCTGCGGCTCCCGAAGCCGCCTGCACCCTGATCGATCAGCGGGCCCTGCTCCAGGCCTGGCGTCAGCGGGCTCTTGGCCTGCCCCAGCTCACCCTGCTGGAAGGCTTGGCCGCCGTGGACCTGTTGCACGACCCCAGCGACGTTGGGGGCAGCGAGCGCGCTGGCGGCACCGGCGGTGGCGGCGGGCTCGGTGGCGACGGGCTCGGTGGCGACAAGGTCGATGGCAGCAAGCTGGGTGGCAACAAGGTCAGTGGCAACAAGGTCAGTGGCGGCAAGGTCAGTGGCGGCAAGGTCAGCGGTGTGCGTCTCGCGGATGGCCGTGAGCTGTCGGCCGATCTGGTGGTGGCCTGCGATGGCCGCAGTTCTTTGCTGCGCCAGCGTGCGGGCCTCGCCTGCACCACCCGCACGGACCCCCAGGAGGTGCTCTGGTTTCTGCTCGATGGCGCCGGAGTGCAGCCATTGGTGGAGTGGCTGGGGGGACGCTTCGTGACCGTGGTGGGGTCTGGAGCGGCCTATGCCGTGTTCGAGCGGGCGGCGGGCGGGGTGCAGCTGGGCCTGCTGCAGCCAGCGGGCAAGCCCCTTACGTCTTCGAGCCCGGCCGGCTGGAAAGCCCGCTGGGCCGCAGCCGCTCCGTCCTTCCTGGCCCACTTGCTGGAGGGCCTGGAGGATGGAGCTGTGGTCGGTCCCCAGCGCTTGCCGGTGCCGGTGGGCTGCGCTGAGCGTTGGCAGCGCTCTGGCCTGTTGTTGCTGGGCGACGCGGCCCACCCCATGAGCCCGCTCAGGGCCCAGGGGCTCAACATGGCCCTGCGCGACGCGCAAGTGGCGGCCCGGGTGCTGCTGCCGGTGCTGCGCGCTGGCGACGCGGCCGGTCTCGACGCCGCGCTACAGGCCATCGGCACGGCGCGGCATCGCGAGATTCTGGCGATCCAGGCGTTGCAGCGCCGCGAGGCCTTGCTGGGGGAGGTGCTGCAGCAAGCCCCAGCCCTGCGGCGGCTGCTGGCGGTCATGCCGGCCTGGGGAGCGCCACTGCTGGCGCAGCGCTGGGCCGCCTCCCAGCGCCGGTTGCGCCAGGGCGTGATGACGCTGTCGCCGCTGGGTTGACGCCGCCGCGCGGTAAGGCGGCGATGATGGCCGCCAGTTTCCCCGCCACCATGGGTCGTTTCGCCGGTCTTGCCCGCCAGTTGGGCTGGCTGCTCGCCCTGTTGTCGCCGCTCGCCCTGCCTCCAACGCTGGCGCCACTGCCGGCAGGCGCGCAGCCGCGACTGTCAGCTGGTGCGCAGCCGCTTCTGGCGGCCGGCAACCCCAAGTTCGATCCAGCCGTCTATCCACCGCCGGACACCTTCCGCAACCTCCAGCTGGCGCTGCTGGCCTGCGGACGCGAGAACACCGCCGCGTTGTGCGAACAGGTGCGGCAGCAGGCGGATCCCTTGCTCGACCACCCGCGTCTGCCCAGTGCCTGCAAGGACGTGCTCTGGAACATCCGCCAGAAAGCGGTGGTGGGGGCGGCGGACGACCTCAACCGCCGCGATCGGATCGAGAAGCTGGCCCGAGAGGTCAGCGCCATCTGCAGCCCCCAGGTCAAGCCCAAAGCCAATTCGGAGGGTTCAGGGTCTGGCTCAGGACCGGGCCAACGCGGCGGGATTCGCTTCAATTCCCCCGGCACGCGCTAGGCCGGTGGTAGTGGGAAGAGCGAACGCATTGTGAGCAGGCAGCGTGCTCGCTATTCATCCTGCTCTCAAGCACGTGTGCCAACCAGGGATCGCGCTGGTCGGAGCTTGGACAGGTCAAAATTGTTCAGATGTGAAACAGTTCCGATCAGCAATCGGGCCCATCAGGCTCGCCACGTCCAGCCCAGCCCAGCCATCCTCCCCCAGCTATCCTGACCCGGTAACCTGGCCCGGCCAACCTCACCAGCCAGACTCGTCAATCAACCTCTTCAGAGCGTGGGTGACCGATGCCTCCGGACCGACCAGAAGGGGTACGAAATGCCTCCCCGAAAGCCGCGACTCGTGACCTGATCAGCGGGGCAGAATCGCAGCCATCGGCCTGCTGGAAACCTGCGGCGGATTGAAGGACAATCTCACTCCCCTCAGCGCGCTGGGTCTGGCTGAGGGGCCGAGAGATCCAGCAGCTGCTTGGAGGTGGCGTCCATGAAGGTCAGGCTCATCGGCGTCACCACCACGGCCTTGGCCGAGAGGCCGCAGAGCGGCGTTGCGGTTTGACCGCTGGCCTCACAGCTCTCGGTGAGCTTCAGCAGGGCGCGGTTCAGCTTGCCCCGCAGGCAGGTTTCACGCCCCGCCCGTTGCAGCACCGCCTCGGCCGCCAACCGGGCCTTGCTCACCGCCTCGGGATAGGGGAGGGAGGCGGCTGACGCCGCTGGAGCGCCGCCCAACAGCAACAACGGCAGGCCCAGCATGCTGGCCGGCAGCAAGCGGCAGAGATCAGGCATGGAGGCAGCGGAGCTAGGGCCAACCTAGGCCGAGACGCCCGACGCGGCCAGGGCGCCTGGGCTACCGCCACGACCGTTTCGGCGGTCGCTCCCTTCCATCGGGTTTGCGGAGGTTGCCGGCTTCGCTCGGCCTGTCCGCACCGCCCTTCCCGGCCGGACCGTCACGCCTTTCAGCGCCGCCAGGCAAGGCCCTGCGCGATGGCAAGAGTAATTTGAGGCGCCCCAGCAGCCCGGTCGCGGGTTCCGCCATGACCAGCAGTGCCAGCGTCGTCGGCGCGCGCCACGTCGCCCTTGCCGAGCCGTTCCGCGACCAGAAGCCCGGCACCTCGGGGCTGCGCAAGAGCAGTCGCCAGTTCGAAACCCCCCACTACCTGGAGAGCTTCGTCGAGGCGGCGCTGCGGGTGCTGCCCGGCGTCGCCGGTGGCACCTTGGTGCTGGGGGGGGATGGCCGCTATGGCAACCGCCGCGCCATCGACACGATCGCCCGCATGGCGGCGGCCCACGGCGTCGCCCGGCTGATTGTCACCACCGGCGGCATCCTCTCCACCCCCGCCGCCTCCAACCTGATCCGCCGCCACCAGGCGGTGGGCGGCGTGATCCTCTCGGCCAGCCACAACCCCGGTGGTCCCGACGGCGACTTCGGCGTCAAGATCAACGGCGCCAATGGCGGGCCGGCGCCGGAGTCGATCACCGATGCCATCCATGCAGCCACGTTGAGCCTGGAGGGCTACGCGATCGTCGACGCCGATCCGCTGCCCCTGGATCAGGTCGGCGAGACCCGCATCGGCGCCATGGCCGTGAGCGTGCTCGACGGCGTCGAGGATTACGTGACGTTGATGCAGGGGCTGTTTGATTTCGACCGCATCGCCGCCCTGCTGCGCGGCAATTTCCGCCTGGCCTTCGATGCCATGCATGCGGTTACCGGCCCCTATGCCAGCCGGGTCTTCGAGCAGCTGCTGGGGGCACCCGCCGGCACCGTGCGCAACGGCATCCCCCTGGAGGATTTCGGCGCGGGCCACCCCGACCCCAACCTCACCTATGCCCACGATCTGGCCGAGCTGCTGCTGCAAGGCGACAGCTACGACTTCGGCGCCGCCTGCGATGGCGACGGCGACCGCAACATGATTCTGGGGCGCCGTTGTTTCGTGAATCCGAGCGACAGCCTGGCGGTGCTCACGGCCCAGGCCACCCTGGCGCCCGGCTACGCCGATGGCCTGGCCGGCGTGGCCCGCTCGATGCCCACCAGCGCCGCGGTGGATGTGGTGGCCCAGCAGCTGGGGATCCCCTGCTTCGAGACGCCAACGGGCTGGAAGTTCTTCGGCAACCTGCTCGATGCCGGCCGCATCACCCTCTGCGGTGAAGAGAGTTTTGGCACCGGCAGCAACCACATCCGCGAAAAAGATGGTCTTTGGGCGGTGCTGTTCTGGCTCAACATCCTGGCCGCGCGGGGCGGCAGCGTCGCCGAGATCATGGCCGAGCATTGGAGCCGCTTCGGCCGCCACTACTACTCCCGCCACGACTATGAGGCGATCGCCAGCGACGCCGCCCAAGGCCTCTACGACCGCGTCAAGGCGATGCAGCCCAGCCTGATCGGCCAGGCGTTCGCCGGCCGCACGATCGCCACGGCGGACGATTTCGCCTACAGCGATCCGGTGGATGGCTCCTTGACCAGCGGCCAGGGCCTGCGCCTGCTGCTTGATGACGGCAGCCGGGTGGTGCTGCGCCTCTCCGGCACCGGCACCCAGGGAGCCACCCTGCGCGTTTATCTGGAGAGCTACGTGGCTGCCGCCGGCGACCTCAACCAAGATCCCCAGGCAGCCTTGGGCGATCTGATCACCGCGATCGACGCCCTGGCCGAGATCCGCAGCCGCACCGGCATGGAGCGGCCCACGGTGATCACCTGAGCCGTAATCAGAGCGGCGGATCGGAGCGGGTTTCCAGGACGGTCATCTGGTCTCTCCTTTCCGTCTTGATGAGCCCAAAATTGTCCAGCTCGGTACGGTTCACCGTGTCGGAGACCTCCGGTGCGGGCCAGCAGCCCTGCTCAACCGCCTGCTTGACCGGGGTCTGGGGATTGGCGCAATGGGTCTTGCGATCGCGGTTGTTGTAATAGTCGCCGACCTGATCAAGGGAATTGAAATAGCCATTGTGCATAGACCTGCGCACGAATCCGGAATTCGGCTTGAGGGTCCCATTGCGGAGGATGGGCACCTGAAAGTTACCCATCAGGCCAATCGCTTCTTCTCGGTAGCTGTCCTGCGTCCGCAGGAAGCCGCCAAGGCCAGGCTCCACCCAGTCTTGCCCCTTCTCTTTGATCTAGGCCGAGGCGTCGATCGGGTTGGCGGGATTGCGAGGAATGCCCAGAGCGTCATCGCTGGTCTCGGTGAACAAGCGCTTCAGGTCCTCGGCATTCGGTGTCACCGCGTGGCAGTCCGCACACTTGGCCTTGCCTGTGAACAGATCAAGGCCGCACTGCGTGTTGATATCCGCCGGCCAGCTCAGGCGATCGATTGATGCCGTGTCGCTCGGCAGCTGGCGGTTGCGAAATCCAGCCACCACGGTGATGGTCTTCGTGCTTGCCATGCCGATGTTCAGCGGGCAAGGAATGCACGGTAGTTGGCAGCGCAATGGCCAGGTTGACCAGCTTGTTGACAAGCTTCACTGGCTCGGCTGGCTGATCATCGCCGCCTGGGTGAAGCATCTCCGCCAAGTCCTGCCGTGGCGACAGCGCCAGAGGGGGCGCTGGCTGAGCCTCAGCGGCTGGTTGCCATTTGGCCCATGGCCAAGCAGTTTGGGCAGCGGGACAGGACAGGCCCGGCTTGAGCTCCGCTGGAGTCGCCAGGGTCGCAAGGTGAGGCGAAGATGAGCCCGTGCGGTGATGAAATCGGATCAGGATGTGGCTGCGGATCCAGCTTGCTTGATGCGGAATATGGGTCTCTTGGGAATGGGATCGAAGCTCCTCCTCTTTGGACGCCGGGCTGGCTGAATGGCGCTGAGCTCTTCCATCTGTCTAGCTGGCGCTGCAGCAGCCCAGGGCGACACGGGCTGCCTCTCTCCAAGCCGATTGAGCCATCCGGCTGAACGTAATTTGCGTAATCCTGGCTCCTAGATCTCAAGCTTCCAAGCAACGAAGAGCGGCTCCCTGTGAAACGAATGGAACCCCTAGAGCCTGCCTTAGGTTCAGCCATCATTGCTATTGATCTTGATAAATTTCTAGAATGGCGACGTTTGCATATCCAACTGACGACCCTCTACGGCGGAGCAACATTTCTCGGCTTGGTTCTTCTGGTCGCGGCGTCAGCGCTCCATTCCTCGCCGATGCACGAGTGGGGCGAATGGATGGGTCCGGACATTGTGATGATACCTCTCAGGCTCCGGCCTTGTTGCAGGGTTTCGCTCGCACCGTTGGCGAGGAGCAGCCGCTTTGTGACAACCTTGACAACACCCTATCCGCCTAGCCCCGGTTCAAACGGTTCTCCGACAAAGCCTTGTGGTTCTTGGGAACGACGTCGCTGCCAGTCACCTCACGCCTCACGACAATCCAGAACCGCATGTTCGTGCAGGCGGCAATCGCCTTTGCTACCTGAACTGGGCAGCCAAATCGGCTGATGATCCGCGATCTCGGGCCAGCACCGTCTTGATGCGGCAGCGCTGCGTTCCGCCCGAGTCCAGCTCATTGGCGACGCCAGCCTCCGAGAGCGAGAGCGGAACGTCGTTGAGCTGTTTGGGTGTTGGCCATTCTGGAGCGGTCCGGCCTGAAGCGTGCAGCGGTGATCGCCCGGGTGGGTATCAGGCACTCCAACACTGGTGTTGAGGCAGGGGTTGCCAGACAGCGATTGCAAGGCAGTGGGCCACTGGATCGCATCGTGCCCTCGCCTGTGCGCTCTACTTCAATGGTGGTGATATGTCTGTGACATGTCTGGGACATGTCACGGCATGTGTTGCCGAAGTGTGTGCATAGTTTTGTTGCCGATTCTGTGGGCGGACTCGGCCTTGGTTGACAGTGCCAGTAGGCACAGCCAGATTGCTAATGCCCTGGAGCACCTTCCATGATCGGCCCAACGACAACCCCAAGAGACTACTCGCCTGAAGGCGAGTGGAGCCATCTCATCGCGAATGACATTACTGAGGTGATGACAGCTTACGACAGGACAGGTGTCAAGCTTTGGGAAATACCATGCTTGGCGCGTGGTCAAGGTGGTGAGACCGACTGGGTCCACCAAGGAACCGATACACCTCCAGGTATCTATAAACTAGGAACCTTGTACGACGACATTGCGGCGATTGGCGAAAGACCGCAATACCAGAATGACCAAATGCTGTCCTATGGATGGCAAAGCTATGACATGGTTTCACTGGACCGTGCAGAAGAGCGCGCCGGCCGTGCAGGCATCATGCTTCATGGAGGCGGCACTGGAAACGGTTGGCCTGGCGCTTGGCTCCCCAAGCAGCGGTTGCTTCCCACGCTCGGATGCATTCGCATCTACAATATTGATCTCAGGGATAAAATTCAGCCTTTGTACAATAAAGGAACTGTGTTTGTCTCTGTTTATCAAGAGGGTTGACTTGCGAATCTCTAGTTGGCTGAATGTGGTGAACACATTGATTCCTGGCTAGTGTTTGATGCCTAGGGTGATCCTGGATGTTTGGGCTAGATAGTATGATCTATCTAGCCCATCTGTGATCACTCTTTGGCTGCCAACGCTTGTCTGCTCTTGATTAGGTAGCAACCTCAAGCACTGTTTGGCCATAACTGCTTTTGTATGTTGTCGTTGGAGGCATGCCTTTTCTGTGGTGGCTTGAGCCCTATCAACGTCTCTCCGTCAACGTGGATCCGTCAGGCCGGCAACGCTGTGCCGACGGAGCTGTGCGATCCGTTGGTCCTGGCGGCCTTCAGGGGCGACCGCGCATCCAAGTCATGGCTGAACCGGAGTGCGGCTTACGGATGCTGAGGACGGTGTCAGCGGCTGCCATGATTCGGCTGGGGTTGGAGAGTTGCGAACCCCTCCCTGATCACGAGCGGAGTGGCTCAAGCCGTCGTTGCGCTGGTGGTTGATGGCAAATGCTGATCCGTCGCTCAACCACGCACCGATCTAAACCGGGCACAACCATGACCATCAAAGACGTTGATCAAGACTTTCTTCGCCAGGAGTATTTTCAACTACAAAAGAGGGTCGGAGGTTTTGACCAGCGTGCTCTGACAATAAAGGGTTGGAGCGTGACAGCAAGCATGGCTGCTATAACCTCAGCGTTTACTCAGTCAGCGCCAGCCCTATTCCTGCTTGCTTCAGTATCGGCGCTTCTGTTTTGGATTATCGAGGCGCTTTGGAAGGTATTTCAGCAAGCCTCTTATCCATGCCGTAGAGAAATCGAGGATTATATGCGGGGTGTCCCGAGTGAAGGGTTCAGTTCGCCAGACATTGTGAAGTCCTGGAGTTCGGCCTGGAGGAGAACCTCACTCTCCCGGGTCATGTGTTGGGGTCATGTCTGCCTTCCCCACGTTGCTATTGTAGTCGCAGGACTGCTGCTATGGTGGTATAGCTTTATGTGGTCTTTGCTGTGATCAATAGCAACATGAGATCGTGCCGTGAAGACTCCTATACCTCCGTTGGGCAGGGTAGCATCATCTTTGGGAAATACGAAAAGAAGGAAAGGTGACCAGTGGCTTGTTTGCGTTGAGCCTAATGACTCTAAAACTCCCTAATCTACGAGCCGAGAAATTGATCATAGAACCGGCGCTTGATCGCACAGGCCTGATCCACCTGGTACAACGCCTGCTGGAGATCGGCTGGAGTGCGGATTAGCTGGCTGAGATGGCGGGCCAGGGCCTGGGCGTGGGTGTTGCCTCCCAGGAGCCGTTCTTCACCGATGTCTGATTGGCGGCTGTCATGGATCATGTGGAAGTAGAAGAATTCCGATTTGGGCCTTTGTCCGGCGCTGTCCGATCCCAGGCGTTCCGACAGGCGGGGCCACAGGCAGGCATATTCCACTGACACCAACACCTCCGCCCAGAAGCGCAGAAACGTGATCAGGCCCACCTGGCCCTGGGGGTGGTTCAGACAGGCGGCAAGTTGACGCAGACTCTCCAGGCGCACCGCCTCTGTGATCGGCGATTCGGGTGTGATCAGGATTTGCTCTCGCTCGGCTCCAACGCTGAGCAGATCCTGAAACAGCAGCTCCCGATGGGAGGGAAGTGGCACGCCACGGGTGTTGCGGGGGTATTCCTCATGCAAGATCAGCCGCACGCTGGCCTTGATTCCCTCATCATTGAGGCCATCGATCACGGCCTCATAAACATTCACGATGGCCAGGGAGAGATGTCGCCGTTGCAGCAGGATGGCCAGCAACTGCTCCCAGCTCAGCTCGGCCAGCGAGGCCAGCAAGGGATGGGAGCGGAACTCCTCGATCCGCAATCGCTCATGGTCATTGAGTTGCTTCAGCATCGGAGTCAGGTGGCAAAAAGGATGCGCAGCTCGCTACGCCAGTTCTGGCCAGGAGTGGGAGTGAAGGGACGCGCGACCTTCCACATCAGTTCGAAATCTTGCAGCAGCGTGCCTGTGAGTACCGGATCAGCCGCCTGAAGATCCAATTCCAGCTGAAAGGTGTGAATCGCCAGGGAGCCATGCAGGAAGGGAGCCGCCAACAGGGTGGAGCCTGCCCGATAGATGGCGAGGGACGGCAGGGTGTCGTAAAGCCGGATCTGCAACCCAACATCTGCACCCTTGCAGCTGCGCAGGGTGCTCTCCAGGATCTCGAGATTGGCGATGACTTCACCCTGGATGTCAATCTCCTCGTCTGTCATCGAGGCATAGCGCTTCAACACATCCTGGCGCAGGGCCGCCGCCAACGAGTATGGCCACGCCAGCAGGATCCTGATCCGCACACCGCTGTCCAGTGCCCGGATCAGATGGGGCCGGAACTGGTCGAGGTTCGGAGCGAACGTCTGCAGGATATCCACCTGGCTGTCTTGTGCACGTTGCGAGGCGATGCAGCCGTCCAGAGCCGTGGCGAAGACCTCCGCAGGGAATTGCTCATGGATCCGCGCCAGGCCGATGCGGCTGAAGCGCTGATCGCGCTGTTGATCCTGCTGATAGCGGGCGGTGAGCAGGCGATGCAGCTGCGGCAACTTGTAGCCGCGACCGTGAATACCGAACTTTCGATAGATTGTGCGCAGCCTCTGGGTGAAGGCCTCTTCCTCCAGCTGCGCATGCATCTCGAGATACATGTCATAGAGCTGTTGCTTGGTTTGGCCATGCTCTTCGCGCAGGCACATCACCACATCCAGCTCCGCGCTGGTCAGAGCAACAACCGGATCCTGGCCGATGGATTCAAGAAAGGAGTTCCAGTTCATCACTAACACGACGGAGGGACAAAGTGTCCACGATTTCTAAGTGCCACCTTAGGGGTTGTGAGGCTGTATGTAGCTCCACCTCCGCCGATCCCGCGGCTGTTGAGCCTGCTTGCGTTCGAGGATCCCCCTGCTGAGATGTCCTTGACGGCCCTGCTTGCCAAGGCCCACTGCCGATAGGGGTCATGCTCACGACTGGCAGCTCAATACCAGTGCCGTGGGATAGCGGTCTCGCAAGGAGGATTGCTCCTCGTTGTCGCCGCTGCCCACGGCGCTGGTCAGGGCAAGGGAAGACGCCGACGGCAGTTCGTTGCTGCGCCGTTCTCCAAACACGCTGTATTGCACCACCGGCCGGAACCGTTCCATTCCCAACCGGTTGCGCCACACCAACTGCTCGTAGCGCTGCAGCATCGCGGCCGCCTGCTGCTCGCTGCAGTGCCGTCGCTCGATCAGCAACGGTCGCACCGGGATCGGGGCCACAAGGCCCACGACAGCCGCCAGCAGCAACTGGCTCACCCAGCAACTCAACAGCAGCCGAGTGGATTGAAGCGAGAGAAGCTGGGCCATTGTGATTCAGAGGGTCGAGGATACAGAGGTTCGAATGATCACGCATTCAGAGATTGGTTTGGAATAAATCATTCATCAGCGGTACGATCAACTTGGGTTCGCCGCGGTAGACCGCTCCCTCACGGATGGCTGCGATGGCCTGCAGCTGGCCATCGTTGACATCGCCATAGGCGATCGGCGTGATACTGATGCCGCTGTGCTCAATCACGCCTTTGAGATCCCCAAGCCCCAGGCCGGTGGTGGGGACTCCATCGCTGAGCACCAGCAGATGGAATCGGCCGTTGGGATCGCGGCGGCGCGCCTGCATCAGATCGTGCAGCGCGACGGCCATGCCGTCGTAGAGGGCGGTGGCACCGTCGGCCCGCAGCGCCCGCACCGTGGAGAGCAGCTGCTGGCGGCCGCCGGCATCGAACGGTTGCAGCGGTATGAGCCGCGTGGGCCTGTCGCTGAAGCTGATCAGCCCCACCTGATTACCGCTGTTGATCGCGTCGCTGGCCACAACCAGGGCCCGCTTCAGCTGGCTGAGGCGTTGGTCCTGGTTCATCGAGCCGCTCACGTCCACCAGCAACTGCAGGTACACCGTGCGGCCCCCGTCCTTGCGTTGTTTCCACAGCCGCTGGGCCCGGCTCAGCAACGCCCCATCGGCCTGAGGTGGGCGCACTGTTGCGGCAACTGGCATCGGTGTGCCGAAGTCTTGAGCACGGGCCAAGGCCTGCAAGGGTTCCGAGGTGGCAAAGCGGGCGAACTGTTCCAGGGCTTGTCGCTGCGGCCCGCTGGTCCAGGGCAAGGCCGCCAGGGGGGAGGTTTGGGGCGTGCCGAAGGCCACAGCCTGCAGATCCTCAAACCCAGGTTCGCGCCGCAGTTGGCGATAGCTCTGTTCGGCCATCACCGCCGCGTCCAGGCTTTCGGGATTGCGCTTCCAGATCTCAATCAGCGAGACATAGGTGGGGGTGGTGGTGCTGACCCGTTGCTGGAAGAGATCAAAGCTACGCGTGATCTGGGGACGGTCCATTTCCGTTGGTTGCAGCGTTCCACCATGGCGAGCATGTCCGGCTGCGGACCACAGCAAAGTATAGACAAGATCCAGGCCGGGGGTACAGAGGTAGGGATTGCAGGCCCCCATCTTGAGCTGTCCCGCCAGGGTTTGCTCGATCAGCGGCCCGAAGGCCAGGGGACCTGCGCCGAGCCGTTTCCAGGCCGATTCGCGCACGGCGATCACCGAGTTGTTGACCACCAGGGTCGGGGTCACCACGCTGGGGGTGACGCCTCCAGTCCGCAACAGGTCCAACCACTGCTGGCCGGCCGGCGTGTAGCCCGCGGGGCGGTAGCTGCCGGCCATCAGCATCTGCGCTGCCAAACCGGAGGCGATCGGTCGCACCACCACCTCAATGCGCCGGCCATCGCTGCTGCGCTCGCCCCGTTGATTGAAGCGCTCGGCCACATCCACGAGCCAGCGGCGGCTGGCTCGCTTGTTGTCGGCCTTCTCCAGCGAACTGACGATTTCCACCCGCAAAATGCCGGCGGTGGGTGTTGGCGCGTCAGGCCCGGCGCCGTAAAGCGGATAGGCGCTCGCTGGCGGCAGTCGCTCTGCCAGCTTGGGGCCGGGCTCGTTGCTGTTGGACACGGTCATGGCGGCGGCAGCGTCCTCCCCCATGGGGATGGTTGGCAACAGCCGCCGTTCCAGTCGTGTCATGGCGCTGTCAAAGGAGGTGACAGGTTGATTCGCCACCGCATAGGCCACAGCCCCGCCGAACAGGGCCGTGGTCATAACAATCGGGACTAGTTTCAGGTTCATGATTGCAAGAGGGAGGGGGAAAGCAGAACCTTTGCGGGTACATCCGGACAGCGGAGGGCGTCCTCCAGGGCCGCGTCGTAGTTGCGGCCCAGCCCGTCCTGGCAGGCCTGGAGCTGTTGCTGCAAGGCCTCCAGGCGTTGCTGGTACAGCCTTTTAGATCCTTCGGTAGGGGCATGATTCAGGCGCCGCAGGTCCCCCCGCACACCCGTGGCCTGGTCCACCAGGCGCTCCAGCAGCACCAGCAAAGGCAACGCACAGCCGGGATCCAGCTCCGTGCAATGAACGGCCAATGCGCGCAAGGCTTCGAGCCGCTCGCTCACCATCCGCCACTGGTAGCGGATGGCCGGTGGCAGTTCGACGTCGAGCTGCAAGCGTTCTCGCAAGAGCGAGGCGTCGAGCAGGGTTGTTGGCGGTGCTGGCAGCGGACGCCGCTGCCGTCTTTGACCCTGCTGCCACACCACCATGACCGCCGCGGGCGGCAGCAGGCCGGTCAGGATTACGGGCCAGCGCAGCCCCAAGACGCCCACATACAAGCTGGTGCTCAGCCCCAGGCCGAGGCCAATGAGCAGTGCATCCCGAGACCTGACGGATTGATTGGTGTCGCTCAATGCCTTGGAGCTGAGGCTCGGCACAGAGGTAGAAACGTTTGGAGGCATGGTCCGAAACTGTGAGCCAGCGGCATCTTCAAACAGTCTCAACACCCATCTGATCCTGTCAATCAAGGCCAGATGGAGGCAGATCAAAGCCGATGGAAGTGGTGGCGGGCTCGGTTGGTTCCCTGCTCGCACCAGAACGCATTCTGGCACCAGATTTCATTCTTGTGCAGTAGATTTTTGCGGAACATGATTGTCGCGGCTTGATGAAGGCTT
>JBKDOR010000250.1:0-2556 GCA_046342775.1 Synechococcaceae cyanobacterium
CGCCTACAGCGCTCCAGCCACCAATCCCTTCGGGATTACTGCTGTCGGCTCCTTCGCCAGCCCGGCCTTTGCCGATCTCGACCGCGACGGCGATCTGGATCTCTTCATTGGCAATTTCTACGGCAATACGCTGGTGTTCACCAACACCGCCGCACCAGGTGCCACCGCTCCCGCCTACAGCGCTCCAGCCACCAATCCCTTCGGGATTACGGATGTCGGCTCCTTCGCCAGCCCGGCCTTTGCCGATCTCGACGGCGACGGCGATCTCGATCTCTTCATCGGCAATACCGAAGGCAACATGTTGGTGTTCACCAACACCGGCAGTGCCACCGCTCCCGCCTACAGCGCCCCACTCACCAATCCCTTCGGGATTACGAATGTAGGTTCCTACGCCAGCCCGACCTTTGCCGATCTCGACAGAGACGGCGATCTGGATCTCTTCATCGGCAATGACGAAGGCAACACGCTGGTGTTCACCAACACCGCCGCTGCAGGCGCCACCGCTCCCGCCTACAGCGCTCCAGCCACCAATCCCTTCGGGATTTCAAATGCTGGCTCCTTCGCCAGCCCAGCCTTGGCCGATCTCGACGGCGACGGCGATCTGGATCTCTTCATTGCCAATAACGACGGCAACACGCTGATGTTCACCGACACCGCCGCCGCACCCATAGCCCCGGTCGCCTCCAGCACCGCCAATGGCGCCTACGGCATCGACGCCGTCATCACCCTCACCGTGCAGTTCTCAGAAGCGGTATTCGTTACAGGCACACCGCAGCTGCAACTGGAAACCGGCAGCGTTGATCGCTTCGCTACCTACTCCTCAGGCTCCGGCAGCAACACCCTCTCCTTCCAATACACCGTTCAAGCCGGCGACATCTCCGCTGATCTTGATCAGCTCTCCGCCAATGCCCTGACCCTCAATGGCGGCACCATCAAAGATGCAGCAGGCAACAACGCCATCCTCACCCTCGCTACCCCTGGTGCCGCCGGTTCCTTGGGCGCCAGTACTGCATTGGTCATTGAAGCCATCGCGCCAACGGTCACCATCACCGACAGCGATGCCGACACCGTCAACATCGCCGACGGCACCGTCACCTTTACCTTCACCTTCTCAGAGGCCGTCACTGGCTTCTCCGCCAGCAAGGTGACGATCGGTAACGGCAGCAAAGGCACCTTCTCCGCCGTCAGCAGCACTGTCTATACCCTCCTCGTTACTCCCACGGCCTCCGCCTCCGGAGACATCACCGTTGCTGTCTCCACCACTGGTGTGACGGATGCCACCGGCAACCAGGCTACCGCTCCGGCTCAATACAGCCAAGCTTTCGATACGGCTGCTCCTCTCTTCATTTCTGGGCCCAATCTTATCGATACAAGTAACATCACATTCACTATAGACGAGAATGGCCAAGCCGCTCTCCACAATGAGAGCGGCACGCTATTTCCTCCTACCGCTATTGCTGCCAATACCGCCACTACTCTCACCCTTGCCGCCCAGGCTTCCCTGACCAGAGCCACCCTTAAAATTACCGATGGCGTAGGCAACATCACAGCAGCTGCTCTTGCTTTTCTACTTGGCACAAGCAGTGCTGATCTGATCAACGGAACTAACGCTGCAGATTTCCTCTATGGCTTTGAGGGCAACGACACTCTCAATGGTGGCGCCGGTATTGACACCTTGATCGGTGGCCTCGGCAACGACACCTACATCGTTGACAGCACCACGGACACTATCTCCGAAGACTTGGGGGCAGGCATTGATACCGTCGAGTCCTCGGTCACCTACACGCTGGGTGCCAACCTTGACAACCTCATCCTCACGGGTACTGCCGCCATCAATGGCACCGGCAACGCACTCAACAACACCCTCACCGGTAATACCGCCGACAACATTCTCACGGGAGGTGATGGCAACGACACCCTCGATGGTAGGAGCGGCAACGACACACTCATCGGTGGTACGGGCAACGACACCTTCGTGCTCGATAGTCCAGCCGACGTGATCATCGAGAATCCATCAGAAGGCACCGATTCTGTCAGCGCAGCCTTCTCCTACACCCTCGCAGCCGATCTCGAAAACCTTACCCTCACGGGTACTGCCGCCATCAACGGCACCGGCAACGCCCTCAATAACACCCTCACCGGTAATACCGCCAACAACATTCTCTATGGTGGCGCCGGTATCGACACCTTGATCGGTGGCCTCGGCAACGACACCTACATCATTGACAGCACCACGGACACCATCACCGAAGACTTGGGGGCGGGGATTGATACCGTCCAGTCCTCGGTCACCTACACGCTGGGTGCCAACCTTGACAACCTCATCCTCTCAGGAACTGCCGCCATCAACGGCACCGGCAATACCCTCAATAACACCCTCACCGGTAATACCGCCGACAACATTCTCAATGGTGGCGCCGGTATCGACACCTTGATCGGTGGCCTCGGCAACGACACCTACATCATTAACAGCACCACGGACACCATCACCGAAGACTTGGGGGCGGGGATTGATACCGTCCAGTCCTCGGTCACCTACACGCTGGGTGCCAACCT
>JBKDOR010000251.1:0-4683 GCA_046342775.1 Synechococcaceae cyanobacterium
GCCGGCGTCGGCCCCGACCACCAGCTGCTGCTGCCGGTGGGGCTGAGCAGCGCCGCCGTGGCCGTGGGCGGCACCCTGCCGGCGGCCGAGGCCAGCCTCGGCGTGCCCGGGGCCCTGGCCGGCAACCTGCCCGGCATCGACAGCGGCGCTCCAAGCCAGAGCCCCCGCTGGCCCGCGGGCCAGCTCTGGAGCCAGGTGGTGGTGCCCCTGCGCGGCGACGCCATCGCGCCGGGCGACTACGAGCTGGGCGATGCCCGCGCCGAAACCGGCGTGGAAACCTTCCTGCTGCGGCTGCAGGGCAACGGGGCGGTGCGGCCCGGTGATCTGAGCAGCAGCATCAGCCTCGTCAACGACGACAGCCGCCCCAGCCTGGCGGTGAGCCTGGTTGGCGCTCCCGATCCGGCCAGCGGCGACCTCGTGCTCCAGGCCACCCTGAGCGTCAGCGGCCGGGCCCTGCGCTCCAGCGAGGTGGATTCGGCACGGGTGCTGCTGCTGCGCAGCGACGGCCTGGACCCGCTCGGCCTCGGCACGATCGCGTTCAGCACCGATGGGCTGAGCGGCTCCAGCACCAGCCGCCAACGCTTCAGCCTGCCCACGGGCCTGCAGAGCGGCTCCCTGCGCATCGGCGTCGATCTCGGCGCTGGGGTTCAGGGCGTGTCCGCGCCGTTCAGCTGGGTGGGGGTCGGCAGCGTGGCCGCTGGTTGGCTGCCCAGCCGCGCCGATATCGAGGCGCTGCAGCTGCCCGCCGCCCAGGTGGCGGGCGGTAGCCCGGGCAGCGCCCGGCTGCGGCTGGATCCCGCGCTGGATCCGAGCCCGGCCGAGTCCGAGCGCACGCTGCTGCAGCTCTCCACCGATGCCCTGGTGAGCGCCGACGACCTGCAGTTGTCGCCCCAGGCCGGCAGCCAGCCGGGCGTGGCGCTGGAGTTCCAATCGCCGGATCTCTCGGCCGCCGCCTTGGCCGAGGCGCGGGCCATCGACCGCTGGCTGGTGGTGAGCCATGCCGGCAGTGGCGCCGCCGCCACCCGCCACACCGCCTTCTACCGCCCGGCCCTGCTGGCCGGCGCGGCCAACCGCATTCGCGGCCTGGGGCTGCCATCCACCTTGATCTCGGCCGCGGGCTCCCGCGAACTCGAGCTCACCCTGCTGCAGCAGGGCTCTCCGGATGCGATCCTGCTGCGCCGCCGCGGCCAGGCCGAAGAGCTGGTCGCCGCGCTGGAGGACTTCAGCTTGAACGCCGGCGGCGCGGGCGCTCTGACCCTGCAGCTCAGCCTGCGCGAAACCCTGCCTGAGGCGCCGCTGGGCAGTGTGCTGCCCGGCAGCTTGACCCTGTTGGAGCAAACCCTGCATCTGCAGGTGGCGGCCAGCCCGGCCGCCCCGTTCACGGCTCCCAGCGCCAACCTCACCGCGCCGGCCGGCGCCCTGACCTTCCAGGAAGGTCGCGGCCTGCTGCTGCTCGAAAACCTCAGCCATGCCGACGCCCTCACCGCCCTGGCCACCGGCAGCGAGGCCACGGCCCTGCGCCTGCAGCTGCAGACCCTGGGCTACAGCGGCGAGCCGGACGCCAGCTTCGGCTCGGGGCTGCTCAGCCTGGCGGACCTCGGCCTGATCCCCGCCCCTGGGGCCACCGATGGCGGTGGCATGGCCCTGGAAGGCATCCGTGTGCTGGGCGGCGGTGCCGAACCGGTGGTGCTGCGGCGGACCAGCTTGACGTTGGGCAGCGGTGGCTCCCGCCGGCTGATCAACGCCTGGGAGCTGCGACCGGGCCTCGATCACCAGGGACCCCTCGCCCTCAGCCTCGACTACGGCGATGGCCGCCGCCAGGACAGCGCGTCCCTGGGCCTGCTGGTGACCAACGTGCCCGATGCGCCGCGCCGTGTGCCGGGTCAAGAGGAGCACCTGCGGCTCAGCCTCGAGACCGGGCCGCGCGGCGCGGACGATCTGACGGTGATCAACCTGCGCAACCTCGCCGTCGATCCCGATGGCACCAGCCTCAGCTTCAGCCTGGCGGAGGGCAGCAAACCGCCGGCCGGCGTCAGCTTCGATGCGGCAGCAGCGGAGCTGCGCCTGGGTTCGCTGCCGTTCGAGGCGGTGGGCCGCCACACCTTCACGCTGCTGGCCAGTGATGGCGACGCCGCCACGGCGGTGCCGCTCAACTTCGAGATCACGATCCGCGAGCGCAACCTGGCGCCGCTCTGGAACCTGCCCCAGTCCCTGCTGTCCAGCCAGGCCCCGGCAACCGGCTGGGATCTGATCAGCCAGCGCTGGGTGCTGGAGGCCAATGGCGATCCGCTGCGCTTCAGCCTCAGCAGTGGCGATGCGCGGCCGCTGCCGGCCGGCATCCGGCTGGACGGCACCCGCCTGGTGGTGGATCCCGCCACCCCGGCCGGCACCTATGCCCTGCGCCTGGGGGCCAGCGATGGGCCCGAGCGGCTCCTGGTGCAGGCCCTCACCAGCCTGGTGGTGCCGGCGGCCGCCGTGGCCGTCCCCCCGACCTTGCGGCTGGAGGGCAGCCTGCGCCAGGCGGAAGGCACGGCCTTCGGCCTGCAACTGCGGCTCGACCGTCCGGCGGCGGAGGAGCTGACCCTGCGCTGGCCCCTCAATCCCCGCCGCGACCGCGCTGAGCTGCTGCTGCCCAGCCGCACCGGCCTGGTGCGCATCGCGGCCGGTGGCGAGGGCGCCCTGCTCAGCCTGCCCAGCCGCGAGGATGGTTTGCTGCTTGGCGACCAGGAACTCGAGCTGGTGCTCGAGAGCCTGTCCGGTGCTGTGCAACTGCCGCCAGCGCCGACGCCGCTGATGCTGCTGGACAACGACAGCGCGCCGCAGTTGCTCACCAGCCGCTGGCTCAACGACCGCGAGCTGGAGCTCCTGTATCAACCCGGCGCCGCCGGTTCCGCCGGCACGGGCCTGGTGGTGTCGCTCAGCGACCCCGCCGCGGCCGGCTTGTTCGATGGCGCCAGCCTCTCGCAGGTGTTCCTGAGCGGTTGGCTGGGTGAGCGGCGCGAGAACGGCAGCCTCGAACTGCGTTGGAGCGATCCCCTCGCCGCCGCCTGGCCCGGCAGCGCCGCCGTCAGCCTCGCCCGGCTGCGGCTCGACCGCACCGCCGCCACCAGCAGTCCGGCGATCCGGGTGGAGGCGAGCGCCGGTGAGCAGCAGCTGGTGCGCTGGATCAACAGCCCCTGGCAGGCCCCGCTGCGGCTGCCGTTCCTCGAGGAGCTGCGCGCCCGGCTGGGTGGCGATGCCCGCGGCCTGCTGGTCGAACCGGGCCTGGCCGCTGCCCTGGCCGCCGACGCCTACGGTGGCCTGCTGATCCTGGATGCCCGCGCCTTGTTGGAACGGCGCTACAGCCCCGATCCCACCCTCACGGTGCGGCGCCAGGGCCAGACGATCCAGCTCGATCTGGGCGAGCTGATCCCCGCGGAGGCGGGGGTGCTGCGGTTCTCGGATGGGCAGTGGGCCCTGCTGCCCGCTGCGGCCCGGGACGGCAGCCCGCAGCATCAGGCCAGCCAGGCCCTGCTGTTGCGCTCCGGCGATGGGGGCAGCGAGCTGAGCGACCTCAGCCTCGGCGGCGTCAGCGCCGCGGCGAGGACCGCGATCCAACACCTCAGCGGCGGCGCCGATCCCCTGTTCGGCGAACTGGCCTTCCACATCCGCGGGCTGACCCCCGGCGCTCTGAGCAGCGTGGAGATCACCCTGCCGCAAAGCGGGGTGACCAGCCCGCTGCTGCTCAAGCAGGATGCCGCCGGCGCCTGGCTGCCCTTCGCCTTCGACCCGATCACCGGCACCGGGGCGATGTTCCACGATGACGACGGCAACGGCAGCGCCGACCGTGTGGTGCTGTGGAGCCGTGATGGCGGCCGCGGTGACCGCGATGGGCTGGCCAATGGCGTGATCGTGGATCCGCTGGTGTTCGCGGGCGCGATTCCGCCGCCCACGCTGTCGATTGCGGCCGCCCTGGCCGATCGGGCTGAGGGCACCGGTGGCAGCACCGCCTTCAGCTTCAGCGTGTACCGGGACGGCGACACCTCCGGCACCAGCTCCGCCCAGTGGACGGTGCAAGGCAGTGGCGCCAAGCCGGCTGCCGCCGACGACTTCGCGGGCGGTGTGTTCAGCAGCGGCACCGTGGTCTTCGCCACGGGAGAAGCCACGCGCACGATCACGGTGCCTGTGGCGGCCGACAGCAGTGTGGAGGCGGATGAGGCGTTCCGCGTCAGCCTCAGCGAGGCCAGTGGCGCCGTCATCGACGCCACAGCCAACGTCGCCATCGGCACGATCCGCAACGATGATCGGCCCGCGATCAGCCTGGTGGTTGCTCCGGCGCGGATCCTGGAGAACGGCGGCGCCGCGCTGATTTACACCTTCAGCCGCACCGGCGATCCCGCTGACGCCCTGACGGTGGACTACAGCGTCTCCGGCACAGCGCTCGTCGCGGTCGATTACAGCGGCATTGCCGTCACACCCACCATCCGCAGCGTCAGCTTCGCCGCCGGAGCCGCCACCGCCCTGGTGACGCTGACCCCGATCAGCGACAGCGAAAGCGAGCCGGAGGAGACCGTGGCGCTCACCCTGGTGGAGGGAGCGGGCTACAGGATCGGCACCACGGCGGCGGTGGTGGGCAGCATCGCCGATGAAGACCCGCTGATCACGCTGTCGTTGGCACCAACCGCCGTCAGCGAAAACGGCAGC
>JBKDOR010000252.1:0-3670 GCA_046342775.1 Synechococcaceae cyanobacterium
CGCAGCCGAGGGCTCTCGCGCGGATGGAGGCGCTGACGATGGCTGGGAAACCCTGCCGTCCACGGCGGTGCGGTTCAGCGGCCGCACCGCTGAGTTTTACCAGATTTGGCTGGTGAATCTGGCCTTTACTGTGGCCAGCTGCGGCCTCTACGCCCCCTGGGCCCGGCTGCGCAGCCGCTGCTATTTCCTGGGGCAAACCCAGCTGCAGGGAAGCGGATTTGATTTCAGGGCCAACCCTCGCGCCCTGTTGTTCGGGTGGATCCTGATCGGCATCGGCTTCACCCTGATCAACAACTTCAGCGACTTCACCGCTTCAGCCATCGGCTTCGCGGTCGCGCCCAAGTTCTGGCGCAAATGGCTGGTGATCGTCCTGTCCATCGGGTTGGGACTGACCCTCCAGTCGCTCATCTTTTCCTGGCTGCTGCTGCAATCGTTGCGGTACAACGCCAGCCGCACCTTCTACCGCAACCTGCGCTTTGGCTTCGGCAGCCAAGCCGAACATGGCGCTCTCTTCCGAGAGCTGCTTCTGCAACTGGTTCTCGGCGTGCTGCTGATCCCCACGCTCGCTGGGCTCTGGCCCTACCTCGCCTGGCGTTGGCGCCGCTTCCTGATCCGCCATCGCCGCTTCGGCACCACCCCCTTCCGCTTCAGCGCCACCGCGGCCGACTACTTCCGCCTGCATCTGCGAGCCTTGCCGCTGCTGCTGCTGGCCTTGGCAGCACCGTTGCTCGCCATCATCCTCCTGGCGATTGTCAACCAGCCCCGATGGGCGGGCCCCCTGGTGCCGCTCGCCCTCCTGCTGATCGGCGCGGCCCTGGCGCTCGGTTTGTTCTGGTCGTGCTGGCTGGAGGCCGCCGCCGCCCGCCTCACCTGGCGCCACACCCGTCTGGGAGCCCTGCGTTTCCGCTGCACCTGGAGGGCCAAGGAGTTGCTGGCCCTGCGGCTGAGCAACGGCCTGGCCTTGCTGTTCAGCCTCGGGCTGGCCTGGCCTTGGGTGCGCATCCGCACCTACCGCTACCGGCTGGAACGCATCCTCATCACTCCGGCCGAAGCGCTGGGCGACTTCCTGGCGGCCGAAGAGGAGCGCATCTCGGGTCTGGCGGAGGGGGCCTTCACCATGGATGACCCCCTGGCGGGGGTGATCGACATCAGCCTCTAGCGCCGCCATGCTCCAGTCCAGTGGCACTTATTACGACGGTCGCAGCTCACGGGGGATCCCGGTGCGGCTGCAGTCGCAGGAGGATGGCCTGCTGGCCCTGCAAGGCACGGGCCTGGAACGGCAGGATCCCCTGGCCGAGCTGCGCCTGGAGCAGCTGCCGGGCCAGGCCCAACCGCGCCTGCACTGGCCGGATGGGGCGATGGTGGAGCTGGACGACCATCGGCTGGACAGCCTGTTCGCCCAGCGGCCGACGGCGCGGCTGCACGGATTGCTGCATTGGGCGGAACGCCACCCCGCCGGACTGCCCGCCAGTGTGCTGCTGATCGCCGCAACCCTCACCGGCCTGGTGATGCTGGGCCTGCCGCTGTTGGGCGCCGGGATCACCGCCGCCATTCCCCGGGCCACGGAGCGCAAGCTCGGCGATGAGACCCTGGCCGAGCTGGACACCACCCTGCTGCAGCCCAGCCAGCTGCCGCCGCAAACCCAGGCGCGGGTGCGGCGGCTGCTGGCCAAGGTCCAACCCCCTCCCGCCAGCGAACGGCGCCTGCGCCTGGTGCTGCGCCACAGCCCCTTGCTCGGGGCCAACGCCCTCTGCCTGCCGGGAGGGCTCCTGGTGGTCACCGATGGGTTGGTGCGGCTGGCGTCAGACGACGAATTGCTGGCGGTGCTGGCCCACGAAGCCGGCCACGACCAGCGCCGCCACCCCTTGCAGATGATGGTGCGCGGCCGGGCCCTGGGCCTGGTGACCGGCCTGTTGGGCGATGGCCAGGACACGTTGACAGGCTTGAGTCAGACCCTGGTGCAAAACGCTTACTCGCGCCAGTTCGAGCTGGAGGCCGACCGCCTGGCCCTGGCCACGCTGCGGCGCTGGAACCGCCCAGCGGCGGCCTTTGATGCGCTCCTCGACAAGCTGGAGCGCCAGCGCGGCGCGTCCAAGCTGCCCTCGCTGCTGCTGACCCATCCCAGCAAACGGGAGCGCCAGGCGCAGCTTCAGGCCCTGGACCGGGCAGGACGGCCCAGCCCGGCACCTTGAGCCGCGTCGCCTGACCGGACAACCCGACACCCCAAGACCCGCCCCTCCCCATGCCTTCGGCCTGGCGGAGCTCCGGCCCCGGTGGTCCCGCTCGTGCGGCAGCAGGCGGTGGGAGACGGGCTGGCCAAGCCTTTCTTTGCGCGTTGCTGCGGTGATGAAGAGATTCGTGCTGGCTCAGCGACTGTTCTGCATGCAGACAATCGAGCCCCGATGCGCTCCACCCCAGCGGCGGCAATCCGGCTGGAGCTGGAGCCTGGCATTGAGTGATCATTACAGGGTTCGAAGCGCAACCGACTCCTGATGGCCGGTCGCAGCTGCTCGCCAAAGCCAGCACATCGCTCCGTGGTTCACAACACAGAGCTCAAGAAAAGTTGTGTCAACGCCAAGATCTTGCTGATTGAGCCCTTCAAGCAGTCAGCCTGCGAACAGCGATCGTGCCCTTGGGCTTTGAGACGCACAATCTGAAGTCAGGCCGAAGCCAAGTGCAAGCCCCTGCCTGTGCGATTCGTCCCACGACAACGCCAGGACCTCAGGCAACCAGCATAGGATCCGATCAATTCTGTTTGGCACGTTCGCCACACACCGCAACCGTCCCACAAGCCACTGGTCCAGCCATGCCTCTCTTCACCGGCAATGATCTCGACAACATCATCACCGGCAGCGCCAGTGATGACACCATCCTTGGCCTGGGCGGCAACGACCAGCTCAATGGCGATGCCGGCAACGACAGCATCGAGGGTGGTGAAGGCGGCGATGTGATCAACGCCGGCAGCGGCGCCGACACGGTGCTCGCTGGCATCGGCAACGACAGCGTGCTGGGGGGAGCGGAGAACGATTCGCTGCTTGGCGAGGCCGGCAACGACACCCTCTCCGGTGACGCCGGCAACGACACGCTCTCGGGCGGCACCCACAACGACAGCCTCCTCGGCGGCGACGGCCATGACGCCATCAGCGGCGGTTCCGAAAACGATGAGTTGCAAGGCAACGCCGGCAACGACACCCTGCTCGGTGAAGCCGGCAACGACACGATCTATGGCAATACCGGCGACGACAGCGCCGAGGGCGGCGATGGGGCCGACTCTTTCTCCGACAGCGAGGGCAACAACATCGCCCGCGGTGGCGCCGGCAACGACACCATTTATGGCGCTGGTCTGATTGACGGGGGCGACGACAATGACAGTCTCTACTACTACTCCCCCTACATCAGCACGACCTATCAAGCCGCCACCGTCAGCGGCGGGGCTGGCCACGATTGGATCAGCGAATGGGGCAACTACACCCATGGCACCCTGCTTGATGGCGGCAGCGGCAATGACAGTATCCATGGCAGTTCCTATAACGACAGCCTGATCGGCGGTGAGGGCGACGACAGCCTCAACGGCAACAACGGCAACGACGCGATCAACGCTGGCCTCGGTGGAGACTCCATCAATGGCGGCGCCGGCAACGACAGCATCGATGGCGGAGATGGTGTGGAT
>JBKDOR010000253.1:0-4199 GCA_046342775.1 Synechococcaceae cyanobacterium
GCTGGTAAGGTCTGGGGGTGTGGATCGGGTCGGTGCCCGAGTGGTTAATGGGGGCGGACTGTAAATCCGCTGGCTCTGCCTACGCTGGTTCAAATCCAGCCCGGCCCATCTCCCACACGCCCTTGTAGCTCAGCGGTAGAGCACTCCCTTGGTAAGGGAGAGGTCACGAGTTCAAGTCTCGTCAAGGGCTTCTGCAGGATCCCCCTGGCTCTTGAACGCCGCCTGGGGTTTCATGCGGCCTGGTTCCCCAACCGTTGCTGGCCGATGTCTTCCGGCGACAGGTATCTCGAGTTGGAGTCGGTGGAGGCCTGGCTGGGCCCGCACCAGGTGTTCGAGAACCTCACGCTGGCGTTGCGGCTGGGGGAGCCCACCGCGGTGTTGGGGCCGAATGGCTCGGGGAAGAGTTCGCTGATTCGCCTGCTGGGCCGCTCCATCTATCCGGTTGTCAAGCCGGGTTCGTGGCTGCGGATCTTCGGGAGCGAGACCGTGAACCTCTGGGAGCTGCGCCGCCGCGTTGGCCTTGTCTCCCAGGACCAGCAGATCGCCTACGCAGCCTCGGTGCCCGCGGCGGAGGTGGTGCTTTCGGGCTTGTTTGGCTCCGTGGGCCTGGGCCGGGCGCAGCAGCCCAGCCCCGCCCAGCGGTGCCGGGCCTTGGAGCTGCTGGCAGCGGAGGATCTGGCGGACCTGGCGGAGAGGCCCTACGGCCAGCTCTCCCAGGGACAGCAGCGGCGACTGCTCCTGGCTCGGGCGCTGGTGCACGAACCACAGCTGCTGGTGCTGGATGAACCGTTGCAAGGTCTCGATCTGGCGGCGCGCCACCGGCTGCTGGCCAGCCTGCGGCGCCGGATCCAGGCGGGCACCACGGTGCTGCTGGTGACCCACGACATCGAGGCGATCGTGCCGGAGATCCAGCGCTGCCTGCTGCTGCACCAGGGCAGGGTGCTGGCCGATGGACCGCCGCAGGAGGTGCTGCGCGATGGCCCCCTGAGTGCCCTGTATGGCACGCCACTCCGGGTGGTCAGCGCCTCTGGCTTCCGTCAGGTGCTGCCGGCGGTTTGAGGGCGCCTGCCTGGCGGTTGGAGGAGCGAAGCCCCGATGCAGCTCCAACTGCCGAGGTTCGCCGCTGGTGCGCCAAGCAGCCTTGATGAACGGCTTGCGACCGATCAGAAATGCTGAGAGGTTGGTTTTTTCCACAGCTCACTGGTGTTTTCCCCGGATTGATGCGCCTTTTTCCACAGTTGGGGGCGTGGGATTCGGCTCCGTCGGCCAAGGCCGCCCTCAGGCTGGGGAAAGCCATCGCTGACTTGACAGCCTCAGCTGATTCCCTCTGTCCTGCGGCGAGTCAAGCCCAAGGCGGCCAAAACGCCAGTGCTCAAGAGCGTCCTGGCATGGGTCCCAGCTGGACGCATCAGGGGTGATGGTGTTTGACCTGCCGACGCGCCTGTGGCGAGATGGGAGGCCAACATCGCCATGCTGATGGCCGCGCTCCGCCCCGATGCCTCTCAACCCGCTCCAGGGGCCGCAAGCCGCACGGTGATTCCCTTGCCCTCAGCCCTGGCCAGGCAACTGGAGGTGGTGGCTCCCTCGCGGTTCGAGCAGGCGGCCGAGGTGATTGCCAGCGTGCGAGCCGGCCGCACCGTGCTGCTCCAGGCGGACCATCTCGAACCCGAGACAGGCCAGCGCCTGATCGATTTCGTGTGCGGTGGCATGGCGGCCCTCGATGGCCAGTCCCAGCGACTGGAGGATCGGGTGTTCCTGTTTGCCCCCGCCGCGGTGGTGATTTCGGTCCTGTGAACCTCGATTCCCCACGCCGAATCGCCATGATCAGCAGCTGAGATTGGCAATTGCCCCCATTGGGGGGCATCGCCTTGCCAGGAGGCAAGGGCAGGCTTGATTGCGGTAAACCGCTGATGGCCATGGCGATTCCCTCCCCCTTGACGGTAGTGGTGCCGTGCCAGCCGAGCTGGTCGCCGGAGCTGAAGCGATGAGTACCAGCCAACCGGCCGCCATCACGATCGCCGAGCTCGAGGCCAACTATTCCTTGTACTGCAAGGCCCTAAGGATGCTGGTCAGAGAAGGCAAAACACTGGTCAAGATCCAGCGAACGGTGTGCTGGAGCAGGCTTGAATCGCTGTACCAGTGCTATCCGGGTCGCTATAAGTCGCCAGACCATCTTTATTTTGCGATCCGTCGCGATGTGCTGGCCAGTCAGGCAGATGGCGCCGCCCCTGCCCACTGAGCCGCCGTCACCCAGCCTTGCTGCTCCTGTGCAGCGGCCCGCTGGGCTGGCGTTGACAAGCACAACAATTCGCCTCCCCAGGCCACGCTGCCAGCTTCGGCTCGTCAGGATCAACCAGGCGGACCCTGCGTCCTCCGCCAGGCATTTGCCCCGCGGCCCGGTCCGATCCCCAGCCATGGATCTCACCCCCTTTCTGCAACGGCACCAGCAGTCCGACCTCAGCGACATGCTGCTCACCGTGTCCGTGACGGGCAAGGTGGCCCTGGCCATGAAAGGGCGTCTGTTCCTGCGATCGCTGTGCGCCAGCTTCCGCGATCCCTCGCTGATCGGCTGTGCGGTCACCGATGAGAGCTCCTGCCTGGACTATCTGGACCGCCAGAGCTATGAGCTGCTGATCTGCACCGATTTCCTCGATGGTGGCAGTGGCTTCGAGCTGGCCCGCAAGGCTCGTGAACGGCAGGGCCAGCTCAAGGTGGTGCTGCTGGCCCTCGGCGACGCGATTCCGGTGGAATATCTGGAAGCACCCTGGCTCCAGGCCGTGGTGGCCGAAGCCGACTTCGTGGAGGACGAGCGGCCGTTGCAGGCGGCGCTACTGGCGGTGATGGGCAACCACTCCTATCGCAGCCCTTCGTTGCGCAGCGGCAAGTTGCCCTATCTCAGCTGCCCGAGGCTGACGCCCAGGGAATACGAGGTGCTGGATCTGCTGGCCCGCGGCCTTAGCGATCGCGAGATCGCCCAGGCGCTGGTCATCACCGAGGAGACGGCTCGCACTTACACCAAGCGGCTGCTGCGCACCTTGGATGTCAACAACCGGTTGCAGGCGGTGCTCAAGGGGATGCGCTGCGGCATGGTGAACCTCTGAGGTCCACAGGCAGGAACCGTTGAGGCAGTCTGGGCCTGGCGTCGCCAGACTGGCCCTACAGGCCAGCGCTGCTCTTGGACGACCATCCGGAAATTCCCTCCACTCCCGCCGAGCTGATCCGCTTGGCCGCCAAGGCCCGGCGCGAGCAGGCCGACGGCGAGGATTTCAGCCCTCGCCAGCGGGAACTGCTGGAGCAACTGCTGGACGAGGACGACGAGGAACTGTTCGATGCCTACTTCCATCAGCAGCTGATGGCCCACCTGCTGGAGCTGATGCACGACTGGCACCAACGCGTGGCCGGCACGCTGCTGGAAGAGGGAGATGCCAAGGGGGCGGTGGCCTGGCTCGGCGATGCGGCCAACCTCAGGATGATGCTGTCGCTGATGCGCACGCTGGATGTGGGCGGGCGCCGCGACACCGATGAGCCGGACAGCGATCGCGACAGCGACACTTGATGTCGCTGTCGCCTGAACAGCAGGCGTCGACTCTCCTGCCGTTGTGAGTCTTTGAACTGCGTTGGCCACGCAAGTGGCTGGTGCTCAGCGCTTCAGGTTGCCTTGGTGAACCCGATCGGCGCGGATGCGCGCGGAAGGTGAAATCGGCGTTGATGCCGCCCGATCGCCACCAAAAAGCCCCCGCCGAGGCGGGGGCTTGAAGGCTCAGGTGATGCCTGAGTGTTGAAGGTCAGGCTCAGCCGATCGCCGGGGCGGTCAGGGCCACCGGGGTGGCTTCAGCCGAGGCCAGATCGAGGGGGAAGTTGTGAGCATTGCGCTCGTGCATCACTTCCATGCCCAGGCCGGCACGGTTGAGGATGTCAGCCCAGGTGTTCAGCACACGACCCTGGGAATCCAGGATCGATTGGTTGAAGTTGAAGCCGTTCAGGTTGAAGGCCATCGTGCTCACGCCCAGGGCGGTGAACCAGATGCCGATCACCGGCCAGGCAGCCAGGAAGAAGTGCAGGCTGCGGCTGTTGTTGAACGAGGCGTATTGGAAAATCAGGCGTCCGAAGTAACCGTGGGCAGCCACGATGTTGTATGTCTCTTCCTCTTGGCCGAACTTGTAACCATAGTTCTGCGACTCAGACTCGGTCGTTTCACG
>JBKDOR010000254.1:0-4803 GCA_046342775.1 Synechococcaceae cyanobacterium
CGACGTTGCAGCTGCCGGACAGCGACCGCAACGCCAAGGCCGGCCAGCTGTTCCGCACCACGTTGCAGAAGGCGATGCTCTCCAGCCCGATGGCCTGCCTGGAGACCGTGCGCAACCGGCTCAGAACCCTGAGCCAGGCCACAGAGCCCAGCTCGGCTGACCAGGCCGCCCTTGAGCCGCTGGTGGAGCTGCTGGAGCCGATCGGTGCTGCGGCGTTCTCGAAATACCAACGGCTGCTCGAGCTGCTGCGCGCCGAGTGGCAGTGGCGGGGGCAGGACCCGAAAGACCGGCTGGTGATCTTCACGGGCCGGCGGGAGACGCAGCGGTTCCTGATCGAGCATCTGGCCCGCGATCTGCAGCTGCCGGCGGAAGCGGTGCAACGGCTCGATGGCGGCATGGTCGACACGGTGCAGAGCGACATCGTGGAGCGCTTTGGCCAGGAGGCGGACCCCATCCGCTTGCTGGTGGCCACCGAGGTGGCCTCCGAAGGCCTCAACCTGCATTACCTCAGCCACCGGCTGGTGCACGTCGACATCCCCTGGTCGCTGATGACGCTGCAGCAGCGCAACGGCCGCATCGACCGCTACGGCCAGAGCCAGCAGCCCCTGATCCGCTACCTGCTCACCGCCTCGGCCGTGGAGGGGATGGGTGATGTGGAGCGGATCCTGCAGGTGCTGATCCGCAAGGACGAGCAGGCCCAGCGCAACATCGGCGATCCGTCGGTGTTCATGCAGTGCTACGACGAAACCGCGGAAGAAGAGCTGACGGCGGCCGCCGTGGAAGCTGCGGATGCCACGGCCTTTGAACGCCAGCTGGAGGCCAACGCCGCTCCCTTCCTGCAGAGCGGCGGCGGCTTGATCGCCGAGCTGTATGGCCAGCTGCTCGGCACGGAAGGTGGTGGAGCAGCCACCACCCCCACCCAACCAGAAGAGCCAGCTCTGGAGCGCCGCGACATGCCGTCGCTGTATCCCAGCCTTTGGAGCTACGTCAGCAAGGCCCTCGGCGCAGTGGCGGAGCGGCAGGTGAACCGTGAGCCGATCCAGTTCCGCACCTACGACGAGCAGGAGAGATTGGAGATCACCCCACCGGCGGATCTGCTGCGGCGCTACGAGCGGCTGCCCCGGGAAGTGCGCCCGGATCGCCTCAAGCAGGTGGTGCTCACCACCCGCCCCCAGGAGCTGCAACAAGAAGTGGAGCGCTCCAGGCGCCGCAAGCAGAAGGGGTTGGAGCTGGAGTACCTGTGGCCCCTGCATCCCCTGGTGGAGTGGCTGGTGGACCGGGGGCTGGCCACGTTTGCGCGGCACCAGGCGCCGGTGCTGCAGCTCAGCGCGGGGCTGGATCCCGGTGAAGTGGTGATGGTGCTGCAGGGCACGATCCCCAACCGCTCCGGACAGCCGGTGATCCAGGAGTGGGTGGGAGTGCGCTTCCTGGGCACGGGGCTGAAGGTGGAAGCGGTGGAGCCGTTTGCCCAGATCGCCCGGCGCTTGCAGCTGGGCGAGCGGGCCTATCCCAACCGCCAGCTACCGGTGCCCGAGAGCCTGAAGCTGCAGCGCGGCCAGGCCGTGCGGGAAGCCCAGGCCTATCTGCTGCAGCGCCGGCAGGAGCGGATCGAACGCATGGAGCCCCTGCTGGCCGAGCAGAGCGAGCGGCTGCAAAGGCTGCGGGCCAAACAAGAAGAGCAGCTGCGCCAGAACTTCGAGCAGGACGGGAGTGTGGTGTCGGTGAAGGCCGAGAAGCTGCGCCAGGGAGAACTGCGCGTGCAACGCCTGTTTGACAGCCACCAGCGCTACGTGGAAGACGTGATGACCACCGAGGAAGCGCCCTACCTGAAGTTGGTGGCCGTGCTGCATCGGCCCGCGGATGCACGCGAGGGGGGTTGAGCGATGGCGCTGCTGGGGATTCGCAACGAGCAGGAGTTCTATTCCGATTACTACCTGGAGGCGATCTTCAAGGGCGACCTCAAGGAGGTGCAGGCCCGCTGGAAGGAACAGGCCGAGCAGGATCCAGCGACTCCCCAGCCGGATCGCGCCCTGGCGGGGCTGCGGCGCGCCTGGCTGTCGTTGTGCGAGCAGGAGGCCGATCTGCCCGCCGCTGATCGGTTGCGGCTGCAGCGCGAGCAGTGGTTCCGCCCGCTGCTGGAGGCCCTCGGCTACAGCTGGCAGCCCCGCTCCCAGGTGCTGCTGCTCCACGACCAGCCGTATCAGTTGCCGCTGTTGGCCACTGTGGAGCGCTCTTCCGTGGAGCGCTCTTCTGTGGCGCACGCCTCCGGGGTGCCGTTGCTGTGGGTGCTGGAGGCCTTCAACCCGGTGGCCGCCGCAGCCAAGGATCTGGTGCGCGATCCCCTGCAGCTGGAGATCCAGGGCCAGCAGATCCGTGATCCCTCCCAGGGCACGGTGGTGGCGGGGGAGAGCTGGGAGCAGCTGATCAACAACCGGGTGTTCGCCCAGGACACCCCACCGCGCTGGTTGCTGCTGATCAGCCGCGATGAACTGCTGCTGATCGATCGCTTCAAGTGGGGCGCCTCGCGGCTGCTGCGCTTTGAGGTGGGCACGCTGTATGCCGAGCGGCAGGCCGAGGCCTTCCTGGCGACGGCCACGCTGCTGCACCGCGAGCACCTCTGCCCCAGCGAGGGAGGCACGCCACTGCTCGACAGCCTGGATGAGAACAGCCACAAGCACGCCTATGAGGTGAGCGGTGACCTCAAATACGCCCTGCGAAAGTCGATCGAGCTGCTGGGCAATGAGGCAATCCACCACATCCGCTTCAAACAGAAGGATGGCACTTTCCGGCTGGTGGAGGAGAAGCAGCTCAGCGAAGAGTGCCTGCGCTTCATGTACCGGTTGCTGTTTCTGTTTTATATCGAAGCCAGGCCGGAGCTGAACTACATCCCGATCGGCTCGCAGGTGTACCGCCGCGGCTACAGCCTGGAGCGGCTGCGGGATCTGGAGCAGGTGCCGCTGCTCAGCGATGCCGACCGGGAGAGCACCTACATCCACGACTCGCTGGAGCGCCTGTTCCAGATGATCTGGGAGGGCTACCCCAAACGCGAGGACAGCGAGCTGCAGGGCCAGATCAGCGGCGAGGGGGAGAGCGAGATCCATGAGAGCTTCCGGATCACACCGCTCAAGAGCCACCTGTTCGATCCCAGCCGCATGCCCCTGCTGGGCGGGGCGATCACCAAGGCGCGGGTGCGTTTCCGCAATGGCGTGCTGCGCGAGGTGATCGAGCTGATGTCGCTCACCAAGGCCAAGCCGGGCCGCAAGCGCGGCCGCGTGAGCTACGCCCAGCTGGGCATCAACCAGTTGGGCTCGGTGTATGAGGCGCTGCTCAGCTTCCGGGGCTTCTTCGCGCCGGAGCATCTCTACGAGGTGCAGCCCGCCCCGAAGCAGGCCACCACCCCGGCGGGCGACGAGGACTTCAACGCCGACGACAGCAGCGACGCCCCCGACGGCAACCCCGATCACGACAACCCCGTTGACGACGGCAGCGATGACGACAGCGCCGATGACGACGAAAGTGGCGTACAGGCCCGCGGCAAGGCCCACGACGAGCTGGAGGTGGGCCATTTCGTGCCCCGCAGCCAGCTGGGCCACTACAAGCGCGAGGAGATCGTGCCCAATGCCGAGGGCAATGGCCCGAAGCTGTACCCCAAAGGGTCCTTCATTTACCGCCTGGCCGGCCGCGACCGGATCAAGAGCGCCAGCTTCTACACGCCCGAATCGCTCACCCGCTGCCAGATCAAGTACACGCTCAAGGAGCTGCTGCCCGGCAAAACGGCCTCCGACATCCTGCGCTTCAAGCTGCTGGAGATGGCGCTGGGCTCCGCGGCCTACCTGAATGAGCTGATCAACCAGCTGGCCCTCCAGTACCTGGAGCTGCGCCAGCAGGAGCTGGGGCGCACCATCCCCCATGCCGCCTTCGAGCAGGAGCTGCAGAAGGTGAAGATGCGGCTGGCCGATCGCAATGTGTTCGGGGTGGACCTCAACCCGGTGGCGATCGAGCTGGCGGAGGTGAGCCTCTGGCTCAACAGCATCTACCAGCCGGAGAAAGGACGGGCCTTCGTGCCCTGGTTTGGACAGCAGCTGCTCTGCGGCAATTCGCTGGTGGGCTGCCGCCGCCAGATCTACCGCCTGCACCAGCTGCCCCAGGAGGGCAAGAAGGGAAAGCCTGCGATGCTCTGGCATGAACAGGCCCCGGAGGAGCTGGCCTGGGATCAGGAGCTTCCCGACGACGCCATC
Organism: Synechococcaceae cyanobacterium; assembly: GCA_046342775.1. Lineage (GTDB taxonomy): Bacteria > Cyanobacteriota > Cyanobacteriia > PCC-6307 > Cyanobiaceae > Cyanobium. Next base: position 4,239 of record JBKDOR010000254.1, read on the forward strand.
TTCCATTTCCTGCTGCCCGATCCGGGCATGGCGATCAAGGCCAATGCGGTGATCAAGGAGCTGCTCCCTGATCAGGTGAAAGCAATCAGCAGCTGGAAGAAAGACTTCAACCGCCCCTTCAGCGGCGCGGAGCTGCGACGGCTGCAGCGGCTGAGCCGCATTGCCGATGGCCTACTGCAGGAGTGGGCCGACCAGCTGGCCCAGATCCGCGAGCGCACCACCGACCCGCTGCCGGTGTGGGGCGATCCCGAGGCCGACTCTGACGGCAACAGCGGGCTGGCCTGGAAACCGCTCAGCCTCAAAGACCGCATCCAGAGCCAGGAGGTGGCCGGCGAGGGCATCGCCAATGCCAATGCCCGGCTGCGGCTGAAGCTGGCGATGGACTACTGGTGTGCCCTCTGGTTCTGGCCCCTGGAGCAGGCCCAGCAACTACCCAGCCGCGAGGAATGGCTCAACGATCTGAGCTGCGTGCTGGGGGACATCGAATCGGTGGGGGATGACGAGGAAGGACAGCTGCAGCTCCGACCTGATACCCAGCCGAAGCAACTGGCGGTGAACTTCAACG
>JBKDOR010000255.1:0-3056 GCA_046342775.1 Synechococcaceae cyanobacterium
ACTGGGCATCGCCCTCCGCCTGGCTGATCGTGTCGCCCGGTTGCACGGGCCGGCCATCGAGGCTGGTGAAGCCATATCCGATCGTCCAGGGTTCGCCGCCACTGGCCGGCTCCGGATCGGCGTGATCGACAAACCCCTCGAATTCGGCAATCAGGCGCAGGGCTGCTTCATAGGGAGGCGGCGCCGGGGTGGCTGGCGCCAGCAGTGGGTGGCTGGCCGCAGGACCGGAGAGGCGGTGGGGGGTGATCGGGCCCACCCCTTTGACCGCGGGTCGCTCCAGCGTGGCGGCCTTGAGGGCGCTGACCGTGAGCGGCTTGGTGGGCGACTCCGCAGGCTGCCGCAAGGGTGCCTGGGCGGCCGGCGCCGGTTCCTGGGCTGGCGCGGCTCGACCGGCTGGCAGGCGGCCGGACACCTTGTTTGCCACATAGGGGGCAAAGAGGGTGAGCCCGGAGTAAAGAAAGCTGCTCACCGCCACCGTGGAGGCCGGCATCTGGCAGGTGAGGCCGTAGGTGTAGAGCGAAAAGATGCCGAAGCCCACATAGATCAGCAGAATCGCCACCGAACCGGCCAGGGCGATCAGCCGGCTGGTACTGGCCTCCATCAGGATCACCGGTTTGGGTGGGCCATTGATCGCCAGGCTGCGGATGCGCGCCTGGCTGTCTCCCTGGGATTGGGCCCAGTGTTCATCCAACGGAATCGAGAGATGGGTGGGTTCCGACACCGCATTCGCCAGCGACCAGCCGCCGTGCTGCAGTCGCACGGAAATCAGGATCAACACACCGATGATGGCGGCAAAGATCAAGCTGGTGATGGTCATCACCAGGGGCGCACTCATGGTCTTGCAGATCGCTGCGGACCCATTCAGTTGCTCCTGCGCGGCCGCTGGCAACGTGAGGCCCGACAGCAGGCCGGCAAGCAGGAGTTTGCTTCGCAGTTTCATGATGATGGGGGAGGTGATGTGTTGATCAATCAATCTCTGTCTTCAACTTTGGGCGAGGATTCTGCTGGTGATGCTTTGCGCAGCAGAACCAAGGCCTCCCTGGAGGCGAAGTCGTCATTCATTCCGAAGGTAGGTTGGTCCACCCGATTGAGCTGTTGATCGATCAGGCTGATGTACAGGCCCAGTTGCTTGCGATCGAGCAGATTCAATCTCTGGCTCGAGCTCACGTATTCCTGATTGGCGATGCTTGTGGCGAAGCTGCGCGTGAGCGCGATGGTTTGTTCGTAGAGGCCACGGCTGGTATTGAGATTGGTATTGAGATTGAAGGTTTCGATCGAGACCACCGCCAGGCCCAGCGTGAAGGCCGAGGCCATCAGCACCGTGAACGGCCAGTGGATCTCGCTCTTCAGGCCGTGCACACTCAGCAGCGCCAGCATGGTTGCCGACACCATGGCGGAGCCATTGGCCACCATCACCAGGGCCTGATAGTTCGCGGAGATCAACTGCATGCTTCGGCAGTGGTAGCGATCCAGCCGCAGCAGCTCATGGGCCTGCTGGTTCAGGCGTTGGCGTTGCGGCAGCGTGGCGCTTGGTAACGCCCCGGCCAGTACCGCCAAACTCGAGATCGCGGGGGTCATCGCCGGCTGCGTTCGGATCGGATCCAGATGGCAATAGGCCAGGTTCTGGGTCCGTCTCTGGGCCTCCTTGCGGCCCACAACCAGCCCCATGCCGGCCAAGGTCACCACGGCCATGGCCAACGCCATGTGGCCGGATTGGCTGAGCCGGGCCCGGCGGCGGCCCGGCTTCAGGGTCGGTCGCGTCGCGGGCTCGGGCTCCGCCATCGCGGTGTTCATCTCCAGCCAGTGGCGCAACGCCTGCCCAGGGGCTTTCACCACTGGGTTCCTTGCATCGCTGGTGTTGCCAGCAGGACCATGCCTCTTCGGGGGTTGACGAAAGGACCCTGAACCCTCCCCGGCAGCAAGGCGAATCCTTTCAGAACTCTTTCAAGCCCGATCAGGCAGCCGGCCTGCTGGGGATGAACGGAACCGGACCGCGACTGGTTCGATCGTTGGCCTCTAAGCGTTGTCGGTCGCTATTGCCACGCCACGTTCAATAGACGTGCGCGAAAAGTCTGCGGTGATTGCAAGAATGCTGGGACTCCCAGTTCGTCGCGCCTGAATATACGTTTTGCCAGTCCGGTATTCCGCCGCTATTTCACTCGGCAAACAGTTTAGAGTTACTTACGCAAACAGCATGGCGTGGTGGCCGCAACACTTCGGACAGGTTGGAGGATTGGCCCCTATCAGCTGTTGTCTACGGGAGAGTTGAGCCTGGCGGGTATGGCGGTGACTATCATGCCTCTGCCACGGAAGCTCCTGCTGATCCTGGTCCAGAACCCAAACCAGACGGTGTCCATCGAGGAACTCTCCAGCCACCTCTGGCCAGCGCAGCAGGCCGGTGGCAGCGCCAGGCCGAATCAGGCCAATCTTCCTCTGGTCGTTCACCGTTTGAGGCAGGTTTTCGCCAGTGGCCCCCTCGGGCGAGAAGCGATTCGTGGCGTGTACGGCAAGGGCTATCGCCTGGAGGCCACGGTGCAGGTGCTCTTCGCCCTGGAGCCTGAGGGCAACGTCTCCCCAGCCGCCCAGGCGGTGTCTCCCCTGGCGGCGGAGGGGCGTGAGCAGGATCGCCTGCTGCTGAGTGGTCTGTTCTATGCCGAGGCCCATGACCTCTGGCCGGATCGTGATCCCTCCAGCCTGCCCCGCCAGCTGTGGCTGATGCAGCAAAGCATCCACCACGACCCCGCCTTCAGCCAGGGCTATCTGGAACTGGGTTATCTGCAGCTCCTCCAGTGTCTCTGGGGTGTGCGCAGCGCCACCAGCACCCTGCCCGGGCTGCAACAGTTGCTGCGCCTTGGCGATGCGTTGCCCATCCAGCCTCCGGGCTGGGCCGCGGTCAAGGCGGAGGCCATGTCGCTGCTGTTCTGGCAACCGCTCACCAGTCACCGGCTCTATGCCAACTGGCTCGCCCCCACTCTCCCCCCCGGCCTGCCGCGTTTTTCCTGGGCGCGCCACCTGATCTTCACCGGCAAAGCGCGCCTGGCTCTGCAGCTCCTCCA
>JBKDOR010000256.1:0-2830 GCA_046342775.1 Synechococcaceae cyanobacterium
CAGCTGGGTGATGCCGGGCCGCACCGCCACGGGCTGGCAGAAGCGCTCCTGCAGGTAGGCGTCGCGGGGCAGCCAGACGCCGACGGCGGCGAACAGGGTCTGGATCAGCCCGGAACAATCGAAGTCGGGCCCGAGGGTGCCACCCCAGAGGTAGACGTTGGGCAGCTGGCGCGCTTGGTCCGCCAGCTGCAACAACCGCGGAATGCGGCCCTGGATCTCGGCCTCGGATGGATGGGGCAGACCGGGAGGTGGGGCCGGACGGCCCTGCTCCAGCAGGAAGGCGGCCTCCAGCCAGCAGGGATAGCCATCCTCCAGGGACCGCACCCGCAGGCGCAGCCCCTGCCCCGCCCCCGGCTCGCCTGCCTCGGGCATCAACCCATCCAGCAGGCGTAGATGCCGCCCGGCGTCCAGCTCAGTGGCCAGGCCCGGGCCGGATGCACGGCTCCAACCCGGCAACGGACCCTGAAGCCGCCAGGTCGAACCGGGGGTCAGGGCCCCTGGGAATGGCACACCTATGGTCTGCATCCGACCCGTTTGTGTTGATGGCGTTCTACAGCCCCGATCCCGCCATGGGCGAGAGGCTCGTCGATCTGGTGCGGGCCCTGGAGCAGGACGGACGGCCGGAGTTGGGATCGCAGCTGTCGATCACCTGGCTGCGCTACCAGGAGCCGCTCGGAGCCTGGAGCCAGCGGGCCGCCGGCAACGAGCCGCCCACGTCCCGGGAGGCGATCGGGGCCAGCTGGGCCGGCAGCAAGCAGCACTACCCGGCCAGCGTGATCAAGCTGATCTATCTGGTGGCGGCTGAGGCCTGGCTGCAACAAGGCCTGATTGAGGACAACGCCGAGCTGCGGCGCGCCTTGGCCGACATGATCCGTGACTCCAGCAATGACGCCACGGCGTTGGTGGTGGATCTGCTGAGCGGCACCACCGGCGGGCCGGATCTGCCGGAACAGCGTTTCGCCGCCTGGGCGGCCCAGCGCCAGCTGGTGAACGACTGGCTGGCGGAGCTGGGTTGGCCGGAGCTACAGGGCTGCAATGCCTGCCAGAAGACCTGGGGCGATGGCCCCTTCGGCCGCGAACGTCAGTTTTATGGCCTGGAGTTGGAGAACCGCAACCGGCTCAGCAGCGAGGCCACGGCACGGATGTTGCAGGAGGTGCTGGCCGGGACCGTGGTCTCACCACCGGCGTGCCGCCGCATGACGGCGCTGTTGCAGCGCTCCCTCGATCCGGCCCAGCGGGCCGCCGATCCGGAGAACCAGGTGGATGGCTTCCTCGGCGGCGGGCTGCCGCTGGAGGCGCGTTTGTGGAGCAAGGCCGGCTGGATGAGCCAGGCCCGCCATGACGCGGCCTACATCGAAGTGGATGGGGCGGACCCGTTCATGGTGGTGGTGTTCGCCAGCGGCGCCCGCCAGGCCCAGGACGACACGCTGTTGCCCGAGCTGGCCCGGGAGTTGCTGCGGTTCAGCCGCCGGGGCTGAGGGCATGGCGCCCTTGCAGAGAACCTGGAGAACCTGCATGGATCAACCCTGCAGACCCGAGCCCGAAGCGAAGCCCGACCTCGGAAGTGTCCGGGGCCGAGCCTGATTAGCGGAGAGCTTGTACTGCTCAGAGATTTAGGCGATCACGTGCCAATCATGGCCAATCCCCGTGGGCCACATGGCGAATCCCGGCGGCAGTTCAGGGCGGTACAAGCCATCTCCATTCCATGGCCGCATCTGAGGTGCAGGAAACTAAAGCGATTAGCAAATATCGTTAACGGTCAGGCAGCCGGCACCTTGTCGACGGTGACCGTAATGGAGCCAATGTTGTCATCGCTGTTGCCATCCCAGAAACACAACGACAAGGTGCCTGCCTGCGGCACAGGCGCGTCGAAGTTTGTGCCCACCAGAAAATAGCTCTTGCCGCCGTCCAGGCTGCCGACGAGGCTGCCAAAAGGGAAAGAACCGCCCGTCGTCGGCGCAGGCATGGTGCCATAGACACCTCCATACTTGTTGCCGGCGATCAAGCCGTTGGCGTTGGATGTCATGTCGCCCTCGCCGCAAGCCCAGGTGTCGTCCTCCGCAGCCTTGATGATCAATCTGTCGCCTTTAGCGACAGCGTATCCGGTATTCAGGGCGCTGCCACCAGTGATGCTATTTTCTTTCGCTTTGACTTCGAATTGTTGTGCTGGCCTGGTTGATGCGGCTACAGCAGCCGGCAGCGTGTCCACGGAAACGGTGACAGAGCCGCTGTTGTCATGATTGTTCTGGTCCCAATAACACAAGGTCAGCGTCCCCGCCTGCGTAACGGGCGCGTCGAAGTTTGTGCCCACCAGGAAATAGCTCTTGCCGCCGTCCAGGCTGCCGACGAGGCTGCCATAAGGGAAAGTGGTGCCCGTCTTCGGTGAAGTAAACGTGCCATAGACACCGCCATACTTATTGCCGGCGATCAAGCCGTTGGCATTGGAGGTCCGGTCGCTCCCGCCGGCAGACCAAGTGTCATCCTCCGCCACCTTGATGATCAGCTTGTCGCCTTTGGCGACCGTGATTCCGGTATTTAGGGCGGCTCCGCCGGTTTGGCTATTCTCTTTCGCGTTGACTTCGAATTGTTGTGCTGGCATGGTTGATGCTGCTGATGGTGTTGTTAAGAAACCACAAAAGGAGTGACGGTCCACGGGCCGTCCGAAATCAGGCTAGCCACGTGCTGGGAAAAATCAACATCACGTCACCCGGATGGACCGATCGCCCGTAAAGCGGGGCAGTGATTGCCACCCACATGCGGCAACTTAAGTGGCATGAAGTGGATGTTGGCCTAGAGGAGGCCAGCATCGCTCAGCCGCCGGAAACGGCGA
>JBKDOR010000257.1:0-2775 GCA_046342775.1 Synechococcaceae cyanobacterium
GCCATGGGGAGGTGCTGGTGTTTCTCGATGCCGATACCGAGCCATCCCCGGCCTTCCTGCAGCGGCTGCTCGCCCAGCATGAGCTCCGAGGAGGACTGCTGTCGGTTCAGCCCTATCACCGCACCGAGAAGCCCTATGAGCAGCTGTCGCTGCTGTTCAACCTGGTGGGACTGCTGGCGGTTCCGCTGGGGCCAGCCTGCGGCGTGGCCTTCGGGCCGGCGATAGTGAGCACTCGGGCCGACTATGAGCGGGCCGGCGGCCACGAGGCGGTCGCCGGCAAGGTGGTTGAGGACTGGTTCCTGGCCCATTGCTATGAGCAAGCCGGCCTGCCCGTGAGCGCCTGGCTCGGCGGCGCGTCGATCGCCTATCGCATGTATCCAGGCGGGTTGGCTGACATGGTGGCCGGCTTCGACAAGAATTTCGCCACCGCCGCAGGAGAGGTGCGTTGGCCCTGGATGCTGGCGGTGCTGTTGTGGCTGTCCGGTCTGTTCTGGGCCGCCTGGTGTCTGCCGGCCGCCCTGCTGGGCTGGCCGCTGGTCGGCACCCACGCGATCGGCCCGAATGCGCTGATCTATGGCGCCTTCGCCGTGCAGTTGTTGCTGCTCAGTCGCCGGGTGGGGCGCTTCGGCTGGATCAACCTGCTCTTCCCCGCCCCGGTGCTGTTCTTTCTGGCGGTGTTCGTGCTGGCGATCTTCAAGCTTGAGCGGGGGGAGGTGGAGTGGAAGGGGCGCCGGTTCAGAACCCGCTGAACTGGTCACGGTCGATCCCAGCCGGATCGGAGGCCTGATCGCTGACGAAACGCCCTGACAACAGCAGCAACAGCAGCGACACCGGCAGTACGTAAGGGATCAGCCCGGGCAGCGGCCTGAGCAGCAGGACGCCATTCAGTCCGGGGATCGCCTGCAGCAGCAGCCACAAGCCCAGACCGATCGCTCCACCGAACTGGCTGAGGCGACTGCTCGGCTCCCCGTTCAGCCAGACCAGCACGCCCCCCCCGAGCAGCAGCAGGCTGAACACCAGGCTGCGTTGAACCTCAACGTCAAGACCAGGCCCACAGGCAAGGGAGATGGCCAGCACCGCCAGCACCCCGCCCTGCAGCAGGGCCTTCCTGCAGGTGGCAGGGCCGAACAGCGGCGCCTCCGGTGGCCGGGGGGGCTGGCGCATCAGCCCCGGGCTGGCCGGCAGGCCCTCGAACACCACCGTGCAGGCCGGATCGATCACCAGATGCAGCAGGGCGATGTGCACCGGCAGCAGTAACAGGGGCTGACCGGGCAGCAGCAGCGGCAGCAGGCTGACCGCGGCGATCGGCAGGTGGATCGCCAGCGTGTAGCCCAGGGCCCGGTGCAGGTTGGCCTAGATGCGCCGGCCCAGGGCGATCGCCTTCACCAGGCTGCCGAAATCATCGCCCAGCAGCACCAGATCGGCCGACTCCCGCGCCACGGCCGTTCCCCGTTTCCCCATGGCCACACCGATGTCGGCCGCCTTCAGCGCCGGCGCGTCATTGACGCCATCGCCGGTCATCGCCACCACCTCCCCCGCCGCCTGCAAGGCCAGCACGATCTGCAGCTTCTGCTGCGGCAGCACCCGCGCGAACACCGACGCCTGAGCCAGACCTTCACCCACCGGTCCGGCTGTAGGACCGGCCTCGAGGGCCTGCAGATCGGAACCGCTCAGCACCGGGCCGGCAGGGAGCCCAGCCTGGTCCGCGATCGAGCGGGCCGTCAGCGGCGCATCGCCGGTGATCATCACCACTCGCACGCCTGCCCCCTGGGCCAGAGCGATCGCGGCCGGCACTTCCGGCCGCAGCGGATCCGCCAGCCCCACCAGGCCGATCGGCTCGAACAGGTAGTCGTGCACCGCCTGCGGTGGGTTCCCGGCCGCTGTGGCCTCCAGTAGGTGGGGGTGGCGGGGCGCCCCATCCAGGCCCGTGGCCACCGCCAGCACCCGCAGGCCCTGGCCGGCCAAGCCGTCGGCGGCCTGGAGCAATTGGGCCGAACCCTCTGGACTGAGATGGCAGAGCTTGGCGATCGCCTCCGGTGCCCCCTTGGCGGCGATCTGCCAGCGGCCGCCTTCCGCGCACCACAGCTGCGAGAACACCAGCAGATCGGCTGAGAGTGGATATTCGCGCAGCAGCGGCCAGTCGGGATGCAGGTGCTCGCTCTGCTGCAGTTCCGCCTGCGCCAGCCGCTCGATCGCCTGCTCCATCGCATCCACCGGATCGTGGCGGCTGGCCAGCAGAGCCAGCTCCAGCAGCCGATGCCACGGTTCGTCGAGGGGCGCGCCCGCCTGCCAGAGCTCTCCAGCCGGCCAGGTGAGCAGCTGCTGCACGGCCATGCGGTTCTCGGTCAGCGTGCCGGTCTTGTCGACGGCGAGCACCGTGGCGCTGCCCAGGCTTTCCACGGCGGCAGGCCAACGCGCCAGCACCCCGATCCGCCCCAGACGCAGGGCGCCGAGGGCCAGAAACAGCGCCACCACCACCGGAATCTCGTTGGGCAGCACGGCCAGAGCCAGGGCCAGGGCCGCCAGCAGTGCCGTGCTCCATTCGCCGCTGAGGCTCCCCTGCACCACCGCCAGGGCGGCGCAGAGAGCCAGCGCCAGAACGGTGAGCCGTGCCGTGAGCCGGCGCGTGTGGCGCTGCAGACGGGTCGGCGGCGGCGTGACGGTGGCGAGGCTGCGGCCGAGGCGACCCAGCTCGGTGGCCTCTCCCACCGCGACCACGTCGGCCAGTCCACGCCCGCTGGCCACCAGTGATCCGGCTCGGATCAGCGCTCCGGC
>JBKDOR010000258.1:0-11300 GCA_046342775.1 Synechococcaceae cyanobacterium
AAAAAAGTAATCAGGATGACCAGCAGGCCCGCCGCCAGGGAGACCCAGCCCGCCGGATCCAGCGGTGCGTTGCCTGCCGATCCTTGGGCGCGGGCCTCTGTCGTGTAGGACATGAGATTAGCCGGACCAGCCGGCAAGTCATCCCCTTCATAATACAAGTGTACTGCCAGGGTATGGCAAGGGCTCGTCTTTTGTTTTGGAGCTGCGCCGGTCGGAGCCTGGTGATCGGCGGTACGGATCAGGCAAGCGGCAGGAATCGCTCAACGATGGCCTTCAGTTGTCTGCGGGCGGCTACGGCTCCAGCGCCGCCAGGGTTTGCTCGCCCCTCAGCACCGCTGGCAGCGCCGCCGCCAGGTCCGCCACGCCCCCAGTGTCAGGAAAGTTGTCCGCTCGATCAGCCTCTTTGGCGGCTTTCTCCTCTTCTCCCATTGGCATGCGAATGCGGGCTTGCTCCTCATTTTCTTGTTGCTTCGCCACTTCGTCTGCATCGACCAGATCAAGCTTGTCAATGCGATTGTTGAGCTGGGCGGCGCTGATCCAAGTGAGCCTCCAGCACCTCCAACCGCAGGCAGTTCTGCAGGAGTCTGCTCAATCCACGGCGGCCAGCGCTTCCGCCAGTGGCATCACGGTTGTGCATGCATTGAGGCTGTAGCCGCGCTCGGAGGGGGTGATCACCAGCAGGCGATCGAGCTCCAGATCCGCCAGCGCCTGTCGCATCGAGGCGCTCAGCCGTGGCGCGTCAGCTCGCTTGATCTCCACGCCGATCCGTTGTCCGCGGTGGATCACCAGCAAGTCCAGTTCAGCCCCGCCATGGGTGGCCCAAAACCAGGACTCCTCGGGTCTCCAGGCGGCCAGCAGCTGCTCGATCACAAACCCCTCCCACGAGGCTCCGAGCCGGGGATGACGGAGCAGATCGTCCTCACTGGCGATCCGCAGCATCTGGTGCAACAACCCCGTGTCGCGGAAGTAGATCTTCGGCGCCTTCACCTGGCGCTTGAGCAGGTTGGCGTGCCAGGGCTGCAGCGCACGCACCATGAACACCCCTTCCAGCAGATCGAGATAACGGCGGCTGGTGGTTTGGTTCACGCCGAGGGAGCGGCCCAGCTCGGCGCCATTCCACAGCTGGCCATGAAAGTGGGCAAGCATCGCCCAGAAGCGCTGCAGGGTGGCGGCCGGCACCCGCACGCCCAGCTGGGGCAGGATGCTCTCCAGCAGGGCGCGGATGAAGTCGCGGCGCCAGATCAGGCTGTCGTTGTCGTCTGCCGCGAGAAAGGAGCGGGGAAAGCCGCCCCGCAGCCACAGGGCTGCAGCCCTCTCCAGACCCACCTCCGCCAGGGAGAACCCTCGCATTTCCACGATCTCCAGGCGCCCCGCCAGGGATTCCGACGACTGGCGCAACAACGACGGGGAGGCCGATCCCAGGATCAGGAATCGGGCTGGCGTCCCTGGTCGATCGGCCAGCACCCGCAGCAGGGGGAACAGCTCAGGACGGCGTTGCACCTCATCGATCACCACCGTGCCCCGCAACCTGGCGAGGGCCGTCATCGGCTCTTCGAGCCGGGCCAGGCTGATCGGGTCCTCCAGATCAAAGCTGTTGGCCGAATCGAAGGGCACCAGCTGGCGGGCCAGGGTGGTTTTGCCGCACTGCCGCGGCCCCAGCAGGGCGACCACGGGAGCCCGCGCCAGGGCGGCCTTGGTGGCGGCAAGAAGATCCGGGCGGGGAAGCATCCCAGCAGCCTAGAGCTCGTAGCCTTGAAAATCCTGCGACAGCTGCAGGATTTTCAAGGCATCACGTGTTCTGCGTGTGCGTTGGCCGTTGCTGCGGTCGTTGCTGCGGTGGCAGTGGCGGTGGCAGTGGCAGTGGCGGTGGCTGTGGCTGTGGAGGCGCTGCCCACCGCGCCCACCGCTGTCCAGCTGGAAAGCCATGGTCTTGTCAAAGCTGGAGTGGCTCCGTTCCTGGGGGCTCAGCGCGGCGCACGCTTCCGCTTTGCGCACGCTTCAGCTCGGCACCTGGTGTGCCGCCTCCGAGGCGGTGTTGAGGGAGGAGGGGATCAGACGCGGGCTGAGCTCTTCACGCCGCCTGGCGACCGCTGCGGTTCCAGCGCCTCCAGGGCATCCTCTCCCTTCAACGCCGCAGGCAGCGCCGCCGCCAGCTCCGCCACGCACAGGCCCGACACGGGATCGATCCAGTTCGGCGCGATCTCGGCCAGGGGCAGCAGCACGAAGGCCCGCTCGCGCAGGCGCGGGTGGGGCAGGGTCAATCGCGGGCTGGTCCAGCATTGCTGGTCCAGCAGCAGCAGGTCGAGGTCGAGGGTGCGGGGCCCCCAGCGCTCGCCGCGCACCCGGCCGAAGCGCGCCTCGGTATCCAACAGCCGCTGCAGCAGCTCTTCGGGCTCCAGGCTCACCGCCAGCAAGGCGCAGCCATTGATGTAGGGGGGTTGGGGTGGCCCCACCGGCGCGCTGCGGTACCAGCGGGAGCGGGCCAGAACGCGCACCCCCGGGCTGGCATCCAGCTCCACCAGGGCCGCCTCCAGGGTGGCGCGGCGGTCGTCAAGGTTGGCGCCCAGGGCGATGGCGGCCCGCTGCAGCGGCAGGTCTGGGCTCATGAGGCGCCAGGGCTGTCCGCAGCCTTGCTGCCAAGGGCCCTGTTGCCGGCGAACTCGCCGCCCGGGGCATCACCGTTCGCGGCCTTGCTGCCCGCGGCTTTGCTGCCCGTGGCCTTGCCGCCAGTGGAGTCGCCGCCAGTGGCTTCGCCGCGCCGTCGGGTCATCTCCACGCCGACGCGGCCATCGAAGCCAGGGATCGGCGCCGCCACTTTGGTGAGGCTGCTGCGCACCTGCCGCACCTGCGGGAAGGCCAGCACCGCGTCGCAGAGGCGGCTATTGAGCCGCTCAATCGTGCGGTCGCGGCTGGCCTGCACCAGCGCCTTCACCCGTTCGATCACGGCGGCGTAGTTGAGGCTGTGGGCCAACTCGTCGTCAGCGCCGCAGATCGAGAGATCGAGCTGGATCGCCAGATCCACCTCGAACCACTGGCCCAGCTCCTGTTCGGCGTCGAAGAAGCCGGTGTACCCCCAGGCGCGGATGCCACTGATGTGCAGCGTGTCCACGCCTCAGCCGCGGCGATAGAACGGGCGCTTCACCACCACGGCCGGCTCCGCCTTGCTGCGGATCTCCACCGCCAGCTCGGTGCCGAGCTTGGCCAGCTCGGTCGGCACGTAGGCCAAGGCGATCGCCTCCGACAAGGTGGGCGACCAGGTGCCACTCGTCACCTCCCCCACCACGGCGCCGGCGTGGACCACGGGGTAACCGTGGCGGGCGATGGCGCGTCCCGCCAGCTTCAGCCCCACCAGCCGCCGTTTCACCCCCTCAGCGCTCTGGCGTTCCAGCGCCTCGCGGCCGATGAAGGAGGCCGGCATCTCCAGGTGCACCAGCCAGCCCAGCGAGGCCTCCAGGGGGCTGGTGCTGGCATCCATGTCGTTGCCGTAGAGGTGCATGGCCGCTTCCAGGCGCAGGGTGTCGCGGGCGCCGAGGCCGCAGGGGATGACCCCCTCCGCCAGCAGCCGCCGCCACAGGGCCTGGCCGGCCTCGGCGCTGAGCAGCAGCTCAAAGCCGTCCTCGCCGGTGTAACCGGTGCGGCCCACGAACACCGGCTGCCCCTCCAGCTCACCGCCGCGCAGGCTGAGCTCGCGATGGCCGAAGCGGGGCAGGCCGGCCAGGCTCTCGCCGCAGAGGGCCTCCAGCCGGGCCGGCGCCTCGGGGCCCTGCAATGCCAGCAGCACCCCACCCCCTTTGAGATCGATCACCGCGATGCCAGCGGGGGCGAGCTGGCTGGTGATCCAGGCGGTGTCGGCCTCGGCGCAGGCGGCGTTGATCACCAGCACCACCTCCTCGCGCTCCTGGCTGTCGTCCGGGGCGGTGCGGCGGCCCCGGTCGTACACGATCAGATCGTCGCGGATGCCGCCTTGGTCATTGAGCAGCACCGTGTAACAGGCCTCGCCGGGGCCGATGCGGAACAGGTCGCTGGGCACCAGGGCCTGCAGGGCATCCTTCACCGCCTCTCCGCGCAGGCGCAGCACCCCCATGTGGGAGATGTCGAACACGCCGCAGGCCTGGCGCACCGCCTGGTGCTCCTTCACCAATCCGGAAAACTGCACCGCCATCTCCCAGCCGGCGAAGGGCACCAGCCGCCCCCCAGCCGCCTGGGCGGCGCCGTGCAGGGGGGTGCGCCGCAGGGGCTGGCCGGCGTCCGCGGGGGCAGTGGGCTCAGCCATGGCATGGGCAAAACAAGAGATTTGGATCCTATGGAGCCATCGTGTCCAAAGCGGAGCTGGATCTGCCGAAAAGCCCGGCCCCACAATGCGGCTGGCCGTCGCGGGCGCCGCCATCCGACCCAGGCGCTGGGCGCCGCGATCCACGCGGGTGTTGAGCGCTGCCTTCCACAGAGGGGGTGAGCACCGCCATCTGCGGGAGCGCTGGATGCCGCGGCTCAAGCCTGAAGAAAGCCCAAGCCTGAAGAAAGCCTTTGATTCGTCGCCGCTGAGCTTTACAAATTTTCTGCCATGACTACGGTAGCGGGCTACTTACCCAGGTTGGATGGGCAATCGACCCAGCTGCCGCAGTTGCCGCCACTGCCTGCCACCCAGCGGCTCGCAACTGGGATGGTGCCAGTTGCGGCAGCTGCCGATCCACCCCGATCTGGTGGCGGAACTTTGGTGTCCCCATTGGACGGTCCGGCCGCCGCGGCTGCCAAGCCTCAACAGCCTGGCCCCGGCTGAAGCGGAGCGCTACGGCCGCGAGGAGCAGCTCAGCCTGGCTGCCGTCCTGGCGGAATCCTGATCAAAACCTTAAGATTCCTAAACAAACATCCTTTGGCAGCCTGAAGCACCGCTCCCTCCTCCGGGAATGTCTTACTACTGATCCAACAGGTTTAACTCTTTAACTCATCAGGAGGTGTTCTGAATTGGTCGCAACCCCCGCTTCCGCCGCGCCGATTGATCTGATCTGCGCCCAGGTTGACTGCGATTCCTTCACTCTGCCCACCGGCTCCACGATTTACGAACGCGGCGCCGTCGCCCATTCGATCTATGCGGTGCGCCGCGGGATTGTGGAGCTCCTCGGGGATGGGGGCGACAAGATCTGTTACCGGCCGGGGGAGGTGTTCTGCTTTCAGGACATCACCTGGGAACAGGGCCAGCATCGCTCCCACGCCTTGGCGCGCACCCCTGTGGAGATCCTGCGGCTAGACCGCTTGCGGTTCTTCAACATGCTCCACAACCATCCCACCTTGGCGCTCTCGCTGATCCGCCAGCAGCACCAGCGCCTGCGAGAGCAGCGCACCAGTGGCACCTGTTGTTACTGAGCCACGGGTACGCCATCACTGGTGTTGCGTCACGGGTGCTGGGCTGTCGCGTGATGGGGGTTTCACTCTCACATCTGTGTCAGGCCAACACCCGTTCAATCCAGGCCGGCATCGCCGTGAATCCACCCCGTTGCCAGCGGGGCGACCAGATCTGGCAGCCAGCGGCCACCGCCGCCGCCCGTTCCGCCAAGGGGTCCCGGTAGCGGGGTGAGTCGACGGCGGCGAAGGTCCAGCTCCACCAGCCGCTGGGGTACATCGGCACCCAGCCGTAGAGCGGATCGGCATGGCCGAACACCTCTCGCAGCAGCCGAACCAGGGCCAGGTGCACGCTCTCGAACGCCTCCGGCGATTCGCTCTGGGTGGCGAACACGCCGCCGGGGCGCAGGATGCGGCGGCAGTGTTCGAAAAAGGCGCGGTTGAACAGCCCCTCGGCCGGACCGGCCGGATCGGAACCATCCACGATCACCACGTCGTAGCTGGCGTCGGAGGCCTGGGCCACCCAGGCAATGCCGTCAGCGATGCTGAGCCGCAGGCGGGGATCGCTCCAGGCCTCCCCTCCGATCGCGGGCAGGTGGGTCTGGCTCCACTCCACCACCAGGCCGTCGATCTCCACCATGTCGAGCCGCCTGACGCCGGGATGGCGCAGGCATTCGCGGGCCGTGCCGCCGTCGCCGCCGCCGATCACCAGCACCCGTTCGATGTCGGCGGCGCCGCAGAGGGCCGGGTGCACCAACGCCTCGTGGTAGTGCCGCTCCTGGCGTTCGGCGGTCATCCAGCAGCCGTCGAGCAGCAGCCCTTTGCCATAGCGCTCGCTCTCGATGATCGTCACCCGCTGATAGGGGCTCTGGCGCTCGTGCAACACCTGCCCGGCCAGGCCGTAGCGCACCCCTTGGTGTTCCTCGTCGATCCAGCTGGGCTGCTGCGGCTCGGGCATGACGGGGTGAAGGCGACTGGATGGGAGTGATCCTCCAGCTAAGGCGCCGATGGGGCCGGCTGTCAGCGCAGCATGGGCAGGTGCCGCTGGCCACCATGGCCCTCGACGACCTGCCGATCGACGCCACCGCCGTGGTGATTCCGGCGGCGGAGCTGCGCTGGCGCTTTTCGCGCGCCTCCGGTCCCGGCGGCCAGGGGGTGAATACCACCGACTCGCGGGTGGAGCTGGTGTTCGATCTGGCGACCAGCCCGTCCGTTCCCGAACCGCTGCGGCGTCGCGCCCTGGCGCGTCTGCGGGGGCGGCTGGCGGCGGGAGAGCTGGTGGTGGTGGCGATGGAGCACCGCTCCCAGTGGCGCAATCGCCAGGCGGCGCGCCAGCGGCTGGCGGGGCTGCTGGCCGCAGCGTTTGCCCCGCCGCCACCACCGCGCCGGCCCACCCGGCCCACGCGCTCGGCGCAGCGCCGCCGCTTGGAGCTCAAGCGGCAGCGGGGCTCGCTCAAGGCCGATCGCCGCGACAACCGCCAACCGCCTGGGGAGTGAGCGGCCCCGCCGCTCGCCTGGTCTCAGGCGCCATCCCCGGGTGGGCCCGCGGATTCGGCGCGAATCGCCGCCTTGGCCTGGCGCCAGATCTCCTCCAGCTCGGCGATGCTGCGGCCACTCAGCTCTCCAGCCAACGCGGCCTCAACGCGGGCGAAGCGCTGCAGAAAGCGCCGGTTGGTGCCCGCCAGCCCCTCCTCCGGATCCAGATCGCACCAGCGACCCACATTCACCAGGGTGAACAACACATCGCCCAGCTCCGTTTCGGCGTGGCGGCGATCGCCATCGGCCACCGCCGCTTTGAGCTCATCGAGCTCCTCGTGCACCTTCTGCCACACACCCTCGATGTCGTCCCATTCGAAGCCGGCGGCGGCGGCCTTGCGGGAGATCGCCATCGCCCCGGCCAGGGCCGGCAGCCCCCGCACCTTGGCCGCCATGCGGTCGCTCAAGGGGCTGGATGAGGGCGGACCGGGGGCCTCAGCGGCCGCCGCCTGGCGCTGTTGATCCGCCTGCCGTTTCTCCTCGGCCTTGATCGCCTCCCAGCTGGCGCGCACGGCAGCGCTGTCGGGGAGCTCAGGCGCGGCCACCCCAGGGCCGGCGAACACATGGGGATGGCGGCGGATCAGCTTGGCGCTGATGCCCCGGGCCACGGCGGCCAGGTCGAAGCGGCTCGAGTCCTGGGCGATGCGGGCGTGCAGCACCACCTGCAGCAGCAGATCTCCGAGTTCCTCCTGCAGGTGCTGGTCGTCGCCGTGGCGAATGGCGTCCGCCACCTCGTGGGCCTCCTCCAGCACATAAGGGATCAAGGAGGCGTGGGTCTGCTCCAGGTCCCAGGGGCAGCCCCCAACCGGATCGCGCAGCCGATCCACCACGGCCACCAACTCCGCCAGGGCGGAGAGGCAGGGATCCGGCGAGGCGGCGGGTTCAGCCATCGGCGGCGCCAAGCAGTGGCTTCATGCGGCCGCGCTGGGGGAGTGCCCGAGATGGCGCAGACGGTGCCAACGCCAGGCATGCTCAATGATTTCGGTGAGAGCCGGATAGCGGGGTTTCCAACCCAGGTCGCTGAAGGCGCGCTCAGCGCTCGCCACCAACACGGCCGGATCCCCCTCGCGCCGCGGCGCCACATGGGCCAGCAGGCCGCAGCCGGTGACGGCCTTGGCGGTTTCGATCACCTGCTGCACCGAATAGCCCGTGCCGTTGCCGAGGTTGTAGATGAGGGGTTGGACGCTCGCCTGGGGATTGGCCTGCAAGGCCACGAGGCGCTCCAGGCCCAGCACATGGGCATCGGCGAGATCGCAGACATGGATGTAATCACGAATGCAGGTGCCATCCGCCGTTGGGTAGTCGTCTCCGAAGATCTGCAGGTAGGGCGAGCGGCCACCCATCACATCCAAGACCCTCGGAATCAGATGGGTTTCCGGATCATGATCCTCGCCCAGGTCGCCATCGGGATGGGCGCCGGCGGCATTGAAATAGCGGAAGATCACGCTGGGCAGGCCGTAAGCCCGCCCGAAATCGTGGAGCAACTGCTCCACCATCCACTTGCTCCGGCCATAGGGATTGATGGGTGCCTGGGGCTCTGCTTCGGTGATCGGGATTTGCGTCGGCACGCCGTAGGTGGCGCAGGTTGAGGAAAACACGATCGGAATCGCCAGGCCACGCTCGCGCCCCCGGGCCAGCAGGGCCTCCAGCAGGGTGAGCGTGTCTCCTAAGTTGTTGCGGTAATAGCGTGCCGGATCTGTAACGGATTCGCCGACATAGGCGTAGGCGGCGAAGTGCAGAACCGCCTCGATCTGATGCTCGGCCAGCACGAGATCCAGCAGCGAGCGATCGCCAAGCTGTCCCACCACCAGTGGAACCCTGAGGGTTTGCTCAACCAGTTCGGGATGGCCGTAGACCAGGTTGTCGAGCACGATCGGTTGATGCCCAGCTCGCCGTAAGGCGCGCACAGCATGGCTGCCGATGTAGCCCGCTCCGCCCGTGACCAGCACCCGCATGTCGATAGACCCTCAAACGCCCATGATTGCAGCCTCCATGATCGCATGATCCTTAGAACTGCAACCCGGAGAACTGCAACTTCGAGAAGTGCAACGTGGAGAACTCCAACGTGGCAAGAATGCTGCTCTCCGGACTTCCTGACGAAAAGCCCCGTTCCATCAGCGTCGCTATCGCTATGGCCTCTCTCCCGGAGATTTCGCTCACGCCTTGGCTCCAGTTGGGTTCCCGCATGATTCGAGGCCTGCGGCTCACTTCACCCACACCACGCTGCAGCCTGGGCCGCCGTCGCCCCGCTCCGCGTCGCTGACCCGCTCCACATAGGGCACCGATTCCAACCAGGCCCGCAGGCCGCGCTTCAACTTGCCGGTGCCGATGCCATGGATCACCCACAGCGGCCCGTTGGCGCCGCGCAGCCGCTCCTCCACCGCCGCCTCCGCCTCGTGCACCCGCAGGCCGCGCACATCCACCGTGTTGGCCTCGGTGCGCACCTCAGGGCCGCGGCTGGCGGGATTGCGGCGGCTGCGCACCACCACCTGGGCCCGGGCCGGTTCCGGCGGTGTTGGCTTTTCGCCCTGCAGCCCCTCGATCGCCGACAGATCCACCGTGGAGCGCAGCACGCCACAGCGCACGCTGAGTTCTCGGCCGTCGTCGGAGATGGCCAGCACCTGGGCCGCCTTGCCCAGGGCCAACAACCGCACCCGATCGCCTACGGCCGGCATCCAACCGCGGTGCTCGGCCCGGGGCGCGGGCGGCGCGTGCTCCAGTTGCAGTTGCTTCAGCCGCTGACCCGTGAGCCGAGCCGTTTCGGCCGCCTCACGGCTGCCGCCCCGGCCCCCCTGGCGCAACCGCCGGATCAGCCGCCGCACCTCCCCCTGGCCGGCGCGGATCTGCTGCTCCAGCTGCAGGCGGCGCTGCTCCTGCAGCTCGACGCTCTGCTCCTTCTGCTGCTCCCATCGGGCCAGCAGTTCCTCATGCAGCAACTCGGTGCGGGCCAGCACGGCGGCGGCCGCTTCGGCCGCCTCCTGTTGCTGGCGCCGCTGCCGCTCCAGGCCCTCGATCACGCGGTTGATCGTGCCGCCATCCTGAGACTCCAGCCCCGCCGCCGCCGCCTCCACCACGGCGGGATCGAGTCCGAGGCGTTGGGCGATCGCCAGGGCGTTGCTGCGACCGGGGATGCCCCAGAGCAGCTCATAGGTGGGCGACAGGCTGGCGTCGTCGAACGCCACCGAGGCGTTCTCGACGCGGGGATCGCTGTACTTGAGCGCCTTGAGCTCGCCGAAATGGGTGGTGGCCACGGTCAGCCGGGCCCGGTCCGCCAGCTGGCGCAGCAGGGCCGCCGCCAGGGCCGCACCCTCGCTGGGATCGGTGCCGGCTCCCACCTCATCCAGCAGCACCAGGGCGGCGCCGGGGGCTGGGGATTCAGCCGCCAGCGCCGCCAGGATGCGGGCGATGCGGCGGATGTGGCCGCTGAAGGTCGAGAGGTTCTGCTGCAGCGATTGCTCATCGCCGATGTCGGCCAGCACCAGGGCGCACCAGGGCAGCCGGGGGGTGCCGCGACAGGGCAGGAACAGGCCGGCCCGCGCCATCAGCGCCGCCAGCCCCAGGCTTTTGAGTGTCACCGTCTTGCCGCCGGTGTTGGGGCCGGTGATCGCCACCACCCGCAGCTCGGGACCCACCGCCAGGCTCACCGGCACCACCGCCGCGCCGCCCTCGCGCCGCTGTTGCCACAGCAGCAGGGGATGGCGCAGGTCGCGCAGCTCGAAAGCGGCGGTGGCCTCGTCGGCCAGCTCCGGCCGCACCGCCCCCAGCCAGGCGCCGTAGCGGGCCCGGGCCAGGCCGGCATCCAGCCGCGTCAGCACCTCCTGGAGGTCCTGCAGCGCCGCGGCTTCGGCGCCCACCAGGCCGCTGAGCTCCAGCAGCACCTGCCGCTCCAGCTCCCGCTCCTGGCCCTCCAGATCGCGGATGCGGTTGCCGAGGGGGATGACAACCTGGGGCTCGATGAACACGGTGCTTCCGGAGGCGGAGCTGTCGTGCACCAAGCCGGGCAACTGGGCGGCGGCGCCCGCTTTCACCGCCAGCACCGGCCGACCGTTGCGCTCCGTCACCACCTGGTCCTGCAGCAGTGGCGCTAGGCGGCGCAGCAGCTCCTGAAGACGCTCCCGCCGCTCGGCCCGGACCGCCAGCAACTGTTGGCGCAGGGCCTCCAGCGGCGGACTGGCCCGATTCGCCACCCGGCCGCCGTCCTCCAAGCAAAAATGCAGCCGCTGCTCCAGCTCCGGCAAGGTGCGCAAATCGGCCACCAGGGCGCTGCACACGGGTCGCAGCAGAGGCTCCTCGATCTGGCGGCGCAAACGCCGGGCGGTGGCCAGGGTGCCCGCCACCGCCAGCAGGGCCTCGCCGCTAGCACAGCCGCCCTTGGCGCAGAGCAGCACCGTGGTGCTGATGTCATGGCAGCCCTGGAAGCTCAGGCC
>JBKDOR010000259.1:0-3824 GCA_046342775.1 Synechococcaceae cyanobacterium
TCCCAGAACTGGCGATCGGGCAGCAGGAAGCGCAGCGCCTCCGACTGGAACTCCCGGTACATGAACAGGAGCTTGCGGACCTTCGCGTCGTCCGGCTTGTCGCGGTAGCGGCAGCTGTAGGCGTGCTGCTTGGCGGCGGGCGGGCCTGAGAGCACCTTGCCGCAGCCACTGCAGAGCTCAAAGCCGCGTACACGGAACTGCTGGCCGGCGATCTGGTGGCCGTTGCCGACCAAATTGAGTGCTCCGAAGTTGATCTCGCGGAAGGTGGTGGAGGCGATGAACTCCGCCCCGAAGGGGAATTCGGCGTCGTCGATCGTCAGGGTGGTCTCAACGCGGTTGAGATCGGGCTGGATCAACAGCTGCCGCTGGAAGAAATTGGAGCCGCGGTCATCGCGGTCGTCGGCGATACGGGAGTTGGCATCGTCGCTGGTGGCGATCACCTGGCGCAGCTTCGCCATCTCCTTCACCTGATGGGCGTCGCAGAAGTTGGCATCGCCGCAGCGCGGGCAGGTCTGCTGCTGGAAGCCCTGCTCCCCTTCCTGGCAGCTGAAGCTGCAGGCGCGGCAGAAGCGCCAGCGCTCGATCGGATTGAGGGTCAGGTCGATCTGGTCGATCTTCACCCGGCGGCCTTGGGCATAAAAGCTGCTGTCGGGCACCAGCTCGCGGATGGCCACGCTGCCCGGGCGTTCGTAGCTCAGGGGGTTGAGGTCTTCACTGCTGCGACCGGCCTGGGGTTTACGGGTGAGGCGGCGCCAGAGTACCGATTTGAGGGTGACGCCGGCTTCCGGGAAGGCGTAGTTGGGCAGAAAGCCCTCATCGGTGAGCATCTGCAGCAGGGGGCGGTTCTCCAGGTCCTTGCGCAGATCGCCGTAGGCCTCCTGTTCGCGCAGCACTGCTTCCTTTTCGTCTTTCTGGGCATCCAGCAAGGAGTCGGCCGGGATCAAGGCGAGCTTGCGGTAACGCTTGGCGAGCTGTTTGCCCTGATTGAGCAGGCGGCGTCTCTCGGCGCAGAGGGCCTCCAAGCGCAGCAGCAGCAACCGATGAAACTCTGGGGTGGCCTCTGCCTCAGCCAGCAGGTGTTGGCGCAGTTGCTGACGACAGGGCTCCTTGACGGTGTCCTGGTCAAACAACGCCAGGAAGTCGTCCACCAGGGTGTGCTGGTGCTGGCGGGTCCACTCCAGCCAGGTGAAGGGAAAGCGCTGGCGTTTCAGCTCCCAGTCGGGGAGCTCCACCGCCTCGAGGGCGGCCCGGAGCCGGCGGGGACGGGCATCGCCGGCGAGGCCGCTCTGCACCCAGCGATCCAGGCTGAACGCCACCAGCTGACGGCTGAGGATGGCGCCGGCATCGAGGTAGCAACCTGGGGGTGTGACCCTGCCCTGCAGCATCTCGCTGGGCTCGCCGTAAAAGAAGAGGTCGTGAGGGGTGCCGTTGACGATGGCCGCCACCAGGGCATTGCCATCGCGCCGCCCGGCCCGGCCGATGCGCTGCAGGTAGTTGGCCGGCTCCGGCGGCACCGAGCAGAGCAGCACGGTGGAGAGATCGCCGATGTTGATGCCCATCTCCAGGGTGGAGGTGGCCGAGAGCAGGTTGGGGTGTGAGCGGGGCCCGTCGTGGATGAACTGGTTTTCGAGTCGCTCGCGGTCTTGGCGGGAGAGCAGGCCGGTGTGCTCGCGGGCGATGATCCGGTGCACCTGGCCGGCGGCATAGAGGCGGCGATAGAGCGGCAGACCGCCCTTGGCGTCTGCGGCGTAGTGGCCCTGGCAGCCGTTCACCAGGCAGGGCAGCCGCTCCCAGCTGTCGCGCTGGGCGAGGGGGATGGTCTGGCCGTCGCCGCACTGGCTGCAGCGCAGGCTGACGACGTGCGCTGTGACCTCCACGGCCTTGGGATTGAGACCCCAGATCTGCTCACCGCGTAGACCGGTGGGCATCTCCTGGAGGATGCCGCCGGCTTCCAGAGCCGAGACCAGCGCCTGCAGCGCCAGCGCCATCCACTCTGCGGAATCGGTGTGGGGCGGGGGAAGGCCAAGGCTCTTCGCCAGCCAGCCCATCGCCCAGGTGGGGCGACCCTTGAGGCTGGCCAGCTGCTCGAAGCTGCCCTTGCCGCGGGATGAGGTGAGAAAGATCGGCTTGTTGGAGGAGGGCCCAAGGTTGGGCAGATGCCGCACATTCCGGAACACGAAGGTCTTGTCCCCACCGCTGCTGATGTAGTCGCTCAGGCCGCCTTTGGGCACGAGCATCTCGGGCACCGGCAGGGCCCCGCGCTGGCGCAGGTGTTGCAGCCAGCCCAGCAAAAAGCGGCGCAGGGAATCAGCGCTGAGCTGTCGCAGCGGTTCGAGGTCGTTGCGCAGCTGCTCCAGCAGCGGCGGGATCAGGGCCTCCAAGCGCTCGGGTTGGATGGCGGCGGCGAGCACACCGGCCTGCTCCACCGAGGAGCCCAGGCGAGAGCGGAAGCCGAATTCCGCCATCAGCTCCCAGCCCAGGCGCCTCTCAACGATCTCCAGCAGCGGGTTATCGGGCGCCAGCACCGGCTGGGCGTTCTGCTCGAGTTCGGCCCATTCCTTGAGCCACTCCAGATCGGTGGGCAGGAAGGTGGCGACGAAATCGACGGGATTGGGCAGCTGCTGGCGCCAGTGCTGCAGAAAGGCCTCCTGCAGGGCAGGCAGATCGAGCGGCTCCGGGCTGCGCTGCTCGGCGTCAGCGAGGACAGTGCGGGTGAGGGCGGTGCGAAAGGAGGTGCGGTAGGCCCGAGCCGAGATGAAGCCGGCGCGATGGGCGGCGTCCTGCACCGAATCGGAGAAGGTGAGCAGCTTGCGGTCGGAGTTGTAGCTGGAGGCAAACAGGCAGGACGACCAGGTGCTGGTGAGGTTGGCGGCCGAGGCGCCGATCAACAGCAGGCTCTGGTGGGCGTTGCAGTACGGGCAATCGGAGCTGAAGTGGAGGTGGTCATTGCGGTCGCGCACCGTGGCCACCGGCACCTCCACCACGAGCAGGTTGGCGCTGGAGCAGTTCTGGCAGCAGGGGGTTGCCTGGGCCGGTGCGGATCGCCTGTCGGCGGGGTCCTGAATCGTGAGGCAGTCGCTGCAGAACAAGCGCTCCTGATTCGAGAGCGGCTGGCTGGCGTTGCCAACTGCCGGTAGGACTCGCTTCGGGAAGACCAGCTGCACCAGCGGATCGCGGGCAAAGAAGGCTCGATAGAAGTTGCGCAGATTGCGAGCCGGATCGAGCTGGCTGGCGTTCTGGTGCAGCAGGGTGGAGGTCCAGCCGGTGGCTCCGCAATCGCGGCAATGCACCACGGGAAGGTGCTGATCGCCATCGTTGCCGTCCAGGTCGTCGGAGTGCACCAGCTCGGGGATGGGGCCCACGCTGGCCACCATGCGCTTGAGCTCCCGCAGCCACACCTGCACGCGCAGCTGCACCCAGCTCTGGCCTGTCGCACCGCGGGCATGGGCCATCAGGGCAAGCAGGGAATCGAGCAGCAGCACCCGAAAACGCAGCGGGTAGCGGCCATCGATGCCGAGCTGGCGGGCGAAGCGCTCCAGCAGCTCCTCGAAGGAGCAGAGCGTGTGGGCCTGGCGCACGAGGTTCTGCACGGCCGGCAGGCGCCCCAGCTGGCGGCCCAACTCGATGCGCCAGGGGAGGTCGCTGAGATCGCCGCTGGCGGGCAGGGGCAGCTCCGCCCCGAACCAAAGAGGCACCTGGGCGGCGAGATAGGCGAGCCGCACCGCATCGGCGCTGTTGCCAGCGAACTGGCTGCCCTCCAGATCCCGCGCGGCAGCGCCGTAGCTGGCCGGATCGAGGAGGCCCTGCTGATCGGGGCTGGGGGG
>JBKDOR010000260.1:0-51775 GCA_046342775.1 Synechococcaceae cyanobacterium
GACGATGTTGGTGGCAACGGGGGTGTTGGCGGCAGGAGTGCTGGCGGGGCTTGGGGTCATGAAGGAATCCGGGCGGAGTTGGCTGCTGGAGGCTGGGTCATCAGGCCATTGTCCTTCCTGGCTCGCAACGGCTCGCGGCGCGGTGGCAGCTGGAGCTCCAGCCGCAGCCGGCGACCGCCCCGCTCGATCGAGAGCCGCAACGGTTCCCCATCGGGCTGCAGCCTCACCCGGCGGATCACCTGGCCGGCGCGATCCACCGCCTGGTCGTTCACCGTGAGGATGCGATCGCCCACGCGCAGGCCCCCCCTGGCGGCGGCCGTACCCGGCGCCACCTGCCGCACCCACACGACGCCGTCGGCGCTTTCCAGATAGGCCCCGAGCCGGGCGCCCGCCGGAGCCGGGGCGCAGGCTGGCGGAAGCTCGGGCCGCAGGGCCGCCTCTAAGCGCGTCAGACCCAGGTCGCGCAGCTGGCGGGGCACCCCGTCATGGTCCTCCAGGTGGCCGCGGCCAATCAGCGCCACCACCAACACGGCGGGATCGCGCTGGTGGGCGGCGGCGATCTGTACGGCCATGGCCCGATCGCGCAGGCGTTGGCTGTCGAGGAAGCGCTCCAGATCCGCCGCCTGGGTGGGGGTCAACACCGCCCCGGGCAGTGCGGCATCGCCGCCGTGGGCGCGCCAGGAGCGCTCCAACCGGGCGCGGTAGGCCGCCCCCAGCGGCGCGGGCTTGCCGATCGCCTGCCACTGCGCCGGCGGGATGGCCGCAAGCCCCTCGCGCCGCACCCGTCGCACCAGCTCCGGTTCCGCATTCAGGGCCAGCAGCGGCACGCCTCGTGCCCTGGCCCAGCGCAGAATCGGCAGATAAAGCTCGGGGTCGTGGCCCCACACCTCGGCCCAGCCCACCTCCCGCAGGAATGCGGCTTCATCCAGCTGCCCAACGCTGAAGCGATCGAGGACGGGCTGACGCGGGGCCGGCACCATCTCCAGCCCCAATGCCAACCGAGGCCGCCGTGCCGCCAGGGCGTCCAGGGTTTGCAACTGCCAGGCGTGATCGGCGGCGCTGGTGTGGATCTCCCCCAGCAGCAGCGCATCGAGGCTGAGGGCGTTGGCCTGCAGACGGTTGCCGGCCAGCCGCGCCGAGTCCTCGGCCGCGGCGCAGTCGGGCGGGTTGAGGCTGGGGGCCGAAATGGCGGGATCCGCCGCCCAGCTGGCGGTGTGCCAGAGGAGCAGCGGCAGCAGCACAAGGCGGAACCAGGGGGAGATCAGAGGGCTGTGCAGGCAGGTGAAGGCGATCCTCACCGATCAACGCTGGTTGCGCAGCATTCAGAGCGGGCTCAGCGCAGTCTCCTGCATCGATCGGTGCGGGGCTGCCGGTCTGGTGACTCTCAGGCGGCGTCGCAGCGTCAGGCTCTGGCGGAACAGGGCAGCCGCCCAAGCGGAAACCAAGCCCCCGGAACCCTGGATGCGGCCCCGGTCAACTGCCAGGTACAGGAATTCAGCCCCCCCGCCACAACCCTTCCTCCACAGTCGCACCCTGGGCCAACAACCAGGAATGCGCCCCGACGACCTTCAATCTTTTCCCTCGTCCTCCAATTCCAGGCGTGCTTGCTGCAGTTCCTGGCGAGCAGAAGCACTCACCTCGGGATAGTGCAGGTTAAGCGAGAGCAGGCTGTCGATCACAGCGGCGGCCACCACCAGGCGGGTGAACCACTTGTGATCGGCTGGCACCACATACCAGGGAGACTCCTTGGCAGCCGTTTGCTGGATCATCTGCTCATACGCCTCCATGTAGGCGGGCCAGTGGCGGCGCTCTCGCACATCCGCCGCTGAAAACTTCCAGTTTTTCTCGGGCTGATCCAGGCGCTTGAGGAAGCGCCGCTTCTGTTCCTGGTGGGAGACATGCAGAAAAAACTTGCGCACCACAATGCCGTTGCGGCTCAGATAGCTTTCGAAGTGGCGGATATCCCGGAAGCGTTGCGTCCAGAGCTCCGCACCAACCAGCTTCCGCGGCAGCTTCTGGCGCTCCAACAATTCAGGATGAACGCGCACCACCAGGGTTTCCTCGTAGTAGCTGCGGTTGAAGATGCCGATGCGGCCCCGCTCCGGCAAATGCCGTTGACAGCGCCAGAGGAAGTCATGATCCAAATCCTCGGCGCTGGGGGCCTTGAAGGAGCTCACCTGGCAGCCTTGCGGGTTGACACCGCTCATCACATGCTTGATCGTGCTGTCCTTTCCCGCCGCATCCATGGCCTGAAACACCAGCAGCAATCCCCAGCGATCCTGGGCAAAGAGCATGTCCTGCAGTTCCGCGAGCAACGTGACGCCCTCCTGCAGCAGTTCCGCGGCGCGCTGCTTATCGGAGGGATCGAGATGCAGGGTGTCGCCTGGATCGATGGACTTCAGTCGAAAGTCGCTGCCATCGCTGATGCGGAAGGGGGCGCAGAAGGCACGGGCACGTTGGCTGATGTCGGCTCGATCCATGGTCTGCAGGGGGGTAAGGGCCGCATTGGGCTTGGGCTGGATCCGTTCGGCAACCTGAACGGCTTTGGGCAGGCACCGGTTGGGGCGGTCGCACTGGTGTCGCCGCCATGGCGCTTGGGCGAGGCGTGGGCGGAGGGGGCCGCTCTCCTCGGCCAGCGATCGGGGCAAGGCCGTTGGAGTTCACCCGCTAAGGGCTCGATGGGCTTGCTGCGATTGACGGAGGGATTGGCTCTTCTGAACGGGGCCGCCGGCGAAGACCAGGGGCCCGGGCGCCGGAGCGGCGTGCTGGCCGCCTGCTGCCATTCTGGCCAATTGCCGCTGGTGTGCTTGCGCTCCGGTGGCGCATTCAGAGGCTTTTGAGCAGCAACGAGGCCCCCATCAGCAGAGCCAGAATCTCGAAGGCTCGCTTCACCACGTGGCTGCCCCGGGCGATCGCCAGATGGGCGCCGAGGTAGCCGCCGGCCACCGATCCGCTCAGCAGCATCGGCAGCCAGCCCCAGGCGATCTGGCCCTGGCTGCCGAGGGTGAGGGCGCCGGCGCCATTCCAGAACAATCCCACCAGGATCAAGGTGTAGGCCACCGCTCGGCCGTAATCAAGCCCGAACCAACGCACCAGCCACAGCGTCACGAACAGGCCTGTGCCGGAGGTGAGTGAGCCATTGAGCACGCCGATGGCAAACAGGCCCAGGCCTCCCAGCACCAGCCTGGGGCCATCGAGCCTTCGCGGCGCGGCATTCACCCCCATGCGGGGGCGGGACAGGGAGTAACAACCCAGGCCAAGGGTGAGCAGCCCCAGCACCAGGGTGCAGAGCTTTGCGGGCAGGCTCAGCACCACATGGGCCCCCAACACCACCCCGGGCAAGCCGCAGGCGAGGATGAATCCCGCCAGCTTGGGATTGAGCGAGCGCTCGCGGGCATGGCGCAACGTGGCGCCGACCCCCAGGGCGACGCTGGCGAGTTTGTGCGTGGCCAGGGCCAGCGGGAAGTTCAGGCCCAGCAGGATCAGCACGGGCAGCTGCACCAGCCCGGCGCCGCCCCCCGCCAGGGCCGAAAGCAGATTCGCCACCAGCGCCGCGCTGAACAGGCCCAGCTGCAGCAGAAGGTCGGCTGGGGTCATCGGCTGCGGTTGACGCGTCGATCATCCCCCAGCCCCACCGCCCCCACAAGCCCGCCCCTGCTGCCGCACTCGCTGGCGCTCTCCACCCCCGGGGCCTATCGCTGTTCAGTGGGATAGATCACCTTCCAATCCCGCTGGATGTCCACAACCGTCCAGCCTTGCGAGTTGGCGGCGTCGAGCGCCTTGTCAAGGCGGCCGATCCTCGATTGGCGGTCGTAGGCCCATTCCCGCTTGCCATCGCTGTGGTGCACCAACAGCGCGAACCGCGGCCCAGGGCCGGCCATGGTCCATTGCAACATCGGCAGATCACCATCGGAGTTGCCAAATGCCGCGATCGGGCGACGGCCGATCTGGTGATGAATTGCCATCGGTTTGCCCGCTCCATCGTTGACGTGCTGCAGTTCAGCGACACGCACCAGAACCGGCTTGCCATCGCGGAGTTCGTATCGTGTTTTGATGCTGCTGCCGATCACCTGCTCGGCGGGAATTCCATAGACCTGCTCACTCCAGGTGCGCATGAACTCCACACCTCCGCCTGAGACGAGGAAGGACTTGAAGCCATTGGCCCTCAAATAAGCCAGCAACTCCAGCATCGGCTGATAGACCATCTGCGTGTAAGGCCGCCTGGTCACGGGATGGCGCGCGTTGGCCAGCCACTGCTTCACCACCGTCTCGAACTCCTCGGTGGTCATGCCCACGTGGGTCGCCATGATGAGTTGGAGCAGGGCTTTTTCGCCTCCCGCCAACGCCGTTTGCCAATCCCCCTTGAGCAGCGAGGCAAAGGGCTCCTGGTGGCTCCACTCGGGATGCTGGGGCGCCAGCGCCTTGACCCGGTCGCGGGCGAACAGCAGCTGAACGTAAACAGGTTGCTCAGCCCAGAGGGTGCCGTCGTTGTCGAAGGTGGCGATGCGCTCCGCCGGTGCCACGAAGTTGGCGGAGCCCGGCTGCGTGACCTTGGCCACGAAGGCGAGGATGGCTTGCTTGGCCTTGCCGGCAGACCACGACGGCAGCGGATCAGCGCAATGGGCTGGGGATGGGCAGGCGATGATCAGCATCGAGCCCAAGGCGAGTGCGGCGCGTTGGATCGCGGTCATGGGGCTGGTGGGGTGGTGATGGTGATCATTCAGGCCAGGCCCTCTCCAAGGTCTTTTCAGCTTGGGGGCTTCGCCAGCGACGCCTGGCCCCCTCGGAACCAGGTGGCCATCAGCGCTCGCACCATCGGCGCCGCCACCGTGCCGCCATAGCCCCCTGAATTTTCGCCGAAGGCCACGATCACCAACTCGGGGTGCCCGTCCGGCGCGTAACCGCCGAACCAGGCGTGGTCAGGCCGTGGGGGATCCTCGCCGGTGCCGGTCTTGCCCGCCACCGGCGGCAGGCTCGGATCATTCAGCACTTTGGCTGTGCCCTCGGTCACCGCCATCCTTAGCCCTTGGCGCAGCACCCGCAGAGTTTCCGGCTTGAGGCCCAGGCGGGTCCGCGGCATGGGCCGCTCCACCAGATGGGGGGTGACCAGCCAACCGCCATTGGCCAGGGCGGCATACAGCCTTGCCATCTGGAGCGGGGTCACCAGCACCGCCCCCTGGCCAATGGCGGAGGTGATCGTGTCCACCGAGGTCCAGGGGTCGCCCAGCACCTTCTTCTTCCAGGCTGGATCCCCCAGCAGGCCGGAGGTTTCCTCCTCGCGCAGCTCGATGCCGGTGAGGCGGCCATAGCCCAGGCGCCGCGCCGCTGCGAACAACGGGGTCGGTCCCAGCTTCAGCCCCACCTGGTAATAAAAGCTGTTGCTGCTCACCGCCAGGGCGAACGGGAAGCCGATGGCCCCAAAGGAGCCGTGGTCGGCGTAGCACTGGCCGTCGTAACAGAACGACCCCATGGTCGGCACGGTGGAGTTGGCGGTGAAACGGCCCGATTCGATCGCGGCGATCGTTGTCACGATCTTGAAGGTGCTGGCCGGCGGGAATCCCTGCAGGGCCCTGTCCAGCATCGGCGCTTCCGGACGGTTCAGCTCCGCCCATTGGGCTGTGGTGGGGCCCTCCGAGAAGATGTTCGGATCGAAGCTGGGGCGACTGGCCATCGCACGGATCGCCCCGGTCTGGGGATCGAGCGCCACGATTGCCCCCTTGCTGACGCCATCGAGGGCGCGCTCGGCCGCCTGCTGCAGATCCAGATCCAGGGTGAGGCGCAGATCCTGGCCCGCCCGTGCCGCCTTTTCACCCAGCAGCCGCTGCACCTGCCCCGCGGCATTCACCTCCAGCTGCTGCCCACCCCATTCGCCGCGCAGCCGCGACTCGAAGGCCCGCTCCACGCCGCTGCGGCCGATCCGGTCGCTGATGCGGTAGCCCTGTTCTCGCAACTGCTTGTATTCCTCTTCGGTGATGCTGCTGGTGTACCCGAGCACATGGGCCCCAAGCCGTCCGTAGGGGTAGCTGCGCAGCACATCCGCCGCCACCTCCAGGCCCGGCAGCGCCGCCTCCTGTTCGCGAAAGCGCAGCACCTGCACCGGCGTCAGCGGGCCGGAGAGGGCGATGCGATACCCCTCCTCGTTCTGGCCGTGTTCGCGCCGTTCCTCGAGCCGTTGGGGCGGCAGGTTCAGCAGCGCCGCGACCCGATCCCGCAGGCCCGGCCAGCGGCGCTCATCCACCAGCCGGGGCTGTAGGTAGAGGCGATAGGCCAGCCGGTTGCTGGCCAGCACCCGGCCATGGCGATCCAGCAGACGGCCGCGCACCGGATCGCGGGGGATCAGGCGGATGCGGTTCTCATCCGCCAGGGCCCGATTTTCGGGGCCATGCAGCAGTTGCAGCCAGGCGAGCCGGGTGGCAATGGCGCCAGCGACCAGGAGGATCACCGCCAGCAGTACGGCGGCCTGGGAGCCAACTCCCGTACGCCGCGTGGGTCCAGGCAGGACCGCCATCAGGCGGCGTCGGCTGGCTCCGCCGCAGCGTCCTGCAGGCGCCGTTCCAACAGGCTGAGGCGCTGGCCGATCTGGCTCAAGGTCTGCCGTAGCTCGGCCAGGGCGGGGCCGTCCTCCTCCACCGCGCCGCTCGGGTCGATGTCTGGGCCGGCCGCCGCCGAACCGGTGCCGCTGGCCGAGGTCTCAGGCCCCACATCGCGCACCTCCACCTTCATCACTGGGTTGCCCAGGCCCGGCTGGATGCGGTCGAGGTTGTCGCGCAGCTGGCTGGCCGCTGGCTCGCCTTCTTCACGCAGCCGGCCCAGGGGATCGCTGGCGCTGCCATTGAAGGCCGCCATCACCTCCGAGGGACCGCCGCGCCGCGCCCGGTCGACCACCGCCAGGCCCACTGGCAGCACGTCCTGCATCAAGGTCAGGCGGAGGGCGTCGAAGGGGTCGGTGGCCATCGGGCCGCTACAAGGGAAGGCTTCCAGTTTGACCCCAGCCGGGGCTTGGCGGGCGCACGGCCCTCCAGACCGCCGCTCCGAGCCCCGGCCCGGCTGCCGCCGCGATCGCGGCGGTGCTCAGGGCTGGGGCCGCTCCACCGCCGGCGCCACCACCTGCTGGCGGCAGGATTGATTGCCAAACCACCAGCCGGCGCCAAACACCAGCACCAGCGCCGCTGTGAGCGGCAGCAAGGCGTGGCGGGTGCCCTCATGGCCGAGCCATTCACCCCAGCCGCGCAACACCCGTTCGCGGTCGAAACGGCGGCGCTGGCGCTGCGCTTCGCCCTCGCGACGCCGCAGCGCCCGGGTCACCCAGCGCTCAAAGGCGCGCTTTTTGGTGATCGCCATCTTGCGCTCGACCTCGAGCAGATGGCCGGCGCTGAGCTCTGGGTTGAAGGTGCTGATCAGCTCCAGGGTTTTGAGGAACATCTCCACGGCCCCGTCCTTGATGGCCAGTTCGTCGGCCTCCAACTGATCCCAGGCGATCTCGGGGTAGAAGCGCAACCGGTTCGCCTGGATCTGCTCCTCGCTCAGCTGGCCGGGTTCGCGCAGCCAGCGATCGGTATTGGCGTCGAAGCGGCGCCAGTACAGGAACGGGTTGAGATAAACAGTGCGGCCCGCCAGCAGGATGCTGTCCTGCTGGAGCTTGCGCTGCAGCTGAAGGTCCTGCTCAGCGCCCAAAGCGTTGGTCACGGGGGAGGGGGTCGCCGGAACCGGCCGATGGTATCGAGCCTGCCCGGGGCCGGCCAGCCCCAGCGACTCAGCGTCGCTCGCCTGTCCAGCGCCGACGCCAGGGGGCTGGGCACACTGGGAAGGCATTGCGCCGGGTTGTCTTGGAGTCGCCGCAGAGCCTGAGGGGCATGGTGGATCTGCTGCCGGATCGCACGCCCCTTTGGCAGCACATTGAGGCCACCGCCCAGCGGCACTTCCACCGCGCCGGCATCCGCGAAATCCGCACGCCGCTGTTGGAGGTCACCGAGCTGTTCGCCCGCGGCATCGGCGAGGCCACCGATGTGGTGGGCAAGGAGATGTACACCTTTCTGGATCGGGGCGATCGCAGCTGCACCCTGCGGCCGGAAGGCACCGCTTCGGTGGTGCGGGCGGCGATCCAACATGGGCTGCTGGCCCAGGGGCCGCAGCGGCTCTGGTACGGAGGGCCGATGTTTCGCTACGAACGGCCCCAGGCGGGCCGCCAGCGCCAGTTTCACCAGATCGGCGTGGAACTGCTAGGCGCCGCCGACGCCCGCAGCGATGCCGAAGCGATTGCGGTGGCTTGGGATCTGCTGGCGGATCTGGGTGTGAGGGGGCTGGAGCTGGAGCTCAACTCGCTGGGCACTCCAGAGGATCGCAGCCGCTACCGCGCCGAGCTGGTGCAGTGGCTGGAGGCCCACCGCGAGCACCTCGATGCCGATTCCCAGCAGCGCATCGCTAGCAATCCCCTGCGGGTGCTCGATTCCAAGCATCCGGACACCCAGGCGTTGCTGGCGGGGGCCCCGACCCTGGCCGATGCCCTCAGCGGTGAGAGCCACGACCGCTTCGCTCGGGTGCGCCAGGCGTTGGAGGATCTGGCGATCCCGTTTCAACTCAATCCCCGCCTGGTGCGCGGTCTCGATTACTACGGCCACACCGCTTTCGAGATCACCAGCGACCAGCTCGGCGCCCAGGCCACGGTCTGCGGCGGCGGCCGTTACGACGGCCTGGTGGAGCAGCTGGGCGGGCCGACGACGCCGGCGGTGGGCTGGGCCTTGGGCCTGGAGCGGCTGGCTCTGCTGCTGGAGCAAGTCGGCTCGGCCCCGAGTTCGCCGCCGCCGGATCTGTACGTGGTCAGCCGCGGCGAGCACGCCGAACGACAGGCCCTGTGCCTCGCCCGCCAGCTGCGCCAGAAGGGGCTGGCGGTGGAGCTCGACCTCAGTGGAGCCGCCTTCGGCAAGCAGTTCAAGCGGGCCGACAGGAGTGGCGCCCGCTGGGCGGCCGTGATCGGCGACAGCGAGGCGGCCGAGGGAGTCGCGGTGCTGAAGGATCTGCGGGAGGAATCGGGGGTGGATCAGCGACTGGGGTTCAACGACGTGGCGGGCCTGCTGCTGACCCCCCAGCGCTGATCTCCGTTGACCTCAGGACCGCAGGCGCCGCCGCAGGCTTCGGCTGAAGCGCCAGGCCAGCAAGGCGCCACTGGCCGGCAGAGGACCTGGTACGGCAGCCGGCTTGAGGTGAAGCTTCAACTCAAGACTGGTAGGCAAATGGATGAAATCACCACTCACATTATCTTGATTGTAGGCCAGTAAAATCGATTCAAGCCCCACGGTCAACGAGCCACCGCTGACGTAACTTCCCAAGGATGGGGCCGTAAAAATAGCAGTTGAGGAAGAAAAAGGACCATTCGCCACAGGCACGGGATTGAAGAATGCCGAGGCCGCCTGCCAGCTCGAACCCGAGACAACGCTAGCGATAGGCTCGATATTGAAGCCTTCCTGTGGCGATGTTGCATGATAAAACCCGTTAATGCTGACGTTGCCCGTACCCGACCAGTTAACGATGGACGAAGAAAGACCCGTGAAGGTTTCCCAGATGTTGAGATAGTAGTACTCACCCTGTTGAGGAGGGAAA
This sequence comes from Synechococcaceae cyanobacterium, assembly GCA_046342775.1. Lineage (GTDB taxonomy): Bacteria > Cyanobacteriota > Cyanobacteriia > PCC-6307 > Cyanobiaceae > Cyanobium. Next base: position 9,598 of record JBKDOR010000260.1, read on the forward strand.
GTGAAGCTATTTGTCGTGAACATGAAGTTTGTCAGAACCAGATCGATGTCATAGCCGCCACTGCTTAGCGTTGTGATCGACGACAATGCATCGCCCTGAAACTGGACCGCCGTCGTATTGCTGCCGTAAGCAAAGCCGAGGATCGTATCGGTGTTGGTGCCGGGGCTTCCAGGCGCTGCCAGGGAGGTGAGGCTGGTGTTGAAAGGAGGCATCGGCACGAGCACAGACTGCTTCAGGGGCAAACCGATCGTGTTGAGGACAGAGGCGGGATTCGGGCCAGGACCGAGTGGGTCTCCAGCGGAGGAAGCGCTAAGCCGCAGGGCATGAGCCGGCCTTGCAAGGGTGAGACCTCCAATGCAGCCTGCCAGCAGACAAAGGGTGACCTTGAGCATCGTGGTTATCGGAGGCTGCTGGCACCTTAAGGAGCGTTGCCTTGCGCTCGCAACCACAAAAACGCCCATTCATTTGACTGATGGCCCATCTAAGCTCTGCAACATCCTCAGAGGCATCGATTGGACCCTCTCAAAGGACCCGATCACAATGCCCCCAGCGAGCAACATGGCGCCTATTCGAGAGACCTCATGACCCATCGGGCTCCACAACACCGGCTGAGAGCACGATGTCGCCAGCCACAGATCCTGATGGTGACACTGCCGTCAGCTCGGACGGCAAATGCGATCGTCACGCAGGTCAACAAGTTGATGGAAAGCGAATGCCCATGGAAGCACTAATCCGCGAGTGTCCATGGAGGCATAAGCAGACTCACCTTTCAAGGGCCGAAAAGATGTTGGCATCTTGCCAATCATCTGAGCACCATCCAACTGACGGATGACAGAATCGAGTAAGTGAACCGAAAGATTACTGACGCCGTGGTCCAGGCTTTGTCCTGATCTGGGGCTCGCTGAGCTTGAATCGCAACGAGCCCGCAGGTTATCTGGATCAGGCCGAGCCCACACCGACGTAGGAGCCATAGAAGAAGAGGCCCACCACAAAGATCACCGCCATCCCTCCGGCCGTGGCCACCAGCCAAAGGGGAAGGGTGCCTTCGGTCCAACGGCTCTTCCAGGGAACGGCGGGACGGCCGTCCGGGAGCCGGTCGGGAATGCGGCCGTCAGGCAGGGAGGATTTTTTACCGCTCATTGTGGGAAACTCCCGGTCAGTTGAAGAAGTAGCTGGAGAAAAGAACGCCGGTGGCGAACACCAGGAGCAGCCCTAGATAGAGACTGGTGCGGTTCAGCTCGACCGGAAGGTTGTTGGGGTTGGGATTACGCTGCATGGCGGAATTCAGCGACGGACGAACTGCATGGCCGCCAACGCTCCCAGGAAGAACACCGTGGGAATGCCGAGGGCGTGGAGAGACAACCAGCGAACCGTGAAGATCGGATAGTTGCGGGGGGTGGTGGAGGGGGTGGGGGTCATCGCTTATTGCAGGCGCTGGTCGAGTGTGGACTTGCCCTCGTAGCGCCGGCTTACCACCGGCGCCTTGGATTCCTGAGCCTGGAAGTAGGCATCAGGGCGGGGGGTGCCGAAGGCGTCGTAAGCCAGACCCGTGGACACGAACAGGAACCCGGCCAGGAAGATGGCGGGAAGGGTGACGGCATGGATCACCCAATAGCGGATGCTCGTAATGATCTCGAAGAACGGGCGTTCGCCCGTTGATCCGGCAGCCATGGCATCAGGCACTCAGCGGGGAGATCCTAAGGGGCCGAGGGCTGGCACCGACCGCGACGGGGCGGGTTGGTTACAGAGGGACGCAGTTGTCCATCAACCTGGTGCTCGCTGATTCTCGCGGCGTTGCTCGCATGACAGGGGCTCCTCAGCCGACCCAACGCAGCAGCACTCCGCGCTCGCCCAGCACGAAGCCCTTGTCGCCCGTGAACAGGATGCGGTTGAAGTTGCCCGCCTGTTCCGCGCCGACTGGATCACGGTTCCAGCTGGTGCCGCCGTCGCGGCTGAGCAGCAGGGTGCCGCTGCCACCACCGGCCCAGATCGTGCCCTGGGGATCCCAGGCCAAATCGAGGTAGCCGTAGCCATTGGTGATCGGAATCACAGGCTTGCTCCACTGATCCAGGTCGTCGGCGTCGCTGTTGAAGCGCATCTGGGCCCCGCGCGAGAGCATCCACAGGCCTTGCTGCGGCTGGAAGCCCATCGACTGCAGCCGCTGGCTGCTGATGCGCTGGTGGGGCCGCCAGGTGGCCTGGCCGGGGGTCCAGGTGGCGAAGAAGTTGCCGAGGCTGCTGACGCTCACATAACTGCCATCGGGGCTACGGCGCAGATCGCGCACGGCGCCGGCGGCGTCGCTGACCAGGGCCTGCCAACTGGCCCCCGCATCCGAACTGCGATAGATGGCGCCCACATTGGTGGCCAATTCGGCCTGGCGCGGGCCCAGGGCCGTGATCAGGTACGGCTCGCCGGGCAGCTTGGTGTCGAGCAGCAGGCGGGTCCAGCTGCGGCCGGCGTCATCACTGTGCAGCAGCAGGCCGGGCTGGCCAACGATCCAGCCCTCGTTGCCTTGGAAGTCGATGCTGATCAGACGGAAGTTTTCGTCTTCCGGCAGATCCAGGGCGCGGGGCTGCCAGCTGGCGCCGCCGTCGTCGGTTTCCATGATCAAGCGGTTGCTGCCCACCAGGAAGCCGTTCTTGTCAGAGCTGAAGGCCACGTCCAGGGCGTTGGAGCTGGTCTCCAGGGCCACCGGTTGCCAGGGGCTGGTGCTGGCGCTGGCCAGGCGGGTGGAGACGCAGCCGGAAAGCCCCAGGCCGACGGCCAGCACCAGCAGCAGTTGGATCAGCGCGCGCCGCAAGGGCCGGGGCGTCGGGCGGGAGGGCAGGCAGGTCACGTCAGCGCAGGGAGTAGAGGGAAAGGAAAAAGGCGATCGCCAGGGCGAATCCCGTGAAGATCAGCACGTTCTTCTGGCCCGGCGTCAACCGGTTGACGCCCAGGCCGTAGTTGAGGTTCTCCTCGAAGCCACTGGGCTTGTCCCGCGGGCCAATGTCGCGGAAGGCGCCAACCCGGCTGCGGCAGACCGGGCAGCGGAAGCCCACCGGATCCAGCGCGCTGAAGGGAGTGCCTGGAGGAATGTCCAGCTTGCGGATCCCCTCGGCGGGGTCGAACACGAAGCCGCAACTGCGGCACTCGAAGCGGTGCTGGTCGGGATCATCCGCAGCAGCGGACGCTGCCGCTGTGACGGCTGCCTCTCCCTTGTCCTCGGGCTGCGGCGCGGCCTCAGCCGTGGCCCCTCCGGCACCGGGCTCGGGGTGGGAGGCCGCGTTCACGCCAGCGTCAGCGGACGGTTCACCATCAGGGCGTGACGGATCGGTCGCCACGGCGGCGTCGACGGGATCGGCCGGTGCCGCATCGGCTTCCTCCGGCGCCATCGCGGCCGGGTGATCGTTGCTCATGCCAGGGCCTGATCGGGCGAGCCGACTCTATCCAGCCCCTCCCGCATCGCCGACTCCTGTTCGGCCAAGGCTCGCCCCGATCCCCAGCGCCCGGCTGTGGATGCCAGACTGCAAGCGCTTCAGCCAGATCCGAATGTTCGTGCTGTCAGGCTACGACGCCTTTCTGGGCTTCCTGCTGATTTCAGCGGCGGTTCCCGTTCTGGCGTTGGTGGCAAACAAGTTCCTCTCCCCGACAAGCCGTGATGGAGAGCGCACCCTCACCTACGAGTCCGGCATGGAGCCGATGGGTGGAGCCTGGATTCAGTTCAACATCCGTTACTACATGTTTGCCCTGGTCTTCGTCATCTTCGATGTCGAGACCGTTTTCTTATATCCCTGGGCCGTAGCCTTCCACCGCCTCGGCCTGCTCGCCTTCATCGAGGCGCTGGTCTTCATTGCCATCCTGGTGGTGGCCTTGGCCTATGCCTGGCGCAAGGGCGCCCTCGAGTGGAGCTGAACTGGAATCACCCCATGACCATCACACCCGCTTCAGAGAGTCCATCCGTCGCCGCTTTGCGTGATCTGCGTGCGGCGTCCTGTGCTCCGGTTGCCCCACCCCAGGTCACCAACGAACTCTCCGAGAACATCATCCTGACCAGTCTGGATGATCTGCATAACTGGGCGCGGCTCAGCAGCCTCTGGCCACTGCTTTACGGCACGGCCTGCTGCTTCATCGAGTTCGCCGCCCTGATCGGCTCCCGTTTCGATTTCGATCGCTTCGGCCTTGTGCCCCGTTCCAGCCCTCGCCAGGCCGATCTGCTGATCGTTGCCGGAACGGTCACGATGAAGATGGGCCCGGCGTTGGTTCGGCTCTACGAGCAGATGCCCGAACCGAAATACGTGATCGCCATGGGGGCCTGCACAATCACCGGGGGTATGTTTTCCGCTGATTCCACCACAGCTGTACGTGGGGTGGACAAGTTGATCCCTGTTGATCTGTACCTGCCAGGTTGCCCTCCACGGCCCGAAGCGATCTTCGACGCGGTGATCAAACTGCGCAAGAAGGTGGGCAATGAAGCACTGGCAGAGCGCGGCCGGTTGGTCCCCACCCATCGTTATTTCACGATTCCTCACCAGCTCAAGCGGGTGGAGCCAATCATCACAGGCGCCTATCTACAGGCCGAAACCCAACGGGCTGCTCTCGCCGCCGCCGCCGGTCTGCCCGTTGCTGCCAGCTCCAGCTCCGCCGAAACCGTCTCCGCCACAACGCCGTCCACCACCAGCTCCAATGCCTGAGGACACCGCTGCTTCCGCTGCCAGTGACACCCTGGTCGCCCCAAGCCCTGGACCTTTGAGCCTTTGGCTCACAAGCCAAGGCTTCGAACATCAGGTACAGCCCTCCGATCACCTCGGAGTTGAGGTGTTGTCAGTCGAGCCTGCCTTCCTGCCGCTGCTTGCCACCGCTCTGCGAGCCCGCGGTTTCGACTATCTGCAGTGCCAGGGAGGCTATGACGAAGGGCCCGGTGGCCAGTTGGTTGTTTTCTACCACCTGGTGGCGTTGGCCCCCCTGGCCGATCGACTGGCCGAGACCCCTAAAGGTTCGCCTTTGCCAAAAGATCAGCGCCCGGAGGAAGTTCGCATCAAGGTATTTCTCCGCCGAGATGGTGATTTGCGAGTGCCAAGCCTTTATGGCTTGTTTCGAGGCGCCGACTGGCAGGAGCGGGAAACTTACGACATGTTCGGGATCAGCTTTGATGGTCATCCCCATCCCAAGCGCCTGCTCATGCCAGAAGACTGGAAGGGCTTCCCTCTGCGCAAGGATTACATCCAACCAGACTTCTACGAACTGCAGGATGCTTACTGAACGCAGCCAATCGTATTTCTGTTCACATTTCTAGCCAGACACTCTTCAGTCGAAGTCAGAGTTACCAGCGGTTTTCTCCCAACGCTGGCGGCGATAGAAGCGCATGACTGCCAATGCCAAGCTGCGAGGATCATGCCGCAGTGTGGATGTGGGCCTGGTTCCCTGTAGAGGGGCCAACATCACTTCATAACCCTGATTCTTGAGTACGGCGGGCTCACAACGCACGGGTTCGGCTCCTCGCAGCAGGTAGTTGTCGAGCAAGGGGGATGGGGAGAAGCGATCCTGGGCCAGCACGGCTGTGAACAGACGTTTCTCCACGCCAAGGCTGGCCAACTGGGCTTCGATGGCCCGCACATGTCCTTGCACGTCCAACCCATCGGTCTCACCAGGCTGGGTCATCAGGTTGCAGATGTAGAGGCGCGGCGCTTTGCTGCGGCCAATGGCATTCACCAGCTCGGGCACCAGCAGGTTCGGGAGCAATGAGGTGTAAAGGCTGCCCGGCCCCAGCACGATCAGATCGGCGTTGGAAATCGCCTCCAGCGCCCTGGGCAGGGCCGGGGGCCGTTCCGGCGTGCAGCCCAGCCGCACAATCGGGCTGGGGGCATGGCCGATCTCCGATTCGCCTTCGATCCGCTCGCCGTTTTCCAGCTCCGCCCAGAGACGCACGTCCACATTGGTGGCGGGCACCACCTGTCCCTGCACCGCCAGCACGCGGCTGCTGGCGGTGATGGCCGACTCCAGGCTGCCCGTGATCGCCGTGAGGGCCGAGAGGAACAAGTTGCCGAAGCTATGGCCCTCCAGGCCGCTGCCAGCGCGAAAGCGGTACTGGAACAGACGCGTGAGCAGTGGCTCCTCGGTGGCCAGGGCAGCCAGGCAGTTGCGGATGTCACCGGGTGGTTGAACCCCCAGCTCTCGCCGCAACACGCCGCTGCTGCCGCCATCGTCCGCCACGGTGACGATGGCTGTGAGATTGCTGCTGTAGCGCTTCAGACCGGAGAGCAGGGTGGAGAGGCCTGTGCCGCCACCGATCGCCACGATCGCGGGGCCGCGGTTGAGGCGGCGCTGGGCCAGCAGCGCATCCACCAGGTGGGTGTCCTTCTCCGGGGCGAGGGCCTGCTGGATCGAGCCGAAGCTGCGGCTCTGCCCAAGCCAGATCAGCCCGCCTCCCAACACCAGCACCAGCGGTCCGGTAATGCCTCGGGGAAGGATCTGGGTCACCTTGGCCAGGCTCCACTTCACCGCCTCCAAGGCCCAGTAGATCGGCTGCAGGTCCGCCCAGATCGCCGCGCCGAGCAGGGCGATCAGAAGGCCGATGCCGGAGGTCACCATCCAGCGCTTCACCACCAGGCCAGGCTGCAGCCAGCGGGCGGCACGGCGGGAGCGGCTCATCAGGTCCTGCTGGCGCAGTTCCCCACGCCCCAGCCAGTCGGGACGGCCGGGCCGGTCCACGGATCGACGCCGCTTGAGGCGAAACGCTGCGGGGCCGCGGCGGGGCAAAGGAGCTAGGGAGGTGGCAGAGCCTTGAAACTCTACGAACAGCGACAGCTCCCGCCCATCCCCCGCAGCGGGCTCCGCTGGCCAGGATGGTGCCATCCCGCGGCGTCGGCCCGTGTTCGCCCTCCCCTCCGCCGATCGGCGACAGGCTGCCTTAGCCGTCGACAACAGCGCTGGCACTCAGCATCCGGTCGCGGAGATGCGGGCGCTGACGATGGGCTGGGGCGGTCGTCCGGTGCTCGATCGCGTGGATCTCTCCCTGTGGAAGGGCGAGCGGCTGATGGTGGTGGGGCCTTCCGGTGCCGGCAAGTCCACAATCCTGCGCCTCCTGGCCGGACTGCTGCTCCCCAGTTCCGGCCAACTGCTCATCCATGGCGAGCCCCAGCGCTATCTGCGGCTGGACCAGCGCCATCCGCCCGATGTGCGCCTGGTGTTCCAGAACCCAGCGCTGCTGGGATCCCTGACGGTGCGCGAGAACGTGGGCTTTCTGCTCTATCGCTTCAGCCGGTTGAGCGAGAGGGAGATCCGCGAACGGGTGCGGCGCGCCCTGGAGGAGGTGGGTTTGCTGGGGACCGAGGAGTTGCTGCCGGGCGAACTGAGTGGCGGCATGCAGAAACGGGTCAGCTTCGCCCGAGCCCTGATCGAGGATCCCGCCATGGCCGATGGCCGGCCGCCGCTGCTGCTGTTCGACGAGCCCACCGCTGGCCTCGATCCGGTGGCTTGCACCCGGGTGGAGGACCTGATCGTGCGCACCACGGAGTTGACCCAGGCGTCCTCGGTGGTCGTGAGCCACGTGTTGAGCACGATCGAGCGCTGTGCCGAGCGGGTGATCCTGCTTTACGAGGGCCGCTTCCGCTGGCGGGGAACGCTGGAGGAGTTCCGCCAGAGCGATAACCCCTACGTTGTCCAGTTCCGCAGCGGTAGCCTGCAAGGCCCGATGCAGCCCAGGGAGCTCTGAGATATGCGGCGCAGCGTGCGGGAGGCGCTGGTGGGCTTCTCGATCCTGGCGGCCGTGGCCGGGGGACTGGGAGTGTGGTTCTGGCTGAAGGGCGTTTCGCTGCAGCGCAACACCTGGACGATTCAGGCGCGGTTCAGCGATGCCGCCGGCCTGGCGGTCCGCTCGCCGGTGTCATACCGGGGTGTGGTGGTCGGCAATGTGCGTCGCATCCGCATCACGGACCAGGCGGTGGAGGCCGAGCTGGAGATCAGCGACCCCGACTTGCGCTTGGCCAGGCCCGTGCAGGCTCGGGTTGGCACGGGGTCCTTGCTGGGGGGCGACGCCATCGTGGCGCTGATCCCCGGCGGCAGGGCCCAGCCCGGCACCCTGGTGGATCCCCGCAGCCGCCGCTGCGACAACAGCCGCATGGTTTGCACAGGTGGCGAGGTCCAGGGTGTGGTGGCTCCGACGTTGGGGGATGTGACCGAGACAATGCAGCGACTGCTGAGCGAGGCGGAGCAGCGGCGGCTGGTGCCGGAGCTGGTGGCCACCACCAAGGCCTTTGCGGCAACGGCTGATCGGGCGGATCGGTTGATCGCCGACACGCAGCGGCTCTCCAGCGAACTGCAGCGGGCGGTCAGCCAGGCCGATCCGATTCTGCGCAACTTGGATCGCGCCGCAGCCAATACGGCCCGGGCCACCGGAAATGTGGCCAACGTGACGGCAGCCCTCGACAATCCACGCTCGATCGCCGACCTTAAAAAAACCTTGAACAACGCCAGCAAATTGACCGCCCGTTGGGAAGCGGTCGGCGGCGACGTTCAAAAACTCACCAATGACCCCCAATTCATCGGTGGGATGCGCAGCGTGGCGGTGGGGCTGGGCAAGTTCTTCGATGAGCTTTACCCAGCCAACACAGAGGCCGACCGGGAGCGGGAACAGCGGCATGCTGCGGAACAGGAGCGAATCCGCTTGCAGCGTCAAGCCGATCAGGAGCGTTTGGCCCCCCGAACGCGCTTATGAAGGGCTGATGCCCATCCGGAGCAGCTCCCAAGCGGGTTGCGGGCGGGGGTCAACCGATTCGGGGTGAGCGAATCCGCTGGCGCAGGCGCCTGGAGAAACCGAAAGCGGAGGCCGCGCCAAACAGGGGCAGGGGGCCTGGCACGCCAGCAACCACGACAATCTCTTCATCGATACCATCCAAAGTCCAAGTTCCCACGTAGCCTGGAGCGAGACCCAAACTACTTAGGCTATGGTTTTTGAAGGTGGAACTACTGGCGAAGAATGAACCAAGCATGTAGTCGGAATTAATCCCAATCACGTTCTGGGGAAAAAGATTATCTAGGGTAAATAACGCAAAGGTGTGAATAGGCGACCACTCATCAGCTCCAATAATTGAATTGAACAGTGGGATGGGGAGAGATGTCTGGGTGCTGGTAACATCATAAAGAGTCAAGTTAGACAACGACCCGGGACCAGTACAGATTGAGACATCCGTAATGAAGCCGTCGGCCCCGCACGAAAACAAATCAGGAGGAAGAGGATTCTCGATCGATGGCAGTGGCAACGAATTGAGTTTCCCATGCACAGTGATTTTCAGATCCGTGCCGGAAACGGGATCATCGAAAATTCGCACCAGCAATCCAGCCTGGGATGGTGAGGCCGAGAGTGCCAGGCATCCGGCAGCGAGAGGGAGGAAAACTGCAAGCCGCTTGGGTGAAAAGAGGAGCATGTTGTTGATCGACAAAGAAATCGGAGAGACACAGAGAATTCAAGCTACTGTTAGATTAGAATTTTCAATCTTCCAGAAAGCCAATAAAAAAGAAGAACTCACATGACTGGAATTCACTGCGTTTCCGCAGACAAAATAGACCACCTTCGGAAAGCCTTAAGGGTTCGGTCGCATTTATTTGGAACTCCTGACGCGAGCGGTCGCGGGCCGTGGCTGTTCGGCGTGGCTTCAATCCGAGCCGGACCAGCTCCTCGCCGCCTGCCCCTGCCACACGCCGGCCCTCTGGATGACCGGGGTCAAGGTGTTGGGATCGCGCAGGCCCGTCATTCCAAGGTTCGGCGCCCAGCCATGGATGCCAGCACTGCCCTCGCGGGAAAGCTGCGTCGGTTCAAACAAGGCGAGGCTGGCCGGACAGGGGCCGGAGGGATTGTTGCTGATCAGCGGTGCAATCTTCAGGGCCCAGCTCCGTCGCGCTGCTGAGCGGGGACCAGGCGGCCAACAGGGCTGTGATGGCCGCCAGCCGTGGGGTGCCGCGAGGCCTGATCCACTTGGCAAGGGCATCAAGTTGAAGGTCATCGATCGACGCGCCGGCGCGCACCGCCCTGATTTGCCACACTCAAAGCCATGGCATCTCTTCGTCGTTGAGCCTTTTCCCCGCCGCCGCAGAGGACATCCCCACGGGAGTTGCCGGCTCGCCCCCATGGCCCCCGGCACGGCCCGAGGTGGAAACGCTGCAGGCCTACAGCGCTCCTCTGGAGGGGCGGCGGGGTCTGTTGCGGCTCGATTTCAACGAGAACACCATCGGACCCAGCCCCAAGGTGGTCGAGGCGATCCGTTCGATCCCGGCCGATCACTTCGCCATTTACCCCGAATATGAGGGCCTGCGAGAAGCGGTGGTCGCCAACCTCGGCGATCGGCGCGCCGGTCGGCCGGGATTGGCCACTCCACTCGCCCCCTCCCAGGTCGGCCTGTTCAATGGCGTTGATGCGGCCATCCATGCGCTGTTCCACGCCTATGGCGACCGTGGCGACACGCTGCTGACCACCAACCCCACCTTTGGGTACTACAGCCCTTGCGCCCGAATGCAGGGCATGGCGATTGAGGCGATCCCCTATCGCCTGCCCGATTTCGCCTTTCCGCTGGAGGCGATCCGCGCCGCGTTAGCCGGAGTCGGGGCAGGGGATTCCAACAACGTCAGGAACCGGCAAGCCCTCCACGGCGCCGATGCTGCCGGCCCGCCCGCTGCGGTGGGCGATGGGGCCCCAACCAAGCCGGTGCCGGAGAGCACAACGACGCAGAGCCCACGGCCACCGCGGCTGCTGCTGATCTGCAACCCCAACAACCCCACCGGCACCCGCCTGGCGCCGGAGCGGATTCTGGAACTGGCAGCCGCGGCTCCGCACACCCTGGTGGTGGTGGATGAGCTCTACGAGGCCTTCACGGGCGACAGCGTTGTGCCGCAGGCTGATTTTGACGCCACCCCCAATCTGCTGGTGCTGCGCTCACTCGCCAAGACCGCCGGCCTGGCGGGACTGCGCATCGGCTTCGCCATCGGCCATGCCGCTGTGGTCGATCGCCTCAGCCGGGTGACCGGTCCTTACGACATCAACAGCATGGCGGTGACGGCTGCCTTTGCCGCCTTGGGCGACCAGGACTATGTGGATGCCTATGTGGCGGAGGTGCGCAGCGCCCAAGCGTGGTTGGTGGATCGGTTGCGGGAGGCCGGGGTGCGCCACCATGCGGGCGGAGGCAACTATCTGTTGATCTGGCCCCGGACCGACCCCGCGCACCTGGAGCAGCGCCTGCGCGATGAGGCTCGCATTTTGGTGCGCTCCATGGCTGGGAAAGCCCTGATTGACGGCAGCCTGAGGGTCAGCCTCGGCACACGGGAGCAGATGCAACGGTTCTGGCAGGCGTGGCAACACCTGGAGTCCCCTGGGGACTCTGGTTGAGATGATCCCAGGAAGGACAAACACCAGCTGACCGGGGAGGGCCCACCGGGCCTGAGGCCTCAGCGCAGCAGCACGATGGTGGTGCTGTCTCCCAGCGGTGGCGTCAGCGTGACTGAGACTCCTGGACGTTGCACCGGTGTGCCGCCCATCGCCTGGAGAAAGGGCTCCACAGTGGTCAGGTCGCAGTCCTGGACCTGGCGGCCGCTGAGGGTCTGCACAGGGATGACCCGGCGGGGCTGGAGTTGCCGCACGATCTGAGCAGCCTCCTGGCCGGTGTACACCTTGGCGCCGCCGCCCACGCCGATGATCAGCACGTCTGGCCGGCCCAGCAGCACCTGATCGGGGGCGCTGAGGGGCCCGGCGCTGGAACCCAGATGGGCGATCTCCAGACCGCCCTGGCGCCAGCGCCAGATCGTGGCTTGCCCGAAGCGGCGCCCCCCCACCCGGTCGTGGGGATTGGCGATTCCCTCAAACTGCAGCCCTCCCACCCGATAGGAGCCCGGCTTGGAGAGGAACCGGCCTGAGGCCACCGGGGCCCCTTCGTCCAGCAGACGGCTATTGGCCAGGATCACATCAGCTTGGAGTCGCGGTTCCGGCAGCCCAGCGGCGCAGCCCACGGATTTGAAGGGATTGAGCAGCACCCTGACGCCGCCACCCTGGATCATCACGGCGCTATGACCATGGCTTGTGATTGTTACGCCGGAGCCAACCCCTCCTGCCTGGACAGCCAAATGCCCGGCGACCGAGGTGGCACTTGCCGCCACCACTGCGCAGATCATCAGGCGCAACGGCCGGGGCTGGGGCAAGCGACGCATGGAGGAGGGCGGTGCTAGACCCGGGGGGTGGGATGAAACTAGCAGCGCTGCCCTTCCGCTTCGCGCAGGAAGTTAGCCAGCAGCTCGTGTCCAGCCTCAGTGAGCACGCTCTCAGGGTGGAACTGCACCCCCTGCAGATGGGGCCAGTCGCGATGGCGCAGGCCCATGATCGTGCCGTCTTCAAGCCAGGCGGTGATCTCCAGGCAGCTGGGCAGGCTCTGCCGCTCGGCGATCAGGCTGTGATAGCGGGTTGCGATCAAAGGGTTGGGCAGCTCGCGAAACACGCCAACGCCAGCATGCAACACCGGAGATGTTTTGCCGTGCATCAGTTCGTTGGCTCGCACAACCCGGCCCCCGAACACCTGGGCCAAGCACTGATGACCGAGACAGACACCCAGAATGGGGATGGAAGGACCCAGTTCCTGAAGAACCTGCAGGCACACCCCGGCCTGGTTGGGATCGCCTGGGCCAGGGGAAATCACAATCGCCTCGGGGTTCAGAGCACGGATGGCCTCGACGTCCAAGGCATCATTGCGCTCCACCCTCAACTCCGCCGCGAGGGGGTGAGTGGCGGCGAGTTCGCCGAAATACTGCACCAGGTTGAAGGTGAAGCTGTCGTAGTTGTCGAGAACCAGGAGCATGGACGGGGAACACCTCGGCGGCCTAAAGGCCCAGCCTCGCCCATAGGGGGGGGATCAGCAGCAGGAGGGCGATCATCAACGAGGACAGAGCCGCCACCAACACGGCGGCCGCAGCACAATCCTTGGCAATGCGGGCCAAAGGATGAAACTGGCGGCCAATGGCCAGGTCGACCACAGCTTCGGTGGCGGTGTTGAGCAGCTCCAACACCAGAACCGCCGCCACGGTGAGCACCAGCACAGCCAGCCGATCCACGCTCAGCCCAAGCCAGAGGCCCATGCCAAACACCACGGATCCGATCGTGACGTGGATGCGAAAGTTGCGTTGGCTAGCAAAGCTGTAGGCCAACCCTTGGGCGGCATAACGAAAACTGCTGGGCAGATCACCCGCGACCTTCCAGGCTCCAATGCGCAGGCGGCGACCCCGTCGATGGTTGTCCTGTCCGAACGCGGGTGGTAAGGAGCGCAGAGGAGTGTGAAAATCTTCCGCGACCAGCCTAGACATACGTTGCCTCAACGAGGTCCAACGCACCTTAAGCGCGGTGGCAAGGACCCTTTGGTGTCGTCGCTGTCTGTATCAGTGAGAGGTGAGCGGTCCATGCGAGGGGTTCGGCAATGGCCCTGGAGAGCACCCAAGTCCCCGGGGAAGGGTTCAGTGGGACGTTGCCGCCAGCTGCATCAACCGTTCCTGGCGAGCCAGCATGGCCTCCAGGCTGGCTTCATCCGGGTGATCCCAGCCCAGCAGGTGCAGGAGCCCGTGGCTGGCAAGGAACAGCAGCTCTCGCTTCAGTTCATGGCCGGCCTCCCGGGCCTGGCGCATGGCGCTGTCGAGGGAGATCACAATGTCACCCAGCTCCAGGGAGTCAGCAAGGATGTCGGCACGCCTGGCTGGCTCGGGCTGGGGCGGCGCCTGTTCCAGAGCCGCGAAAGCCAACACATCTGTGGGGCCTTGAACCTGTCGCCATTGCCGATTGAGATCGGCCATCCCTGCATCATCCACCAGGGAGAGGCTGAGGCTGTAGCACTTCGCTTGGCAGATGGCTGGAAGTTCGGCCTGCAGATCCTCCAGCCAGAGTGCGAATTGTTGGCTCCAGCAGGCTTCTCCGCGCTCCGGATCCCACAGGGAACCCGGCTCGCCTGGGCTCTCCCCCGCCGCAGCGTGGGTCTCAAGGATCAGGGCCAGGTCGACCCCGGGAGCTTCCGATCCAGGCAAGTTGAGCAAACCCGGGGAAGATCTCATGATTCGGCTGGAGAGCACCGGCACATCCGCGGGGAGATGGGCGATTGACCGGGATCCGAACTCGTCGCCTTCACAATCGTTAGCTCAAATGGGGGCGACCGAGCCAGGCGATCAGCACCAGGAAACCGGTCAGGCCGATGGCGGTGAGACCAAAGTGGAAAAGGCTCTGTCGCCCTTTGCGCACCATATTGCGCATTGCCAGCTTCACAAAGCCAGCTGGTGGTTCTGACTCGCGTAAGTGCGCTGTGGCAGGGGCGACGGGGTTTGCAACAGGGTCCACGTTGCCGCTCTCGGCTCTAGGGAGCTGGTTGAGGGCCATGGTGCCGTGCTGTCGCCGTCGGAACGATCTTGGCACTCCCTCGCCCAGGACGCGGCATCGTGACGACTCCGGCTCATGCTTCTGAGATGGCAACCCAACCGATGGTTCCGATTCGGCATTCGGGCACCACCGCTTGCCGCTGGAACGAAGGCTGAGGCTGAGACGACGAAGTTACCGTCACCGTTGCGCCTGAGCAACCCGCTCACCGCAGCCAGCCCATTCTGACTGGAACCGAAAGGATTTGGACAGTACGCCGCTCTTTTCTGGGAAGTCGCGATGGGACGGGGCCCTTCAATCGTGCCCCAAATCACGCCTCTAGCTATTGGATAAAATTACACCCGCGCAACGCTGAATAGTTTACTTTTTGTGGAATTGATCATGGATGTGAACCCTTTCTGTGTCATCTCAAGAAGCCTCTGAGCAGCAGAAGTACGCCTCCTGATCGCCTTGGCCTTCGGCATGCATCGGCAGATGTCCTAGAGGGCTTCAGATTGGCCTCGCCGAGTGCATCCGCTTTGAGCTGTGCACAACGGAGAGGGTTCAGTCTTCGCCGCCCACCTCCACGCCCTGGCGCAACAGGCCGAAGATGAAGGGGTCGAGGTCGCCGTCCATCACCGCCTGGACATCTGTGGTCTCTTGCTGAGTGCGCAGATCCTTCACCAGTTGATAGGGGTGGAAGACATAGTTGCGAATCTGATTGCCCCAGGCCGCCTCCACGATGTCGCCGCGGATGTCGGCGATCTCGGCGGCCCGTTGCTCCTGGGCAATCACCATCAGCTTGGCCTTGAGCAGCGCCATCGCCTTCTCCTTGTTTTGCAGCTGGGAGCGCTCCTGGGTGCAGCGCACGGCCAACCCGGTGGGGACATGCAAGATCCGCACGGCGGTCTCGACCTTGTTGACGTTCTGGCCTCCGGCCCCACCAGAGCGGGAGGTGGTGATCTCGAGATCCTTATCGGGGATGTCCAGCTGGATGTCGTCGTCGAGCAGCGGCATCACTTCCACCCCTGCAAAGCTGGTCTGGCGTTTGTCGTTGGCATTGAAAGGAGAAATCCGCACCAGCCTGTGGGTGCCCTTCTCCCTGCGCAGGTAGCCGTAGGCGTATCGCCCCTCGATCTCGATCGTGCAGCTCTTGATTCCGGCTTCCTCGCCTTCGCTCAGCTCGTCGACCGTGACCTTCATGCCGTGGTCCTCGGCCCAGCGGCTGTACATGCGCATCAGCATCAAAGCCCAGTCCTGGGCATCGGTGCCCCCGGCGCCCGCATTGATGCTGAGCACGGCACCCTCTTTGTCGTAGGTGCCGCTGAGGAGCCGCTCCAACTCCCAACGATCGAGATCCGCGCGCAGCACCTGCAATCCGCTCGCCGCCTCCTCCAACAGCTCGGGCTCGGGTTCGAGTTCTTGAAGCTCAAGACTGGCTTGTGCGTCTTCCAGCAAGGAGCTCCAGCGCTGCAACTGTTCCAGTTGGGCGCGCACGTCATCCAGCTGGCGCATGCGGCGCCGAGCCTCCTGCTGGTCGTCCCAGAAATCAGGCTGGCCTGCCAGTTGCTCAAGGTCCTGCTGGCGAGCCTTCAGGGCGGGGAGGTCAAAGACAGTCCTGGGCTTGGCCCAGGCGGTCGGTGAGTTCTGACAGGTCGCGCTTGAAATCGGTGATGTCGATCAAGGTCTGACGAGGGTGCCAGCCTTGACCGTATCAGCGCGGCGGCAGCGGACGGGATCTTGCGCAGCTGGCTGGCCGGACTCTTCACCTGGCGCCTTGCCGAGGGAGGCCGTGGCAGGGCGGGGGCCTGACCCGGATTGGGCTGACGAAGTGTTATGGTGTTAGAGTATACTTTCCTGAAAGACGAATGAGCGCAGCTGCCTTCAGGCAATAGATCTCTTCAACTAAGTCTTTGAATCCCCGGTGGCCTAGTATGCTGAGCCTTCCTGTCGAAACAGTCGCTCCCGTTTACAAGTACAACTTGAGACCGCGATCTTTCCACCGAATGATTCTGTCGGCTGACCCTAATGCTTCGCCGGTTACAAGTTTCTCGTGGCGCCCTGTAACACCTCCATGCCGTGAGCGAGGTCTCTAAACCTGATGGACTCCCCCCTGCCTGGTCACTCGGCTCAGCCCTTCAAAGTTCAACCCCACGCGCCGGATACCAAGTCCGGTGGTGGCAGCTTGCCTCGTGCCAGCCGAGAGGACGCCGACACGCCATCCCCACGATTGGCCAAGGTGGAGATCTACACACGTCGCTTCTGCGCTGACAGCATGCGCACGAAGGGCATTTTTGATCGCAAAAATATCCAGTATAATGAGTATCTAATTGACAACGATGTTGTCAATAGTTCAGCAATGAGTCAGCGCAGCGCTGGCAAAGGCACGACCCCACAGGTTTTCATTGATGGCAGCCTCATCGGAGGCTTAGCCCAGGTGATGGAGCTCGAACACAGCGGTGACCTTGATTTCCTGCTAGGGATTCGCGCGTGAGGATTGCCTCTGCCGACAAAGCTGACCAGCTCTTCATCATCGATCCGATTCAGCAGCTGGATCCGAGTCGCGACAGCAGCATCGCGTTGATGCAAGCCGCTCAACGGGCTGGGGAACAGGTTTGGATCTGTGGAACGGCCGATCTCGCGGCCGTCACGGAGCCGAGTACCGCTGGCGCTTGTGCTTCTGGCGTTGCAGGGCACACGGTTGCGGCGCTGGCACGGGCCGTGCGGTTGGAGCCGATGAAGCCCAAAGACGACGGCTGGGAAATTCCCAACCCCTGGTTCCACCTCAGCTCAGCTGAACAACGCTATTTGCAGGAATTTCGCTGTGTCTGGATGCGCAAGGATCCACCCGTTGATGAGGCATACCTCTACGCCACACACCTGCTCGACCTAGCGGTCGCTCGCGGCGTCAGGGTGTTGAATCGTCCTGCTGCCCTGCGCAGCTGGAATGAAAAACTCGGTGCCCTGCGCTTCAGTCACTTGATGGCGCCGACCCTGGTGAGCTCCAGGGTGGCCCTCTTGGCCCGGTTCACTGCCGATCAAGGTGAGGTGGTCATCAAACCTCTCGGCGGGCGGGCCGGGCAGGGGGTGGTTTTTGCCTCGGCCGCCACCCCCGGTCTTGAGGCCCTCCTGGAACTCGTCACCGCGCGCGAGCATCTGCCCGTGATGGCCCAGGCCTTTCTACCTGGCGTGACACAAGGGGATAAACGCATCTTGTTGGTGGATGGGGAACCTCTTGGAGCCGTCAACCGGGTGCCCCGGGGGGGTGAATTCCGCAGCAACCTTGCCTTGGGCGGCTCACCGGAAGCAGCTGTGCTGAATGAGGCAGAGCAGCGGATCTGTGCCGAACTCGCTCCGGTGCTACGTCGGGAGGGATTGTTCTTCGTCGGGATTGACGTGATCGATGGCCGCCTGAGCGAGATCAATGTCACCAGTCCCACTGGTGTGCGGGAAGTGGAGCGGCTGGCCGGCATCCCCCTAGCCGACCTGACCCTTGAGCGACTCCTCAACCCGGCCGCCGCTGATTCCTAGGAAATACAAAAAATAGCTGGCCAAGATAGCTGAATATAGCAAAACTCAAGACCCCCAGCCCTTGGGAAACCACAGGTGAGAACCAGTAAAGACTGAGTTTCAGGACCACGAGGTTGATGCCGTAACTGGCCAACAACACGCCTCCATAGGCTGCGGCACTGCGGAGGCTGGGCGCATTAGTAAATGTGAGGTGGCTATGGGCAAGATAGCTGAATCCGGCCGACAGCAGGTAACCCCATAGATTGCTTAAAATCGGGTTGTGACTAATTGCTTGCAGCACCAGGATGCAGGCATAACCCACGAGGGTATTCAGAATGCCGACCAGCACGAAGCGATGCAGTCGAGCGCGTCGCAGGATCCTCAGAAGCTGGTGAATGGGACTCATCGTGGCGGTTGGAAAACCATCTCCTGAAGCTCGGCAGTGAGGAAGTAGGCGATCCTGCTGGATGGTGGGGTGGTGGCTAACCACCACGACTCCGGCCGACAGCTTGAACGGCAGCGAACAGAACGGAGAGAGAGGGGGCTGGCCGCTGATGCTGGTCGTGGTCAGATGCCGGCGGCGTGTCAGTCTGCGAAAGATTGCCAGAAGCTCGGAGACGGCACTGGGATGTTGGATCGCCACGATAAGGGTGGGGCTGCGGTTGCCCTCGCCCGCCATGATGCAGCTCCTGGCCCGATCCGCCTCTGCCAGGACCAAGGCGGCGGCGCCACACACAGGAAGGCGATCCCTCGTCATCTCGAGCGGCACAGAAACTTTCTCGGCTGCAGCAGCAGATGCTGAACGATGGTGCGAATCAAGCCCAAACGGCACGTCGTCGCCTCGACAACACCGTGAACAAATGGGATTCGCGCGATGAAGGGGCGATCAGCACGGCCGCCTGGCACAAGACGGCGCTTCAACTCCTCCTGCTCCAGCGTCCCGTGGCCCGATGGAGAGATTGGAGTGGCAGGGATGTCCTCAGCGATCAGGCGACCCGAGCTGGCCGCGGAAATGCTCACCAAGGAGCGCGCCACCTCCTCGTCCACCAGCCCGAAGCCGTTGTGTCGCCCGAGTCGGCTGTGGCCGAGCAGCAGGTCCAGGAGGCGCTTGGCCTGGCGAGTGAGACCATGGCGCAGCGTGTCCTGCGGGGTGGATTCAGGGGATCGGCTGCCACCAGCTGCAGAGCGAAGCGCCAGGCCGCATCGACCATGGCGTCCAGGCTTGGTTGAGAGGATCTTCCGTGAGGTGCTCCAACGAGCATCGGGCGTCCCCGCAGAAAGGCCTCAGCCTGTCGCCACTGTCATGGGGGGCGACAACTCCATCAGTTGCTGCCGCAGCACCGCCAGTTTCAGCTCCACCTCCCGCAGCTCTCGCTCCGCCTGGGAGCCGCGCACCAACCCGGCGCCAGCGGTGAGCTCCAGCCGCTGGCCACGCAGCACGCCGCTGCGGATCGCCACGCGCAGATCCGTGTCCCCGGCACTGTCGATCCAGCCGATCGGGGCGGCGTAGTGGCCGCGCTCGAAGGGCTCCAGGCACCGCAACCAGCCCATGGCCTCCCGACGCGGCAAGCCAGCCACCGCGGGCGTGGGGTGCAGGGCCTCGGCGAGCCGCAGGGAGGGTTGCCCGCACAGGGTGGCCGTGATCGGCGTGTGGAGATGCACCAGGGAACCGTGCCGCGCCAACCTGGGCATCCGAGGATGCTTCGGCCGCAGCCCGGAGCGGCGCAGCACCTCCTGGATGGTCTCCACCACCAGAGCGTGCTCATGGCGGTCTTTTTCCGAGAGCAGCAGTTCGGCGCCGCTGCCCAGCAGGGGCGCGGTACCGGCGAGGGCATCGCTGCGTAGCTGTCCCTGCCGCACCGTCAACAGCCGTTCGGGAGAGGCCCCCAGCAGCGACTCCCGGCCTGACTGCTGCCAGAGAAAGCGGCAACTGCCTGGTTGGCTGCGGCGGAGATGGCCCAAGAGCAACAGCGGATCCAGCGGACCATCGAGCAGCAGCGTCTGCCGCACTGCCAGCACAAGCTTCTGCAGGTGGTTGTCCTCCACGAGGGCCAAGGCCTGCTCCAAGGCGGCGCGGTAGCCGCCGTGCCACAGAGAATGGTCGCGGATGCCGGTGGCAATGCAGGCGGTTGACTCCTGGTCCAGAGACAGCGCTTCAAGGTGGCGGGCAGTCTCCCAAAGTTCCTCCGCCACCCGCCGCGGGGTGATCTCTCCGCCGAGGCTGCGCTGCAGCCGCAGCCAACCGTGGTGTCCCTGGCGGCTGAGCTGCCAGCGAGGCAGCACCGCCTGCAGCCCCGCTGGACCGGCACCGGCTTCCAGGGGGCTGTCGAAGAAGGCAAAGGCCAGCAGCACCCGTGGCCGGGCCATGGGAGGAGAGTCCGTTGGAGCCTGGACCAGGCGGCTCAGGCTGAGGCTGCTGAACCGTTGGGCCAGCTCGAAACGGCGGGGACCGCTCAGCTCCAGGCTGTTACAGCGGCCGCTGGCGGCCAGGCAAAGACCGGGAGCCGAATCCCAGAGCATGCGAAAGCCTCCACCGAGGGCGCCGCTGACATGGCTCTCCTGGGCGCGGTCGGCCGGCAGGTGGGGCAACACGGCCAGGGGATCCAGCGGCGTGAGCGGCACCGCCAGGCTCAGCACACCATCATCTTCGCCGCGTCGGCGACAGTCGGCCTCAAGGCGCTGGGCCGCCCGATTGGCGGCCTCCAGCAACCCGCTGAAGCTGGTGGTGGCGACGCTGGGAGGTGGCTGCACCGGCTCGCGGCCTCTGGACTTGCGAGGAAGGCTGCTCAAATGTATGGGTCATCCAATGCTTGGCGGCCATCGCCGTGATCTCCGAACCCCAGGTCGTCGCAAGCCGTTACGCCGATCCCGGCCGCAGGGGCCTGTGGAAGGCCGCGATCAAGTGGCCGATGTATGCCGTGGCGGTGATGCCGGTGCTGCTGGCGGCCGGCTGGCGCAGCGGCCAGGGCTTGCCGGTGCGGCTAGGGCAACTGCTGGCGTTTCTGCTGGCGGCGGTGCTGCTGCTGGCGTGGGAGAACCTTGCCAACGATGTCTTTGATGCCGATACGGGTGTCGATGCCGAGGGGAAGCCCCACTCGCTGGTCAACCTCACCGGGCGCCGCGATCGCGTTGCGCTGCTGGCCAATGGGGCCCTGGTGCTGGGGCTGGCCTTGATGGTCCTGG
Source organism: Synechococcaceae cyanobacterium (assembly GCA_046342775.1). Lineage (GTDB taxonomy): Bacteria > Cyanobacteriota > Cyanobacteriia > PCC-6307 > Cyanobiaceae > Cyanobium. Next base: position 30,635 of record JBKDOR010000260.1, read on the forward strand.
TGGCCCTGCGCAGTAGTTCTCTGGTGTTGGCTCTGGTGCTGGCCTGCTGCGGTCTTGGTTACCTCTACCAGGGTCCGCCGTTCCGGCTTGGCTACCTCGGGATTGGGGAACCGCTTTGCTGGCTGGCTTTCGGACCCTTTGCCACGGCGGCGGCCCTGCTGGCCTTGGCTCCGGCGGCGGAGGCGGCGGCCGGCATCCCTTGGCGGACGGCCCTGGCCCTGGGCAGCGGCCCGGCTCTGGCCACCACGCTGGTGCTGTTCTGCTCCCATTTCCACCAGGTGGCCGAAGATGCCTCCCATGGCAAGCGATCGCCGGTGGTGCGGCTCGGCACCGCCCGGGCGGCGGCTCTGGTGCCCTGGCTTGTTGCCGTTTCGCTGGCCTTGCAGTGGTCTCCGGTGCTGCTGGGCCAGTGGCCCATGAGCGCTCTGCTGGCGGGGCTGGGGCTGGCCCCAGCGCGACAGCTCATCGGTTTGCTGCGCGACCACCACGACGAGCCGGAGCGGATTGCGGGCAGCAAGTTTCTGGCGCTGCGGTTCCAGGCGCTGAGCGGGTTCGGGCTGGCAGGCGGCTTGGCCGTCGCCCCCTGGTTGGAGGGGGTGGGCCTGCCGCTGCGGTTGTGAGCCCGCCCCGCCCGCCCTCCGCCGCCGAGGCTGTCCCCGTGCCTTGCCCTGCTGGGCAGCCGGCTGCGGAGTTGTTGCATCTGGACTGGCGCGCGTATCGCTTCCGCCTGCCGCGGGCCCTGGTCACGGCCCATGGGGCGCTACAGGAACGACAGGGTTGGTTGGTGCGGCTGCACGGCCCCAGCGGCCTGGGTTGGGGGGAGGCGGTGGCGTGGCCTGAAGCGCCGACCGGCCTGGCCAAAGCCATCGAGACGCTGCAAGGGGCCTGGTGGCGTCAGGAGCTGGAGGCTCTGCTGCCCTCGCTGCCGGCGCCGTTGGCCTGTGCCCTGGGCTTGGCCCTGGCGGAGCTTCACGGCGAACCCTTCGCCCGGGAGGGTTGCTGGCTACCGGCGCCACCCTCCGCCTGGCTGCTGCCGGCGGGCGATGCGGCCCTGCAGGCTCTGTCGGACTGCCTGGAAAGGCAGGCGCCGCTGGAATCGGGTGCTCGCGCTGGCCCCCGACCTCCCACCGGAGACGGGCAGGATTCCATCTTCGCGGCTGCAACGGGCTCGGCTGGCGCCGCCGCCACTGATTTCTCCTGCGCCGCTGCGCCGTTGGCCGCGGCAGGAGCCAAGGAGGCGCCGTTGACGTTCAAATGGAAGGTTGCCGCTGGCGACGATGACCTGGAACGCCAGACGCTGGATCGCCTGTTGGCATTGTTGCCTGCCGCTGCCCGGCTGCGCCTGGATGCCAATGGCGGCTGGGACCGCTCCACCGCCGCCGCCTGGGCGCGGCGGCTGGCCGGTGAAACGCGTCTGGAGTGGCTGGAGCAGCCCTTGGATCCGGCCGACGCCGAGGGACTCTTGGCCCTGGCCCGGCAGTTGCCCGTCGCCCTGGATGAATCGCTGCGACAGGCCTGCGCACCACCCAGCCCCTGGCCGGGCTGGGTGGTGCGCAGGCCACTGCTGGAGGGGGATCCGCGGCCGTTGCTGGCGGCCCTGCGCCAGGGGCAGCCCCGGCTGATGGTCAGCACAGCTTTGGAGACGGGAATCGGCCGCCGCTGGTTGGCGCATCTGGCGGCGCTGCAGAGCCGGGGCCCTACCCCGACGGCTCCGGGCCTGGCTCCGAGCTGGCGGCCAGCGGGTGATCTGTTCGCGTCCGACCCCCAGCGGGTGTGGCAAGCAGCGGACCGCTGCTTCAACCCATGACCCTGGCCCTGGCCCGCTGCCTGGACGACCCCCTGGCCCTGCTGGCCGAGTTGCGCCACCACGGGCAGCGTCGTGCGCTGGTGGGGTTGGCGGTGACGGAGGAGTGGCAGGCGTTGCGCCAGGCCGTGCTGGGGGGCCCAACACCGAAGCCCGACACCAACCATGCGCAGGGCAAGGCCACGGCCAGAGCCGCTCTTCCCGATCCAGGCCCCCCCCCGCTGGAGAGCGCAAAGGACCAACGAGCGATGGCCAGGCCGGCCGATGCCATGCACCAGGTGATCACAACCTGGGGCCCCGCGGTGGTGCTCGGCAGCGGCGGCAGCAGTGGTGCTCGCCGCTGGTGCCTCCTGCCCCTGGGCCATCTCGAGGCCTCCGCCGCGGCAACAGCTGCCTGGTTGACGGCCCAGGGATTCGATCCCGCCGCCTGCCTGCATCTGGCGGCGCTACCGCTGCATCATGTCAGCGGCCTGCTGCCGCTGATCCGCTGCCAGTGCTGGGGGGCAGAGCTGAGATGGCTGCCGCCAACGCTCCTGCGCCAGCCTGAGCTGTTGGCCGATGCCTGTGCGCTGCCGGCATCCCGCCCGGTGCTGCTGTCGGTGGTGCCCACCCAGCTGCGCCGGCTACTGGCCTGTCCAGCGGGCACGGCCTGGCTGGCGCGCTGCAGCGTGATCTGGGTCGGCGGTGCCGCCCTGCCTGACGACCTGGCGCTGCGGGCCCGCCACGCCGACCTGCCCTTGGCCCCCTGCTATGGCGCCACGGAGACGGCGGCGATGGTGTGCGCCCTGCCGCCAGCGCGATTCCTGGCTGGGGAGAGCGGATGCGGGCCGCCGCTGGCCGATGTGGAGCTGCGCCTGGAGGGGCGTTGCGGCGCCATTGCCCTGCGCACCGGCCGTCTCAGCCCGGGCTGGTGGCAGGCGGGACGCCTGCTGCCTTTCGCCGCCGCCGATGGCTGGTGGCGCAGCGGTGATGCCGGTGGCTGGAACGACATGGCGGCGGATGCCGGGGCCAGCCTGGAGGTGCGGGGCCGGCTGGATGGAGCCATCAACAGCGGAGGCGAGACGGTGTTCCCCGAGCAGGTGCGCCAGCGTCTGCTGGCCTTGATCCATGCCGCTCGGTTGCCGGTGGCGGAGTTGCTGCTGCTGTCAGAGGATGACCCGTGCTGGGGCCAGCGACTTGTGGCGTTGGTCCGGCTGGACGGCGGTGAGCTCGACGGCGATTGGGCAGCTGAAGGCTCGGGCGCTGTGGCGGACGAGAGCTTCGGGATCGGTGCGGAGCACAGCACCGGCGCCGAGCCGATGGGGCTGGAGCTGTTGGCGCAGTTGGCGCGCCAGCTGCCGCCTTCGCAACGGCCCAGCCGCTGGCTCCTCTGCCCTGAGCTGGCGCCGAGCGCCGCCGGCAAGTGGGAGCAGCGGCGCTGGCGTGCCTGGCTGGCCAATCACCTGAGCCGTGGGGATGACAGCGTCGCCCCAGCGAGGTAACGGATTCCTCGATCAGCTGAAAAGGGATGGAAAAGCTGTCCCTGACAGGGGTGAGCAACCGCAAGTTGCACTGGCCTCTTGGGTATTTTCCTGGGTACGTTTGGCGTGCATCAGTTCGTTCTGGGTGACACCAAGGAGGGGCTCATCCTGCTGGGGATCCCGGTGCTCAGCCGTGGCCTTGGCAGTTTCGCGACCGGAGTGATCGGCTTGGTCGAAGGGATCATTGACCTCACCAAAACACCGGAAGAGTTCAACGATCTCTACCTGATCAGCCAGCAGCGGTGGTTCTGAGACCTGGGCTGCTGGCGTTGTTGCTGGCGGCCCTGGCCAGGGCGGCTCTGCAGGGTTCACTGGGGGAACGTCTCTGGCCGCTTGCGGCGGCCCTTCTGAGTCTGTTGCCGTTGCAAATTGCGGCAGTGGCTTGGATCTGGCGGCAACGGACTACAAGGGGCGCACCCCCTGCTCCAGGCTGGCGGCCTCCAACCAGCGCTGGATCGGCACCGGCAGCGAACAACGACGCCGGCTGAGACGCTCAATCGCCAGATGGCGGGTGAGGGCGATGGCCGCGGTGTGGTCGCCGCTGTCGAAGCGGAAATGAATCGCGAAAGAGCTGGGATCGAGCCGCTCGGGGCTCAGCGCGATGGTGAGGCGCTCACCGCACACCAACGGCGCCCGGTAATCGGCGCTGCAATGCACGATGGGCAGAGCCACCGCAGGCGCAGGCTCGCCACTCGGGAAGATCTCCGCCAGAGCCAGACCGTAGCGCTCCAGGCTCTCCTCATAGGCCTCATGGCACCAGCGCAGCAGCTGGTGAAAGTGCATCACGCCAGCGGCATCGGTGTCACCGAAGCGCACGGTGCGGCGCAGCTGGGTGAAGGAGCTCGAATCCATGGGGCGAAGGTGGTGAATGGCCCGTGGCCACGGTGAGGGGTGGATCGGATCGGCCTAGGCGCACCCATCCAGGGTCAGCACCTCGCTGGATTGGGCTGGTGAATGGGGCATGCCAGCTGAGCACAGTGCCAGGCAATGTCCACCATGCTCAGAAATATCCAGGTGCCCAGACCGCTGCCGGCCATCAATCCTGTCCCCGTGTTGAAGATGGTTTACCAGAATCGGTCGTCGGACCTGGCGTAGGTCATCCCTTGCCTGAATGGCTGATCTGCCTCCTGTGGGGTTGATCGATGCGCCACCGGGTACCCGGGGTTTCCACTTGGCTGCACCATTTGCCGATGAGCAGCCCAGCCTCGAGAGGGCTTGGCAGGGCTTGCGCCCGCATCTGCTCACGGTGGCGGTGATCATCCTGATCATTGGTGGCCTGAATTTGCTCGGCTACGTTTTGGCAAATTTGCTCTTCGGCTCTGGGCCCGGTCCAGGGGCGGGGATGGGCCAATCCTCCTCTGCGGATTTGAACACCAGCGTGAGGGTGGCGCTACACCAGCTTCTGCAAATCTCCTTCACCTTGGCGGCCAACCTTGTTGGTGTGCTGCTCACGGCGGTGCCTGCCCTCAACTACGCAACTGGCAAGGTGATCACACCCGCGACCGCCCTGCGGCTGTTGGCTCAACGGCCACTTCGCTATTTCCTCGCTGGTGTATTAGCCACTGTGTGGATCGTCGTCGGCCTGTTGCTTTGTGTCCTTCCAGGCTTGGCGATCGCCATGGTGATGCCGGTCTACATCAACCGCATTTTCACCACCGATCAATCGGTTGGTGAAGCTTTGATCAGTTCCTTCCAGGCGGTTTATGGCCATGCCAAGGCTTGGCAGTTTTTGCTCATTCAACTGATCGCCTGGCTACTCTTGGCCTTGGTAGCTGTCGCCTCCTTGATGGTGGTTGTGGCCTTGACAATCGGGCTAAGGCCCATCCTGGCCAGCCAGAACATCGGGCTGCTGATTCCATATAGCGCGCTGGCATTGGCGATGACTGGCGCTTCGCTGCTGGGTTCGATCATCCTCTCTCAGCTCACTATTTTTTACGTGCAGAATTCCGCCTATCGCCTCGGCATTCTATCCTGAATTCAACATCGCACCGGCGTCGATGCATCGTTCCACCGTTGCTCTCCCCAGCCCCTAAGCGCTGCCGCATCGGTGAACAGGACCGGCATCGACTTCGAGACTAGTCGCTCAGCGGCTGATCGGAAAGGCAGCCAGCCCAAAACCGTAGCCACTGATCAAGCGCAGCAGCCAGTACAACAGCAGGGCGACCGCAGACCAGGCCAGAAGGTTGCCTTTTAAGGGGAAGATCGGCAAGCGTTGCTGCCGGATCGCCAGCACAGACCAGACCAACAGCAGCAGGGCTAAGGGCAGACCGAAAGCATGAAGTTGCAGTGACTCCGCCAGGCGTAAGTTGAGCGCGGCCGCCGTGGCCCGGGTGAGGAAGCAGGTGGGGCAGGGAATGCCGGTCAGGGCCCGCAGGGGGCAGGCAAAGCCGGGCAGGACGGGATTGGCGCCCTTGGCGGCCAAATAGAGGGTGAGGGCTCCGGGGATCAGAAAGCCAAAACGACCCAAGTGGTGCGGCAGATCCAGGCGGCGACGCCGATTGAGCCGCGGCGGGTTGCCGGGGGATCCACTGCTGGAGACAGGGTGAGGGATGCCAGTGGTTGCGCGCCGTCTTGAGGCCCTGGGATCAGATCCTGGATCAGATGGCGCAGACATGGAGTGGGGAGGAAGCTAGGTGACCATGAGCTGAGCCACCGCGGTTGTGTGAGGCGTGGAAGTCGCCGCCGCTGATCAGACCTGACCCCATACCTCGATCAAGAGGAACAACAGAAGAACATGGGCATGGGCATGAATACAGATATTAGTTCAGTGGAGAAAGTTCTTGTGCGGCAACACTCAGCCCAGAGGGACGATACAAGTAAGCCATATAAACACGAGAAAGACTTTGACCTCCCAGAGAAGAATTAACGATCCACCGACCCCATGATCACGTCGATGGAGCCAAGGATGGCCATAATGTCGGCCACTTTATTCCCCCTAAGAATGTGGGGAAGAATCTGCAAATTATTGAAATCGGCCGCTCGAATCTTGAAGCGCCAAGGAGTCACGTCATCGTTGCCCTGAATAAATACGCCAATCTCACCCTTGCCGGATTCGAGACGGGTATAGAGTTCGCCGGAGGGGATCTTGAAGGTGGGGGCAACCTTCTTGGCGACATATTGATAGTCGAAACCATACCACTCACTCTTCTTGCCTTCGGCCATGCGGCGAGCCTCAAGATTTTCAAATGGGCCACCGGGGATTTGGGCGCACGCCTGGCGCAGAATCTTCAGCGACTGGCGCATTTCCTCGACGCGCACGCGATAGCGCGCATAACAATCCCCCTCGGTTTGCCAGGCCACATCCCAGTCAAAGTCGTCATAGCACTCATAATGATCGACCTTGCGGAGATCCCAAGCCACCCCGGAGGCGCGCAGCATCGGACCTGACAGGCCCCAGTTGATCGCCTGCTCTCGGTTGATTTCGCCCAAACCTTCGATGCGCTTGCGGAAGATTGGGTTATTGGTGATCAGCTTCTCGTATTCATCGATCTTCGGGCCGAACCAGTCGCAAAAGTCGAGGCATTTCTCCAGCCAGCCATAGGGAAGGTCAACGGCGACGCCACCGATCCGGAAATAGTTGTTGTTGATCAGTCGCTGACCTGTGGCGGCCTCCCAGAGATCGTAAATCATCTCCCGTTCGCGGAAGATATAGAAAAATGGCGTCTGGGCACCGACGTCAGCAAGGAAGGGACCCAGCCAAAGCAGGTGATTGGCGATGCGGTTGAGCTCCAGCATCAACACTCGGATGTAGCTGGCCCGTTTCGGCACCGGAATATCGGCGAGCCGTTCGGGAGCGTTTACCACGATGGCCTCGTAAAACATGCCCGCCGCATAGTCCATGCGGCTCACATAGGGCACGTACATCACACTGGTGCGGTTCTCGGCGATCTTCTCCATGCCGCGATGGAGGTAGCCGATCACCGGCTCGCAGTCCACCACGTCCTCGCCGTCGAGGGTGACCACCAGCCTCAGCACCCCGTGCATCGAGGGGTGGTGGGGGCCGAAGTTGATCACCATCGGCTCGGTGCGCGTTTCCAGCTGGGTCATTCGGGGGCGCCGTGGCCTTGGTGAAGGTGATTCTAAGAAGGTTGAGGCGTGATCCTGGGGGCGCCTGTGGCGATTGCCGCCAGGGGCGGCTGCGGCCTCCACGACGACCGCGAATGGCGCAAGCGGAGTGAGGCCCAGCGAGAGTCCAGCCTCTGTCCTGCTGACGCTGCGGGCAGGCACGTCGAGGACAGCCGCGGCAAGGCTGGTTCCCGCTCCCTGGCTTCCCGTTGGTCGACGCGGCGCCGCTGAGCCCGCGGTGTCGAAACCGCCGCCTCATTCAGAGGCAGGCGCCGGCTCGCTTAGGACGGATGCCATGGATGGCCTCCCCGCCGCTGCGCCTGAGAGCGACTTCCTGCACAGCCCCGTCCTGGCGGCCGAGGTGCTGACGGCCTTTGCCGAGCTGGCCCCAGCGCTCCCCGATGGCCGCCCCCCCACGCTGCTCGACTGCACCTTGGGAGGCGGCGGGCATGCGGGCCAGTTGCTGGCGGCCCACCCCACCCTTCGGCTGATTGGCCTCGACCAGGATCCCAGCGCCCGCGCCGCCGCCGCCGCGGCGCTGGCCCGCTTCGCACCACGGGTCACGATCGTGGCCAGCAACTTCGCGGATTTCGTGCCGGATCTGCCGATCCAGGGGGCTTTGGTCGATCTGGGGGTCAGTAGTCCCCAGCTGGATGTCGCCGAGCGGGGCTTCAGCTTTCGGCTCGAGGGTCCGCTGGACATGCGCATGAACAACGCCTGTGGCGAGACCGCCGCCCAGCTGATCGACCGAATGGAGGAGACCGCGCTCGCCGATCTGATCTATGCCTTCGGAGAGGAGCGCCTGTCGCGCCGCATTGCCCGGCGCCTCAAGGAGCATGGGCCTTGGGCTGCTCCGTCCCAGCCGCGCACCACGGCTGAGCTGGCCTTTGTGGTGGCAGGTTGCTACCCGCCCGCCGCGCGCCGCGGCCGCATCCATCCCGCCACCCGCACCTTCCAGGCCCTGCGCATCGCCGTGAATCGCGAGCTGGAGGTGCTCGATCGCTTCCTGTTGCTGGCCCCCGACTGGCTGGCTCCGGGGGCCGTGCTGGCGATCATCAGCTTCCATTCGCTTGAGGATCGGCGCGTCAAGCAGGCGTTCCTGAGCGATCAGCGCCTCGAACGCATCAGCCGCAAGGCGATCAAGGCCTCCGCGAGCGAACAGGCCGCGAACCCCCGCAGCCGCTCCGCCCGACTGCGCCTGGCCCGCCGCCAACCCGCCAGCGCCGACTGATGCCATCGGCCAGGGCGTCGCGGCCAGCTCGGCCCGAACAGCATCGGCCGTCGCGGCAGCCGACTCCGACGGCCTGGGGCGCGGCACGATCCGCTTCTGGAAAGCCGGGATGCAGATTGAATGGCTTGCACCATCGCCGGCCGGCCCAACCGATGCAGCTGCAGTCCGCTGACCTCCTCTGGTGGCTGGCATTGTTGATCCAATTGCTGGCGATCCCCGGAACGCTGCTGCCGGTGTTGCCTGGGCTCACCTTGTTGCCCTTGGGGGCCGCTGTCTGGTGCCTGGCGGTGGGCTGGCAGGCGGGCTGGCCGCCGCTGGCCCTGGCCACATTGCTGCTGGTGCTGGGCTGGGGGGCTGAAGCCCTCGGGCTGTTGCTCGGTGCCGCTCGGCTGCAAGCCAGTCGCTGGGCCTATCTCGGCGCCGGCGTCGGTCTATTGATTGGCCTGCTCGGCCTGCTGCCCGCTTTGCCCGTGGGCGGGCCGCTGTTGGGCGCGCTGGTCGGGCCGCTGCTGGGTGCCAGTGTTGGGGAGTTGGGTGCCCAACTCAGGGCTGCCGGGGCTGGGTCACCGCCGCGGCTCCTGGCCCGCTCACTGACGGTGGGGCTGGCGGTGGTGGCGGGAATGTTGGTCAGCCGCCTCGCCCATGTGCTGCTCAGCGTGATCGGGGTCGTCGGGTTCGTCCTGCTCACCGGTGGTTCGGTATTCAGCCGGTTCGGTTGAGCTGCCCCTCCCAAGCGGCAGTCGCACCCGATTCGCGTTGACGCAACTGGCGGTAGGCCGCGGTGGTGATGCAACTGACCAGCGGCCAGGCCAGGATCCAGCCGATGCCCAGGGTGATGAAGGCCAGCAGGCCGCCCAGCAGCAGCAGCAAGGCCTTGATCAGCAGCAACAGCAGCAGCAGCAGCCACTGGTGATCCACCAGCTTCTGGCCTCGTCTCAGCGTGGTGATGCCGTTCGTGCCTTCCAACAGGGCGATCTGGGCGAGAAACTGCTGATTCACGCCCAAGTAAGTGAGTAGCAGCCCGAAAGCGCCCAACGCCGCCAACGCCACCGCGCCCACCACCAGGCTGGCCAGCATCAGCGGCTCCGGTTGAGGGCTGCCGCCGCGCACCGTCGCCGCCAGCAGCAGCGCGATCCCCAGTGCCGCCAGCAGCACCACCAGCGGGATCACCAACAGCAATCCCAGCAGCGCCCAGGCCTTGATCAGCCGGGCAAACCCCTTCCCATCCCAACGCAGCAGGCTGATCAGGGTGGGTCGCTGTCCAGCCAGTGCCTCCCAGGCGCCCCGCACCAGGCCCTGGCTGCCCCAAAGGCTGACGGCCAGGCTGAGGTGGAAGCCGAGCAGGAACAGCACCACATCCAGGGGCTGGAGGCTCCGACCGGGCTCCACCAAGAGCCGCTCCTGCAGCGGCAACAGCAGCACCTGGAGCCCGGTCAGCCCCGCGGAGAAGAGCGAGAAGCTCAGCGGCGCGCGACGGAAGGCGGTCATGCCGTCATGCAGGGCGTCGCCGATGTTGAAGCGGTCGCAGCCGCCTGGGCTGGGAGGACCCGTGGCTGCAGCAGTGCCCAGGTCGGTGTCGGGACCCGGAGACTGGACGGGGTGGGAGCTGGCTGGATCGGGCGACATCGCCATGGCGTCTGCCCAGACCTCACCAGGCTATGGGCGTTGGCGGAGCTGAACAGCCAGGCGCCACCAAATCCATGCACGCGGTCTGGGTGCAACGCGTCTGGGTGCAACGGGTCCGCGTCCAACTGATCCAGGGGCAGCGGGATCCCATGTCACTGGTTCTCGTGCAAGCAGCCCGCCAGCCATCCCTCACGCCGTCAGGCTGAAGCAGCTCTGGTGCAGCCAGGTCTGCGATGGCGACGCCACAAGTGCTGGTTCTCCCAGCCGCAGGGGCGTTTGCCGCGTTGGATGTTCTCCAGCCTCGCCTCAGCGGCCTGATCAGAACGGACCTGGCACCGACATCGTGGCGTTGTATGGGCCGGTTGTGGACCTGCCGCAGCCCGCAACCTGGTGCTCAAGGCCTGTGGCCCTGCCCAGCGCCAGCTGTGAGAGTGCTTCTTCCATGGCGCTGAGCCCAGGCTGGGCCGCGAACTGAGGATTGTCCGCGGCTTGGTGCTCCCGGCAATGCTGCTGGTGCGCTTCGATCGAGAGACCGAACTGGTTGCGGAAGCAGCGCCGTTCGCTGGGGGTGGGACCGAGGCCGTAGCGCCGGAACAGACTGAGAAGGCTGGCCTGGGGTTCAGCGGCCATGGCCTGAAACAGGCAGCGCGCACGGAACTGCTGCAGATAGGCGCTCATCGAACAGCCGTGGAACTGTTTGAACGCGGCTGTGAGGTTGTGGGCGTCCAGCTCCAGCCAGCGGCACATGCTCTCCAGGGTGATTCGCTCCTGGATCTGTTGATCCAGCTGGGAGGCGGCCGCCAGCAGGATCTGGGCGCGACCGCTGAGGCTCTCCCAGCCGTCGGGTTCCAAGGCTTGCCGCTGCCCGGCAGTGAGGCAGGCACCCGGGCGGCGCTGGGGGCCAGGTGGCCGACCGCGACGACTGACGCTGCAGGCAGGCCGATGGCCGCTGGTGCGGGGAGGTGGGCTCGACATGCTGGATCCGGGGGCGGCTGGGGGAAGAAGCTGTCGTGGGTCCCTCGCGGTTGGCTGGGGCGTGGCTGGGCCACCCGGCTCAGAGTCGGGCGGGATCCGTGGTGCCGCGGAGGAAGGCGTCAAGAGACTTCAGTTCTGCCCAAACCGTAGAGAGATCGTCCGGATGCTCCCTGAGCTTTCGCCATCTCTTCAGGGTTGCTCGTGCCCCCGCCTGTGCCAGCGCGGCCTGCCCTGGCATTTAGGGCCAGGGGTCTGGCTGGGATCGGGGAGGAGACAAGCCGGCTAACGGATTTGAACCGATGGCCTTCGCTTTACAAAAGCGCTGCTCTACCGCTGAGCTAAGCCGGCTGGGGGGTGGTGATCACCTCTTCTGAGCCTATCCCCGGGCCAGCTCCCACAGCAGCAGCTGGGAGCGGTTGCGGCAGCCGGTCTTGATCAGCAGATTGGCGATGTGCCCCTCAACGGTGCGGGGGCTCAGCACCAGCTCAGCGGCAATGGATCGGTTGCTCTGGCCGCGGCGCAACACGGCGAGAACCCGTTCCTCGGCCGGTGTGAGGGCTTGCTGGCAGGAGTCGGCCATGGCTTGGAGAAACTCTTGCTCAAGGTTTCCCAGCGTCGATCTCTGCCGCGCCTGAAGGGCTGTGAGCGGCACGCCAGGTCGCTGGGGAAACGTCAGGCTTCGGGCTCCACCACCGCGGGGGGGACACCCTGCTGGTGCCGCTCTCCATCGGGTTCAGTGGCCTCGACCGCAGGGACGGGCTCCGCGCTGGTGGAAGCAAGATCGGGGCGGGACTCAGCGGATCCCGCGCTGGGCGGAGGCGGAAGGGGCTGGGGGCGGGCGCGACGAATCGGCAAGTTGGCCACGAGCGCCGTGACACGGTCTTCGGTTTCGAGGCTGACATCGCCACTTTCGAGATCGATTTCGACGTAGCGCTGCACCACCTCGAGGATTTCGCGGCGCATCTGCTCCAACAACTCGGGATTGAGGTCGCTGCGGTCATGGGCGAGCACCAGTTGCAAGCGCTCCCGAGCCATGGTTGCGGAGGGTTTCTGGCGTCCCAGCAGCCGGTTGATGAAATCAAGAAGGGGCATGACGCTCAGAACAGGCCGGTGGTCCGGCGGAGTTTGTTGAGCAGCCGAGCCCGCAGCCCTTGGCGTTGCTTGGAGGGATCGATCAGCGGCACCTCCTCACCGCGCAGGCGCCGCGCCACATTCATGTAGGCCTGGCCAGCCGGCGAAGAGCCCCCCTGGAGGGTGAGGGGTTCACCACGGTTTGTAGACACGATCACCTGTTCGTCTTCCAGCACCAAGCCCAGCAAGGGCAACGCCAGGATGTCGGTCACATCATCGACGGTGAGCATCTCCTGAGAGGCCATCATGCGTGGCCGCACCCGGTTGAGCACCAACTGCACCGGTTTCACCGCCATCGTGTTGAGCAGGCCGATGACCCGATCAGCGTCCCGAACGGCGGACACCTCGGGGGTGGTGATCACGATCGCCTCCTCGGCCGCGGCCGCGGCGTTCTTGAAGCCCGCCTCAATCCCGGCAGGGCAGTCGATCAACACGTAGTCCGAGCTCGCGGCCAGTTGGGCGACGATCGAGGTCATGTCCTCCGGCGTCAACCACTCGAGCATGCGCGGGTTGCCGGCGGGCAACAGCGACAGGTTGGGCTCCTGCTTGTGGCGCACCATGGCCTGCTCCAACCGGCAGGTCTCGGCCAGCACATCCTGAGCTGTGTAAACGATGCGATTCTCCAATCCCAACAAGAGATCGAGGTTGCGCAAACCAAAGTCAGCATCCAACACGGCGGTGCGTTCACCCAGCCTGGCGAGGGCGATCCCCAGATTGGCGGTCAGGGTGGTCTTGCCGACGCCGCCCTTGCCGGAGCAGATCAGGATGATTCGGGCAGTGGACACAGCGGCTGTCGGGGTCGATCAAGATTAGGAAGTGGATCCGTCGCCAGGCCGCCTCCGCTGACACTCGACAGGCTGCGCCAACCCCACGTAGAACAAGATTGTCAGATTCGTAGCCAGACATCATCCTCGTGCCCGATCCCCAGCACCCCCAGCAGCGTCTGATCGTCATGCCCGATGACGGCGCCGACGCGGTGGTTGCCCTGGTCGATCAGGCCCAAAAGCAGCTTCTGCTCAAGCAGTTCAAGCTGATGTCCGATGCCGTGGAGCATGCTCTGCTGCGCTCGCACCAGCGGGGGGTGGAGATCCGGGTGATGCTCAACCCCCACACCTCCGGTGGTGAACGCTGGAATGATGATGTCTATAACCGTCTCAAGGAATGGGGCATTCAGGTCGCTTGGACGAGTGAGGCATTTCCCGTCACCCATGAAAAATCGATGGTGATCGATGGTCAGCAGGTCCTGATTGCCACCTTTAATCTAGCCGATAAATATTTCACCCAAACCCGCGATTATGGCGTGGTCAGCCACAATCCCGCAGTGGTGCAACAGGTGATTGCCGGATTTGAGGCCGACTGGCACCGCCAGTTCTTCCAGCCTGATCTTGGAGTGGGGCTGGTCTGGAGCAGCGCCCACAGTCGTGGGCAAATGTCCCGCATCATCGATTCAGCCGAGGAGACGCTCTGGATTCAACATCCCAAGTTTGTGGATGCGGTGATTCTCGAACGGATCATTTGCGCCCGCGATCGAGGCGTGAAGGTGCGCGTGCTCTGCGGAGGTAAACATGGCATCAGCGACTGGGACATTTACGACACCTTTTCCTCGTTGCGAATGATGCAGCGGTTCGGGGTCAAGGTACGCCGCCAGAAGCATCTCAAACTGCACGCCAAGCTGATCTTGGTCGATTCGGCCTATGCCCAGACTGGCTCCATGAACATTGATCGCAGCGCCTTCGATCTTCGCCGTGAACTCGGCATCGAGAGCGATGCCCCCGCGGTGGTGGCTCGGCTGCGGGATACCTTCGCGGCCGACTGGGAAGCGGCCACCAAATACAGCGCTCCGGATCCCCTGGACCCGAGCTTGCATGAGCAGGGCGAGTTGCCACCCGATCCCCACTTTGTGCATGACTGATTCTCAACATCCGCCTGGCGGCTGCCCGCCAGACATCAGCAGGCAACCTCCCAGCCTGGGCCAGCTGTTCATGGGCATGCTGCAGGTGGCGTTGATGGCCTTCGGAGGAGGGCTTTCCGCCTGGAGCCAACGCGTTGTGGTGGAGCAGCGCCGCTGGATGACCGACCAAGAGTTCCTTACGGGTCTCACCGTGGCTCGTCTGCTGCCGGGGCCGAATCAGATCAACATGGCCGTTTATATCGGCGTTTTTTTTCGTGGTCTGCCTGGGGGCATCGCTGCGATGGCCGGAATGCTGCTGGTGCCCTTCAGCCTGCTGATGCTAGTGGGCGTGATTTATTTCCAGGTGCACATGGTGCCGAGCGTCGATCGGGTGCTCGCGGGAGTGGTGGCGGCCGCCGCCGGCATGGCGCTCTCCATGGGCTTCAAGATCCTCGATGATTATTGGCACGATCCAGTCGCCTTGCTGCTGGCGGGCGGTTCGTTCCTGGCGATGACGTTCTTCCACGTCGGCATCATTCCCTTGACTTTGGTCGCTGGTCCGATCGCCATGGTCTGGTACTGGCCGCGTCGGCGCCCCTCTGATCCGTGATGTTGGTCAACGCGTCGCCCTGGGCCTTGGCTGCACTTCCCTCAGGGTGGTTCGCCGCCACTGCGGTTGCCCACACCTTCGCGGCCGCCAGCTGCCAGCTCCAACAGTTGTCTCACCTCGGCCTGCTTTGGCAGGTGCTAAGCACCTTCCTCGGCCTGTCGCTGTTCTCTCTCGGGGGAGGGAACACACTCTTGAGCGACTATCACTCCCTGGTGGTGGAGCAACTCTGCTGGCTGAGTTCACGCCAATTTGCGGATCTCTACGCCCTGGCCGAAGCGGCACCAGGCCCCAGCTCGATGATCGTTGGCTTGCTGGGGATGGGGGCGGCCTGGCGTGATGGGCCTTTCTGGTCGGTGCTGATGGGGGTGGCCGCTGAGCTGGCGATCCTGCTCCCTTCCACTCTGTTGATGGTGCTGGCCTGTCTGAGCTGGACCAAGCTGCGCCATTCCCCCTGGCGGCAGGCCTTCGAAAAAGCTCTGGGCCCGATCACCCTCGGAATCCTGTTTGCCGTTGGCGTCAAGATCCTCAAGGTGTCCGATACGAACGTGCCTGGGCTGGTGGCCTCCTGCGTGGTCTGCTTCCTGATGCTGCGCACGCGGCTTTCGCCGTTGCTGTTCATGGCCGTCTGCGGCGTGCTCGGCTCCATCGGCCTGCTCAACGCCACGCCCCACAGCTGAACTCAGGCCCAGCCGGAGAAGGCTGCGGGGATCGGCAGCGCTCAGCGGCCCCTCTCCGTCAAGGGCCAGAGCGGACTGGCGGGATCGATCTGAATCACACCATCCACCAGGTGGGCCTGCTCGGCCATCCCGGCCGCGGCGGTGTCTTCCGGGCCGCGAGCCACCATCTCAGCAATGCGCAACTGCAATGGCCGCAGCTGCAGGGCCACGATCCGGGCGCTCCGATCGCCGCAGCAGCCCGCGTGGGCGATGCCTCGCAACCGTCCCCACACCAGCACATGGCCTGCGGCGCTGATCCGTCCCCCCGGGTTGAGATCCCCCAGCAGCAACACAGATCCATCACTCTGCAGATGTTCCCCCGAACGCAGCGGCCCCTGATGGATGTTCAGAGCCGCCATCGCGTTCGGCTGCGGGGCCTCCGGTGGTGGAGCAGCGAGAGGAACTGAGCACAGCAGCGTCTCCAGGCCGAGGGCGGCGGCGGCCACCAAGGTCTGGCGCTGGCGGCTGGCCACCTGCTGAAGCTGGAGGCCCTGGCCAACCAGCAGCTGCTGGAGCTCCCGCAGCTGCCGCAGCGGCAGCAGCCAGTCCCCGGCGTCCAGGTTCACGTTGCCGTGGGGGACTCCGCTGCCCAGCCCGTAGCGGATCTCCTCCAGGCAGGAGGCGGCGGTGGCTGGTGGAGGCAGCACCAGCCAATGGGGCAGAGCCGGCGTTGGCGCCGGAATCAGGCGGGCGGCCATGGCGGCGGCGTCTGTCGACCGAACCTAAGGGGCCTGGCTGAAGCAGGCCAGGCGGCGTCTCAGGGCAGCGGTGACCTCGCGGGGATGAATCAACCAGGTTTTGTCGAGCGGGGTGGCCAACGCCTGCACGAGGGTCGAGCATCGCTCCAAAGCCTGCAGCCGCTCGCCATCCCAGAGGCGCAAGCCACCGCGGTAGGGGTCATAGCCGCGGCTGCGACGTTGTTGAAGACTGCAGCAGTTGTCCCACCCCAGCCCCTGCCGATCACTGAGACGTTGGGCTTCAGCCAACAGCTCCAACCGCTGTTCCAAGCTGCACTCGCTGACATCGGTGGCCTGGGGCAGGCGCCGATCCAGCAGGCGGCCACAGAGCTCGGCGAGCTCAGCCGGACCATCCTCGCGCCAGCGCAGCAGGTGATAGCCGGTGCGGAGGTCGTCGTTGGCCAGATAGGCCTCCAGATCCAATTGGTCGATCTGCCACAACCAGCGGGCCATGACGGAGTCGGCTTCAACGGCCCGAGGCCCCAGTCGCCGGGCGACCACCACCACCTGCTGCAGCAGCCAGTTGCAAACAACGTTGAGACGATGGTTGTAGACGGTGCGGTACATCAGCTGACGCACGACCAGATAGTGCTCGGCCGCCATCAACCCCTTGGGGTGAATGGCCACACTGCCGTCGGGAGCGAGGGTGAGGCTGGCCAGCAACCGCTCGAGGTCCAGCACGCCATAGCGGGTGCCAGTGCTGTAGCTATCCCGAAGCAAATAGTCGAGTCGATCACAGTCCAGCTGGCTGCTCACCAAGGCCAGCATCGCCGGGTGGGGATGGCGTCCGTGCTCCAGCAAGTCCGCCACTGTGTTTGCGAGGCCCTGCTGGCACTGCTCCAGCGGCCCTCGTAGGGATGCATGCTCGCGGATCAGCCGCCCCGACCAGGTCTCATGGCGAAAGCCAAACATCTCCTCGCCGCTGTGGCTCAGCGGTCCATGCCCCACGTCGTGCAGCAGGGCGGCGGCGTAGAGCAAGGGGCGCCATTGGGCCAGTTCAGGGGCGAATTGCTCCAGGTGGGCCAGCGCTTGCCTGGCCAGGTGCAACACCCCGAGGGAGTGGGTGAAGCGGCTGGACTCCGCCCCGTGGAAGGTGAGGTATGCCGGGCCCAGTTGACGGATGCGCCTCAGCCGCTGGAAGGGTGGTGTATCGATCATGGCAATCGCCAGGGCCTCGGCCGGCTCGTCGCGGCAGAGCCGGATCCCGCCATGCAGCGGATCGTGGTAGGTGCGATGCTCAGCCACCTGAACCGCCTGCCACTGCAGCGTTGCGAAGCTCGGAAGCCAGCAAGCGGGTCGCCTGGCTGAGCCAGCTGTCCCCTTCGCCTCCTGGATTGAGAGGTTCCTCCCCCTCAAGGCTCAGGTCGGGGACGATGCCCAGGTTCTGGATGTCCTTCCCAGCGGGGGTCAGATACCGGGCCACCGTCACCGCAAGGCCACTGCCATCGCTCAGGGGGATCAGGGTCTGGATCAGGCCCTTGCCAAAACTGCGGCTGCCAACCAACCGTGAGCGCTGCCCATCCTGAAGCGCTCCCGCCAGGATCTCGCTGGCGCTGGCGGTGCCACCGTTCACCAGAGTGAGCAGTGGCCCGCCATAAAGCTGTCCAGGTCCGGCCTGAGGGCGATCGGCCACACCGCTGCGGTCATGGGTTTCCACGATGGCGACCCCGTCGAGAAAGGCGTCCGCCACGGCCAGGCCGGCGCTCACCAAGCCGCCGGAATTATTGCGGAGGTCCAGGATCAGCCCTTGCAGCGGTGGCAGCCCCCCGCCGCTAGCGCTCAACTCCGCCAGGGCCTGCCGCACCAGTTGAGGCACCGGCTCACTGAACTGGGTGATGCGCAGATAGCCCAGGTCGCGGTTGACGCCGTCCAAGCGGCGATAGCGCACCGGCTGCAGGTCCACGGCACGGCGGCGCAGCTGCAGTTCCCGCGGGCGCTGTCCTGGAGGTGCCAGCTGGACCAGCACCTCGCTGTCGGCGGCCCCCCGCAGGGCCGCGGCGGTGCCCTCCAGACCCAGCTTGCTCGTCTGCAGGCCATTGACCGCCAAGACTTCCCAGCCACTGGCCACTCCCGCTGCGGCAGCTGGGGAATCGTCAAGGGGCGCGATCACCACGATCCGCTCGCCGCCGTCGCGCAGGCCCAACTGCAGGCCCACACCGGTCACGGTCCCTCGGGTGTTGGAGCGTAGACTGGCGAACTCAGGGGGCCGCAGCAGGCGGGTGTAGGGGTCGTTGAGGGGCTGCAGCATCGCCTCGATCGCGTCGTAGGCCTGGTCGGAATGCTCGATCGGCTTTTCCAGAGCCTGTTGGCGCAAGCGTCGCCAGTGCACCGCCTCCAACTGTTGGGGATCGACGTAGCTCTGGTTCACCAGCCGCCAAGCCTCCACCACCAGTTGCTGGGCGTCGTTCAAGGCCAGGGCGGGCTGGACAGGGAACAGCAGTTGCAGCGCCAACGCACTCCCCACCAGCCAGGAGATCCATGGCCGCAGGCTCCCCTCCGCCTGATGGCGCAGCCGCTGGAATGTGCTCTTGGGCGCGGTCAGCGGCTCCGGCCCCAGCCGCGGCCCCGCCACGCCGGCGAGGCTCGAGGCGATCAAAGCCGGCCGGATCGGGGTGCCGAGGCAGGGGCGCAAGGCCGCTGACGGCGGGGGACTTGGCAGTGCGTTGGTCTGGGCGCTCACGCAGCGGTCGGGGCGATCGGTAGACTCTCACAACCCAACCCGCCCGTTGCATGGCGAACTCCTCCCCGACGGCCGGATCCGGCTCCCCGGCGAACCCCGTTTACGACTGGTTCGAAGAGCGCCTGGAGATCCAGTCGATCGCTGATGACATTTCGGCCAAATACGTTCCGCCTCACGTCAACATTTTTTATTGCCTGGGCGGCATCACTCTCACCTGCTTCCTGATCCAGTTCGCCACTGGATTTGCGATGACATTTTACTACAAGCCCACTGTGGCGGAAGCTTATTCTTCCGTCCAGTATTTGATGACGGACGTCAGCTTCGGCTGGTTGATCCGCTCTGTGCACCGTTGGAGCGCTTCGATGATGGTGCTCATGTTGATCCTCCACGTCTTCCGCGTTTACCTCACCGGTGGCTTCAAGCGACCGCGGGAGCTCACCTGGGTCACGGGCGTCACCATGGCGGTCATCACTGTTTCCTTCGGAGTCACGGGGTACTCGTTGCCCTGGGATCAGGTCGGGTACTGGGCTGTGAAAATCGTCAGTGGCGTCCCCGCGGCCATTCCTGTGGTCGGCGACTTCATGGTTGAACTCCTGCGCGGCGGCGAGAGTGTTGGACAACCCACCCTCACCCGCTTTTACAGCCTCCACACTTTTGTCATGCCTTGGCTGCTGGCTGTTTTCATGTTGATGCATTTCTTGATGATTCGCAAGCAAGGCATTTCGGGTCCGCTCTGAATCAACATTTCGGTTTAGTATTTCAGCCATCACTGTCCCAACGCTTTCTCGGCCATGCACTTCGTCAAAAAGCCTGATCTCAGCGATCCCAGCCTGAGGGCAAAACTCGCCAAGGGCATGGGTCATAACTACTACGGAGAACCGGCCTGGCCGAACGATCTCCTCTACATGTTCCCTGTGACCATCCTGGGAACCTTTGCTTGCCTGGTTGGGCTGGCTGTCCTTGATCCAGCCATGCTGCTGGACAAGGCAGATCCATTTGCCACACCGTTGGAAATCCTTCCTGAGTGGTACCTCTATCCTGTGTTTCAGATCCTGAGGGTTGTTCCGAACAAACTCCTGGGCATCGCTCTGCAGACCCTGGTCCCCCTTGGTCTGATGCTGGTGCCTTTCATTGAGAGCTTCAATAAGTTCCAAAACCCTTTCCGCCGTCCGGTGGCCATGGCCACATTTCTCTTCGGCACAGTGTTCACCATTTACCTGGGTATCGGGGCCTGTCTGCCGATCGACAAATCCCTCACCCTGGGCCTGTTCTGAACACCCCTTGGTCGACTCAGACCATGAACTCCCTGAGCCGCGGCTTGTAATCGCGGCTTTTTTATTGGTTGGCTCACCTGATCACATTTTGCAACAGATGATTGGGCTGTCGGGTCGTCTTGCTGCGCATTGTTCCCGGTTCCTGAGCAAGGCCCCTGCAGCAGGGCCAAAGCAACCTCATGCGTATCTGTAGCCCAGGTCCCTCGGGCCCAAGGCTGGATGCAGGCTTCGGCCATTGCAAGAGCCCTGTGCATCGATGGAGCTCTGCAGCAACGCATAGGCCAACCCCGACAGGGCCTGATTTTCACGCCGCCGCGGCAACGTGTCTGGCCCAACCCAGCGTCAAAGAGTCCGCAGACGCAGAGGTGGCCAGTCGTGCCGACAGAAACCCGGCTGCAAGGAGCGCCTGGCGCAGTCAACCTTGAGGTCGTATCCCCTGCAGAAGTGAAGACCGCTCGCCCAGATGCCGTCGAGCGTTGCCGAGGTCTGTCGGTCTGTATGCGTTGAAACCTCCGCCTGTCGATGGTGGAGGGGGTTGCTGGGGGGAAGCGCAGGCGGCGCGAGAGGTTCTGGGGTTGGGGATGCGCCCGTCGGGTCGGGGTGGCGAGGGCTTGGTGCTGAGCTGGTGCGTGGGGTGATCCAGCGGCTGGAGCTGGTGCTGGCCTTCGTCCGCCGGTTCGGTTTGGGGTGATATGGGTGAAATGTTGACGCGCCCCGGGGCCGTCGTGGTATGTTGGTGAACTGCGCGGGAAACCGTGCAGCTGCCGATGTCCAAGGGGAGCGAAACGGGAGCGAAAGTTCCTGAAAGCCCGCCCGAGGTGGAGGCGGAAGGGTGAGCTGCTAGGTTCACCAAGTCCAGCGAGGAGGCCGAAAGGCTGAGT
>JBKDOR010000261.1:0-10208 GCA_046342775.1 Synechococcaceae cyanobacterium
ATCCGACCCCTTCGACCATCCAGATGCCAGCGATCCCCTGAAGTTGTTTTATGCCCTGGCCTCTGCGGTTCATCGCGGCCAGTTCAACAAAGATGGCAGTGGCCAGGCCTTTCGCGAGATGGTGTTGCTGGTTGATAGCCATGAGCGCTGGCCACCACCTTTGGATCGTTCGCCCGTCAGCCAAGCCCCGCCAGACGGCTCGGGTGCCCTCGACATCGACGCTGACGAGATGCTGATGCCGCGTTGATTTCGCTCATTTCACCGGCGTTAGCGACCGCACGGATTTCGCCAACCTCTCCGATCGCGTTCCAGCTTCTCCTCCCCCTTCACTTTTATGTCTCGATCCACCAGCCCGTCGAAGCCCACGCCAGATCCGGCCGAAGTCTCCAGCCAGGACTCCTGGTGGTTGTTCCGCAATGAGCAGAGCGCCCTGGCGGATCTCCAGCCCGAAGAACGCAGGAACCGCAAGGCCTCTCCCTCCGGCTGCTGGCCTTCTCCACCTCCCTGGCGGCGCTTTGACCGCCAGGCCGAAGCTTCTCCCGCTGCCGATCAGCTCGGCATGGATGCGGAGTATTGGCGGAAACTCGACAAGATGGCGGCCAGCAATGAACGGGATCTGCGGCGCGGCCGAACCTTTCGCCTGCCCCGTGGCGACGACAACACCACCCTGACCCCCCGAGCTGAGCGGATCTTGTTGGCGGTGAACGCCGCGATCCATCTGCGCCGGCCGCTGCTGGTGACCGGGTTGCCGGGCAGTGGCAAGACCAGCCTGGCCTATGCCATCGCCCACGAATTAGGCCTCGGACCGGTGTTGGTGTGGGCGATCACGCCGCGCTCGCGCCTGCTGGAAGATGGCCTCTATCGCTATGACGCCCTGGCGCGGCTGCAACAGGCGGATCTGAATCGCTCCGCCTGGCAACCGCCAGCCACCGCGGGCTCTCAGGAGTCTGATCCCAAATCCGCGCTGAAGCCCCCGCCGATCGACCCCTTTCTGCGGCTCGGACCCGTGGGCACCGCCTTCCTGCCCTCCCGTTGGCCGCGGGTGCTGCTGATCGATGAGATCGACAAAGGCGACCTGCAGCTCCCGAATGAGCTGTTGCACCTTTTTGAGGAAGGCCGCTACGAGATCAGCGAACTCACCCGGGCGCGCCTGGAGCAAGATCAGCCCTTCCATGAGATCCGCACCGCCGATGCCTGCCAGCTGGAGCCCAGTCAGCCGGAGGCCAGCCAGCTGGAGGCCAGTCAGCCGGAGGCCAGCCAGCCGGAGGCCAGCCAGGCGGATCGCCCGGAGAAACCCCTGGAGGCGAAGTTGCGCAGTGGCTTCGTGGCCTGCCGTGAGTTTCCGATTGTGGTGATGACCAGCAATCGCGAGCGGGAGTTTGCGCCGGCCTTTCATCGCCGCTGCATTCGGCTGACGATGCCGCCACCGGATGAACATGCCCTCACCCCGATCGTGGAGGCCCACTTTGCCGATGAACCGCCTGGCCAACAACCGAAGGGCGAGGCGCTGCAGCAGGCCATACGCCAGTTCCTCGGTCTTGGCGCCAGCGATGGCGAAGCTCCTGATCCCGCTGGTTCGCCGGAGATCAGCGATCGCGCCGTGGATCAGCTGCTGAATTCGTTATTCCTGCTCACCCGCGAGAACAAGGATGCTCCCACCGCGAACCAACGGCAGGAGTTGCTGCGGATTCTGCACCGCAATCTCAGCGACAGCGGCGACGACCCTGAGGCCAGCGGTTGATGAACCCGGCCCCGGCCGCTGATCCGCTGCGGTCCCTGCTGCGGAGCCTGCTGGAGCAGCAAGGCGCGCGGTTGTCCGCCCAGGAGCTGGCTGAGATCCTCTGGCTCGCTCAAGGGTTGCCATCCGCCGTGCCGGCCGGTGGTTCACGGCGCAGCGCCCGGCGAGCTGCGGTCATCCAGCCGGTCCCACCGGCGCCGCCAGCCGATCCAGATCCGGCCCCGGCGCTGAACCTGCCGCCAGCGGGGCTGTCTGCCGGCGATCCGCTGCGCCACACCCTGGCGAGTTTTTTCCCGGCCCCGCCCGAGCCCCAGCGCGGCCAGCGCAGCGCCGGCCTGCTGCCCGATCAGGTGCTGCCCAGCGAGGCGGATCTGCGGGCGGTGTTGCCGCTGCGGGTTCAAGATGTGCGCTTGATCGCCGATCCCAAGCCGTTTCAGGTTGCCCTGCAATCCCTGGCGGCCGCCGAACCGGTGGCGTTGGATCCGCGCTACCGCCACCAGCTGGATGAGGTGGAGACGGTGGAGGCCTATGCCCGCAGCCAGAGGCTCTGGCCGGTGTACAGCCCAACGCCGGAGCCACGGCTGAGCCTGGTGTTGCTGGTGGATGGGGGCTTATCGATGCAGGTGTGGCAGCGGCTGGCGGATGAATGGCTGGCGTTGTTGATGCGTTCGACGATGTTTCGCGATGTGCGGGCCGTGGCCTTGGATCCCGCCCGTCCCATGGCGGTGCTCGGCGCGTTGGGCGGCTGCGATGAGGAGCAGGTGCTGCTGCTGCTGAGCGATTGCTCCGGCCCGCACTGGTGGCACGGTGGTGCGCTGCAGAGTCTGTTGCGCACGTTGAGCTTGCGCTACCCGCTGGCCCTGCTGCAGGTGCTGCCCGACTGGATGTGGCGGCGCACGGCCCTGGGGATCGGTCGCCTGGTGGCGGTGCGCAATCGCCAGCCCTTTGCCGCCAATCGCTTGTATCAGCGCTGGCCCCTGCTCCCCGGCGAACCGCTGCCACCCCAGGGCGATAGCCACCTGGTGCTGCCGCTGTTGAGCCTCCAGGCCGCCGATCTGGATCAATGGAGTGCCTTGCTGCTGGGCCGGGGCCACGGCGCTGTGACGGCCGCTTGCTTGCCGGTGGACTGGCCTGCCATCCGCATCACCAGCCGGGAGGCGGAGGCCAACGAGACCGTGGACGATCGGGCCTGCCGCCGGCTGCGCAGCTATGTGCAGCGCTGTTCGCAATCCGCCGAGCGGTTGCTGCGGGTGATGGCGGCTGCGCCGGTGCTGACCCTGCCGGTGATGCGTTTGCTGCAGGAGGCGATGGTGAAGGATGGCGGGCCGCTGGCGATGGCGGAACTGCTGCTCAGCGGCCTGATCCGCCGCCAGGACGGCGCCAGCAGCGATGGCCTCCAGGTCGCCGCCTTGCAGGCGGGAGTGGCTGGCCGCCGCGCCGCGGATCGGATCCAGTTCGATTTCGAGCCCGGCGTTCGCGACCTCTTGCTGGGCCAGCTGCAAGGGCAACAAACCGCCGAAGTGGTGCAACGGGTGAGCGAGTTGATCGAGCACCGCTGGGAGATGTGCGATGGCGTGCCCCCGTTTCAGGCGTTTCTGGCCGATCCCACCCTGCTGCCGGAGGACCATCACCTGGCTTCGGCGAAGGCATTTGCGCAGATGACGGCCGAGATCATCGAGCGTCTGCCCGGAGCCGCGTTTCAGCGGCTGGCCCGCAGCCTGCGCCAGGGGGCTGGGGGTGCGCCGGCCGATCCATTCCCGGCGGAGTTGTTTGCGTTTGCGAAGATCGAAGTGCCCTGTGCGGTGCTGCAGCGTCTGCCGCAGGTGGAGGACGATGAGGCCTACAGCACCGCCCAATGGCTGGATGTGCCCCTGAGCGACTTTTGGTTTGACACGGCCACCTGGATGGACGGCAAGATTCGCAAGCACAAGGCAAGAAACCGCGGCCTTTGGGAGCTGTTGCAGCCATCTTCTCCTCGCGATCACCAGGACCCAGCCGCCGAAGCCCCTACAGCCCTCTATCTCCCCATGCTCCACATCCCCGCCGGCCGCTTCCTGATGGGCTCGCCAGCGGAGGAGGAAGGCCGTTACGACGACGAAGGCCCCCAGCATGAGGTGGAGCTGAGGGAGTTTTTCCTCTCCCAGACACCGATCACCCAGGCGCAATGGCGGGCGGTGGCGGAATGGACGCGCCAGGAGCATGAGGATGCGGATCTCTGGCCGGAGGAGCTGGAGCCTGATCCGGTGGCGAGGCTTGAGGACGCGGATCGCTTTCGGGGCGAGCAACGGCCGGTGGTGGGTGTGAGCTGGCATGACGCGATGGCCTTCTGCCAACGGCTGCGGTTACGCACCGGCAAGAACTACACCTTGCCCAGCGAAGCGCAGTGGGAATACGCCTGCCGGGCGGGCACCACCACGCACTTTCATTTTGGTGAGACGATCAGCACGGAGCTGGCTAATTACAACGGCAGTGAAGTGTATGCCAATGGAGAGAAAGGGGAGTATCGGCGCCAAACGACAGATGTCGATCAATTCTATGCCAACTCCTGGGGACTGTATGATATGCATGGCAATGTCTGGGAGTGGTGCGCCGATCATTGGCATAGCAGCTATAATGGAGCGCTAGAGGATGGGCGCCCGTGGATTGAGCCAGAAAATGATAAGAATGAGCATAAAGCTAAATCTAGGCTGCTGCGCGGTGGCTCTTGGCTCGACTTCCCCCGGGGCTGCCGCTCGGCTTGCCGCGGCAGGACCCACCCGGGCAACCGCGTCGACGGCGTTGGGTTCCGCGTCTGCTGCCTCCCCCAGGACTTGATTCTTTACCCTTAAACTCTTTATTTCTTTACACTCGGCTGTTTGGCTGTCTGGTCGGCCTGCATGGAGTCGCTGCTCCTGGTAAATAGGCTGCCTTCTTGAATCCCCTGGCGCCGTAGGCGCCCCGCCGATTTTTTTCCAGCAACCACATCAGCATGTCTTCCGAACCCAGCCCCATCAGCCCCGCCAGCGGCGGCGAGCTGCCGATCATCGAAGCCTGCCTCGATCTGATCCGCTGGTTTGTTCCCCTGCTGCAGCGCCTGCCCCGCCAGCACCGCTTTGGTCTCGGTGATCGGCTGATCGGCCATCTTTATCATCTGCTCGAACAACTCGTGCAGGCTCGCTACGCCCACGCCAAGCTACCCATCCTCGAACCGCTCAAGGCGCAGATCGTGGTGATCCAGTTGCAGATTCGCTTGTTGCATCAGTTCCAGCTGATCGAGTTGCAGCGCTATGAACACGCCAGCCGCCTGATCACCGCCATCGCCAAGCAACACAGCGGTTGGCTTAGCCAGCAGCAACAGCAGCAGCGGCTGCCCGCTTGAGCGTTCGCCATGCGCTCTTCCCTATCGCGGCCAGCCAGCATTTCCTTCTGATGGCTGTTCCACCTTCTGCTCCGCTCAACAACCTTTACGCCAGCATCAGCAGCTTCGCCGCGCTTCATGCCGCCGCCTTGCGGGCCCAGAAGGGCAAGCGCTACCGGCCCGCCGTGCTCCGCTTCAATGCCCAGCTGGAGGCCCATCTGTTTGAGCTGCAGCACGAGCTGCAATCCTTCACCTACGCCCCCGGGCCCTACCGCCAGTTTGAAATCCGTGATCCCAAACGGCGCCTGATTTCCGCCGCCCCCTATCGCGACCGGGTGGTGCATCACGCCCTTTGCGCCGCCATCGTGCCGCCACTCGAGAAGCGGTTCGTCGCCACCAGCTACGCCAACCGCATCGGCTTCGGCAGCCACAAAGCCTTAAGGCGTTTCGTGGCTGAATCCGGCCACCATCGCTGGGTGTTCAGCGGCGATATTCGCCTGTATTTCCCCAGTATTGATCTCACGATCCTGCGCCAGCAGCTGGCCGAGCGCATCGCCTGCCCCGGCACCCTCTGGCTGCTCGATCGCATCCTCAGCAATGGCGCCAGCCACGGCCCAGCCCTGGATGCCTTCCCGGGCGACTCCTTGCTCACGCCGTTGGACCGCCCCCGGGGCCTGCCAATCGGCAACCTCACCAGCCAGTTCCTCGCCAACCTTCACCTCGATGCGCTCGACCATCGCCTCGCCGCCCTGCCCGGCATCAGCGCTTACCTGCGCTACGTCGATGACGTGGCGTTGTTCGCCAACAGTGCCGAACCGCTACGCCAGGCCAGGCTGCTGATGGAAGCAGAGCTGGCCGGCCTGCGCCTGCGGCTGCATCCGATCAAGAGCCAGATCCACCAAACCCGGCATGGTGCCTGCTTCGTGGGCTTTCGCGTGCTGCCGGGCCGGGTGCGGGTACGCAACCACAACTTGCTCAAGGGCAAACGGCGCCTGCGCCTGCTGCACCAGGGTGTCTTCGCCGGTCAGATCGACGCGGTGGCCGCCCGAACCAGGCTACAGAGCTGGAATGCCCACCTCGCCCATGGCCATACCTGGCGCCTACGCCGCCGCCTGTACGCCGGCGTTGCCTTTGCCGACGATCTGCTGGAAGCGCGGTAGGTTCTTGCTGGGCAGGTCGACCAGCTGCTGCGCGGTGGCTCTTGGAACAACAACCCCCGGAACTGCCGCTCGGCTTACCGCAACAGGAACCACCCGGACAACCGCAACAACAACGTTGGTTTCCGTGTCTGTTGCCTCCCCCAGCACCCTTCACCGTCAGAGCCGCTGGAAGGGATTTCAGCGGGAGCACCGGAGGGGTCACAGACCCGAGGGTCCAGACCCGCTCCCGTGATCGGCGATCCCGACGAGACCGGTTTGCCCCGGATTCGCCGCCGTCCGATCCGCACAGCGCCCGGTGGGCCGTGCCGCGGTTTCCGTGGCAACGACAGCCCACCGTTTTCGCTGTGCTACTTACGCTTCAACTGATTGCTTCTGCCCCCCCATGAGCGCCTCCGCCATTCGCCAGGCCGCTGGGGCAACTGGCGAGGCTCCATTTCGGTTTCTGCTTACGCATCGTCGCCGCACCCAAGGTTTTCGCGAAACCCTCGCTGAATCCGACGGCGGCAATGCCGGCGGGGCGGAGGCTGAGGCCGCGCCCCACCTCACCATGCTGTGGATCCCGCCGGGGCGGTTCTGGATGGGTTCACCTGCCGAGGAGCCCGAGCGCAGCGAGGCGGAGGGGCCCCAGCATCTGGTGCAACTCCAGGGCTTCTTCATGAGCCAAACGCCGATCAGCCAGGCCCAGTGGCGGGCGGTGGCCATGGGTAAGCCTGAACAAAGCGGGCAGGTACGGACCACAACACTCGATCCTGAGCCTTCCAGGTTCAAGGGAGATCAGCGGCCTGTGGAACAGGTGAGCTGGCATGACGCCATGGCATTCTGCCGCCGCTTAAGCCAGCGCACGGGACGCCACTACACCCTGCCAAGTGAAGCCCAATGGGAATATGCCTGCCGAGCGGGCACCATAACGCCATTTCATTTTGGCAGCATGATCAATGCGGAACTTGCTACTTATCGTGGAACAGCAGTGTATGGCGATGGCCTAAAGGGAGAGTATCGGAATCAAACCACCGAGGTGGCCAGCTTCCCCGCCAACGCTTGGGGTTTGCATGACATGCACGGCAATGTGTTGGAGTGGTGCCTCGATCATTGGCACGACAGCTATACGGGAGCACCAGGTGATGGAAGTGCCTGGCTCAAGGATGATGTGAATGTGAATCAAGATCACGATCCGAGGCTGCTGCGCGGTGGCTCTTGGAACGACTTCCCCCGGTACTGCCGCTCGGCTTACCGCGACGGGATCCGCCCGGTCATCCGCGACATCATCGTTGGGTTCCGCGTCTGCTGCCTCCCCCAGGACTAATTCTTTACCCTTAAACTCTTTAGTTCTTTACACTGGCTGTTGGCTGCTTGCTGTTGGCGGTCACCTGCGGCCATGGCAAGCGGCGAGCCGAAAGCGCCGCAGGCGCTCCGAAATTTTGGCGTGCCGCCTCAGCTCCAGGCAGCTGGGGCCCACGGGCCTCAGCCAGGCCCAGGCCCGCTGAGATCCAGGCTGCGGCGCGCACAGCTGGGCAGGGCATCCACCGCCAGCACTGCCGCCTCCAGCCGCCGCCGCACGGCGTTCGGAAGCTCCGGGAGGTCGCCATCGTTGAAGAAAACGAGGGCTTTTAGGGCTTCCTCCGGCGGGAAGGACGGACCGTAAAGCGCCAGAGCCGCCGCCAGCCCATCGGCCAGGCCCAGCCCCGCCGCCAGCAGGGTGGCCACGTCGAGATAGTCCTTGCCTTCCGCCCGTTGCAGCAGCACTTTCAGTTTGGTGGCGAGCAGATCGAGGGGTGAGGCCACCTGGACGATGCCGTCGTCGCTGATCTCGGGATCGGCCACCCGGCCAAAGGTCAAGCCCCCGAAAAACGACACCTTGACGCCAACGTCAATCCCAAACGACGCCAGCAGCGTCAGAGTTTCGGGCTGGTCCTGCAGCACCTGCGCCGCAGCCAGCCAGGGCAGCGCCAGGCCCAGCCGCTGGCGATCCAGCGGCTGGGCGCTGAAAAAATCGAAATCCACCGACACCCGATGGCCGTAACGCAGGGCGATGGCGGTACCGCCATAGAGCACCCAGCCAAGCGGGGCGAGAGCCGCCAACGTTGGCCAGAGGCTGCGCTGGGCCGCTGGCAGGATCTCGAGGCGGGGACAGAAGGCCTTCAAGGCTCGAAGCGGCGCCGGGGCAGGGGGGGCACCTCGCCAGCGGAGGCGACCCCCAGCTTGAGGTGCCAATAGGTCCAGGAGCGCGGCGAAAACCAACCTGGCTGGGCTCGTCGCAGCACAGCCGCGAGTCGATGGTCACCCAGCACCTGCCTGAGCAGCAGCACGCTGTCGAAGTCGCCAAGATCCATCACCTGGGCGATCACCCGATCGGGGTGGCGCAACGCTTGCTCCGGGGATTGCCACCAGATCAGCCGCGCCGCCAGCCCTTGCAGCAGGGCCTGCTCTTGATCCGGCGTGGCTGGGGCCAGCGGCTCAAGCATCGGGCGGCTGCAGCAGATCCTTGGACGACCCTAATGCTCTTCCTCCAGCGAGGCTTGGCGCAACGGTTCACCCCTCCGCTCGCAACCGCTTCGCTAACTCCGCCAGGCTCACCACCTCCACCCCCTCGGCCAACGGGTAGCCGGCGCTCGCTGGCGTTACCACGAAGCAGCGCTCGGGCTGAAGGTCGGCGCGGGCCTGGTGGAAGCCCTTGCCAAGGCGGGGGCTGTGGCTGCGTTTCACCTCAATCGCCCAGCGGCGCTGGTTGGGCCACTCCAGCACCAGGTCGAGCTCGGCCCCGGCGGCGGTGCGGTAAAACCAGCCCTGGCAGCCCGGCGGCGCCAGCGCCAGCAGGGTTTCCACCACAAAACCCTCCCAGCTGGCGCCGGCCACCGGATGGCCGAGCACCGCGTCGCCATCGTCCAGGCCCAACAAGGTGTGCACCAGGCCGCTGTCGCGCACGATCACCTTCGGGGAGCGCACCAGGCGCTTGCCCACATTGGCGTGCAAGGGAGCCAGCCGGCGCACCAGCAGCAAGTCCACCAGCAGGTCGAGGTAGCGAGTCACGGTTTTGCCCTCCACTCCCAGCGCCCGGCCCAGGCCGGCGGCATTCAAGAGGGAGCCCTGGCTGTGGGCGAGCATCGTCCAGAAGCGGCGCAGGGTTTCCGCCGGGATGCGCGGCCCCAGCTGGGGGATGTCGCGCTCCAGGTAGGTGCGCAGGAACTGGCGGCGCCATTCGGCGCTGCCGGCCTCATTGCGGGCCAATACGCTCTCGGGGAAGCCGCCACGGATCCAGAGGAGCTCCTGGAAGCCGGGTCCGAGCTCCAGCAGGTTGAGGCCCTGCAGCTCCAGGAAGGCGATGCGGCCGGCCAGCGATTCGCTGCTCTGGCGGATCAGCTCCACCGAGGCCGAACCCAGCAGCAGGAAGCGTCCAACGCCCCGGCCGCTGCGGCGGCCGGCGTCGATCAGGCCGCGCAGCTCCGCGAACAGCTCCGGCAGGCGCTGCACTGCATCGAGGATCACCAGCTTGTCGGCATGGCGCTCCAGGAACAGGGCCGGTTCCGCCAGCCGGGCCCGATCGGCCGTGGCCTCGAGATCGAGATACAGGCTGGGGAGCGATGCCGCCAGCTGCAACGCCAGGCTGGTCTTGCCCACCTGGCGCGGCCCGAGCAAGGCCACGGCCGGGAACTGCTCCAGCCGCTGCCGCAGCCGCTCGGCCTGCAGCCGCGGAATCCAGCACGGTTGTCCTTTCAAATCGGGCATGGCGTGCCGGATTTGCAAGGAAGTTTAGGGCGGCAGGGTTTGCTGGAGGGTTGGTGGTGATGGTGCAGGGCCTGGCGGTGATGATGTTGGTGGTGATGGGGAAAAGGATGATGGTGTTGGTGTTGATGGTGTTGGCGGTATCTGGGCCGCCCGCTGGTCCAACTTCTGCCCAGCCCGCTCGTACAGCACCAGCCCGTCCCGCTCGATGTGATCCAGCAAGGCGGGATGGCGGAGGCAGGCGTGGCAGGAG
>JBKDOR010000262.1:0-20015 GCA_046342775.1 Synechococcaceae cyanobacterium
AACTGAGTGAGGGACAGCCCCGCCTGATACTGAATTTTGCTCTGAGGCATTGCCCCACCTCTCTGGATAGTACTTCCGTACCATTCTAGGGTCGAGATGGGGGCTTGTCAGGGCTTGCGGAGCTTCCTTGCTGATCAGGAAGCCACTTACCCCCAACCGCTGCGGGAGATCATTGACCGCAACAGCAACATCTCCCAGGCGACTGAATTGCTGGGAACTGGCGACAGCATTGAGAATGAATGGAACGATTTCCTCTCCAATTGGGATAGCATGGCAGGGCTGCCCCTCAGCACCCTCAGCCAGGCGATCAACCTGGCACCCTCCGGCAGCGCCACCGCCGTACTGCCGCACCTGTCGGTTGGTGACGCCTACAACCTCAGCCTGGATCAGCTCACGGCCGGCTTTAGTGATCCCGACGGCGACACGCTCAGTGTCCCGTGGTTGAGCACCGATCACGGTGATTGGTTCAGCCTCGCAGCCAATGGCAGCTGGCAGCTGGATCCCAACGCCCCCGGCTACGACGCCAGCTACCTCGGCCCGCTCGAACTCAGCTACAGCATCGACGACGGCCACGGCCACAGCATTGCCGCCAGCCAGCTGCTGGTGGTGGTCGATCACGTCAACAACCTCCCCAGCGGCACTGTCAGCGTCGCTGTGGTGGGCGGCGGGGCGCCGATCCAGTACGCGACCTTACAAGCCAGCAACAGTCTCACCGATGCCGATCTGATCAGCACGCCGATCACCTACAGCTGGTATTGCGGCAGTACATTCTTTGGTCAAGGGAACAGTATTGTTCTCGGCCAGGCCCAGGTGGGCCAGGCCATTTCTGTGCAGGCGAGCTACACCGATGGCAACGGCACGATCGAGAGCGTGAGCAGTGCCGCCACAGCAGTGGTCGCCAACGTCGACGATGCCCCCACCGGTAGCGTCACCCTCAGCGTCGCCAATCCTCCCAAGCTTGGTGACACCGTCACCACCAGCAACGACGTTGCGGATCTCGACGGCATCCCCAGCAGCGGCCCGGGAGCGCTGCTGGTTCAGTGGCAGAGCTCGGCTGATGGCCTCAGCTGGAGCGACATCGCTGGAGCCACCAGTGCCAGCTTGGTGCTCGGCAGCGCCCAGGTGGGGAAGAAACTACGGGCCCAACTTCGCTACACCGATCTGTGGGGAGCCGCCAACACAGTCAGCTCCAGCGCCAGCGCCACTGTGGTCGGCGTGGGCATCAACTGGACGGGCACGAGCGGCAATGACAGCAAGAGCGGCACCAGTTGGGATGACACGCTGAACGGCGCCGCTGGGAGCGACAAACTCACCGGCCTGGCCGGTCACGACTGGCTGGATGGCGGCGCCGGCATCGACACCCTCGCGGGAGGTCTCGGCAACGACACCTATGTGGTGGACAACAGCAGCGATTTGGTCACCGAATTAACGGCTGAAGGTTACGATACAGTGCTTGCAAGTGTGAGTTATTCACTACTCAGCAAAGCCGCCAATGTGGAGGCCCTGATGCTCACCGGTAGTGCCGCCATCAACGGCACCGGCAACACCCTGGACAACAGCATCAACGGCAACAACGCCGCCAATGTGCTCAATGGAGGTGCCGGCAACGACTCCATGACAGGCGGCGGCGGCAACGACACCTACGTGGTCGACAGCCCTGGCGATGTGATCGTGGAAGCCTCCGGCGGCGGAATCGATCTTGTGCAGAGCAGCATCAGCTGCTCACTGGCTGGCCTCCTTGAGGTCGAAAACCTTACGCTCACAGGCTCAGCGGTGATCAATGCCACGGGCAACGGCCTCGCCAACGTGCTCACGGGAAACAGCGCCGCCAATGTGCTCGATGGAGGCGCCGGCAACGACTCCATGACAGGCGGCGGCGGCAACGACACCCTGGCCGGCGGCAAGGGCAGCGATCAGCTCACTGGCGGCCTGAACGCCGATGTGTTCCGCTTCGATACAGCGCCCGAGAAACTCAACGGCGTGGCCGTGGTCGACATCATCACCGACTACAGCATCGCCCAGGGAGATCGCTTGGAGCTCAGCAGCCAGGCCTTCACCACCTTGACAGGCGCGGCGGTGTCGGCGGGGCTGCTGGCGGCGAACGCCTTCCTGGCCAGCAGCAACGGCACGGCAAGCACCTCGACTCAACGCATCCTGTACAACACCAGCACGGGCTCCCTCAGCTACGACCCCGATGGCAGCGGCAGCACCGCCGCCCAGGCCTTCGCCAAGCTCAGCGCTGGTCTGGCTCTGAGCGCCGATCAGGTGCTTGTGAGCAATCTTCCGCTGGGGCTCTGAATCCTTCAGAGCTCTAAATTTCAGGGGTGTATCATTCAGGCTCACCGCCCTAACTTTCACATACCCATTCGTGGTCTTGTTGCAAAGCCTGGGTGGTGCTTCGCTGAACTGATCACCCCCGCCCCGCCGTAGCCATGCATCCCATACCAACGCTTTTCATTGGGTTAGCGATTCTGCCAACCGCAGTTTCAGCGATACCAACCCAGCAGCACATCATCAATCAAATCGTAGCTGCTCAGCCGGAGCCCTGTCTTGGCGACCCAGCTGACAAGGCGGCGACCGCACAGCGATTGAATCCTACAGAGAATGCTGATTTTACTACACTAACAGTAACGTCGTCCAGCGCTCGAAAAGCTCACCCGGCACTCCGTGCCGCCGGAACGGGTTTTGCTTGCGATGGCCGCACCCACTGTTCCCAGATGACCTCGTGCGCCGAGGCTCAGTATTTTCTCAATCACTGCCCCGGCGTGAAGATGGATGGCGATAGGAATGGAATTCCCTGCGAGAAACAGTGGTGCGGGCGCTGAGGAGACCATGGCCATCTGTGCGGATGTCCTCTCAGCTCCGCGTCGAGGCGACATCCGCGGAAGCGCCTTGCTGTTGCTTGGCGATCTCTGCCGCTAGTCCTACGGGACACTCACAACACCCTCCCACAGCTTTCGACTCACTCCACCAGGCTCAAGGCGATGCCCACATGCACAAGCACCTGATCTCCTTCCTGGGCCTCGGGAAGACAGGCCAGGCTCACCAGTTGGCGCACACCACCGAAATCCACTTCCGCCACGCGCCACAGAGAATCGTGCTCGTTCCCGTCTGACTGATCGTGCTCGGCTGAATGGCTTGGCTCGGCCAACCCGTCGTCGTGTTCCTTACCGGTCGGCCTAACCGGTCCCGGTGGATGGTGCTGGATCTTGAGGATTTTGCCGCTGACGGCCAGGCACATCTCAAACGTCCACGCGTGAGCCTTCTGCTGGAGTTATAGAGACCCCCAGCCGGGCCGCCCAGATCTGGCCCAGCGCCAACCCTCCATCGTTGCAAGGCAGTTGCTGTCCCCAATGGGGCCTCAGCCCGGCAGCCCGCAACTGTTCCAGCAGTTGCCGCAGCAGCAGGGCGTTCTGGAAGCAGCCACCCGCCAGCACCACCTGGTGGCAACCTCTGGGGCCTGCCGCGTGGAGCAGCAGCTCCGCCAGCCCCCGGCTGAGGCCCAGGTGAAACCTGGCTGCGCTGGCTGCCGGCGGCTGCCCCTCGGCCCGGTCGGCGAGAAGGTCCCGCAGCAGGGGCTCCCAGTCCAGCCAGCCCAGCGGCAGCCCTGGGGCCGGCCGCAGCGGCAACGGGTAGGGGGTCAGGCCCTCCTGGCTCATGCCGTCACCGGGATTGGCAGCAGCAAACCGGCGGGGATCGGTTGGAGCGGTAACGGGTTGGCCGATGGTTGGCGCGTCAGCCGTGGGCTCCTTCGCGTCGGACTTAGGGGAAGGCTCAACCACGTTGCGGGCAGACTCGACCACGTTGCGGGCAACCGTCGGCTGGCCATCGCAGGCCAGGCCTTGCAGCAGCAGACCGCTTTGCCCCTCGTGGGAGAGCACCTGGCAGAGATCGAGGATGGAGGCGACGGCGTCGAACAGGCGCCCCAGGCTGGAGCTGAACGGACAGTTCAGGTTGGCGGCGAGGGCTTGCAGCAACAGCCTCCTCTCAGCCGGCGCGAAGGCCTCCAACGTGGCCTTGGCGCCGGGATGGTGGAGCCCCTCGGCGCCCAACTGGGCCAACAGGCCAAGCGCCAGCCGCCTCGGTTCCCTCTGGGCTTGATCGCCTCCGGCCAGCGGCATCGGCCGCAGGCTCGCCAATCGCTCCGCTCCAGAGGCGGTGATCCAGAGCAGCTCACAGCCCCAGAGCCTTGGCTGGTGCCCCAGCTCCGGTGCCCCGTACCCCAGTCCATCGGCGCAGAGGGCCAGGAGCGGCAGCTCCAGCCGCTGCTCGGCCACCACGCTCAGGGCATGGGCCAGGTGGTGCTGCACACCGATCCAGGGGACCTTTCTCGGCCAGCGGGCCGCCAGCTGACGGCCAAGGCTTTCAGGGTGGCCATCTCCCAGCAGCGCCGCCAGCTCATCTCCCCAACGGGCGGCCAGGCCGTCCAGCCCCTGCTCCAGCAGGCGTTGGCAGCGGCGATCCTCCAGATCGCCGAGATGGGGCGCCGGCCAGACCCGATCGCGCAGCGCCAGCGCTGGCGCCGCCTTGAGATCCCCCCCCAGGGCCAGCAGGGCCGCGAGCGCTGGCTGCCCCGGCGCCATCCCATGGCCCATGGGCAACAGGTCACCTCTGGACCGCCCGTCGTCTCGGGCCAGGTCGTCCTGACACGCGGCGCTGCGTTCTGCTGCCGCGGGGTGATCGGGGCTGGCAGCCTCACCCCCAGGCGCCTGGTCAGCCAGCGGCCCAGCGGCAAAGCTGGGCTCGGACTCGGGCCGCCGGGCTGCAGCGGCTCCCGCCTCGGGCAACTCCAACGGCTGGGGCGCATAGCCCCTGCTGCGCCGCAGCAGGGCGGGCCTTCCATCCACCACCTGCAGCACGGAATCATCGAGGCGGCGGGTGATCGGCCGGTTGTGCACGAGGAAGGCATCGGCGATGCCGGCGAGGCGTTGAACCGCCTCGTCGGGATCCAGGCACAGGGGTTCGCCGCTGCGGTTGCCGCTGGTGGCCACCAACGGTTCCCCGACTTCCCGGGCCAAAAGCCAGTGCAGGGGCGAAGCCGGCAGCATCACTCCCAGCGCCGGCGCGCCTGGGGCCACTCCGGGGAGCAGGGCTGCATGCACTCGGGCAGGGCAAGGCAGCAGCACGATCGGCGCGGCCGGATCCCGCAACGCCTGAAGCTCGGCCTGGCTGGGTTGCAGCAGCGCCCGCAAGCGGGAGGGATCATCCACCAGCAGGGCCAAGGGCTTGTGGGGGCGTTGCTTGCGCTCCCGCAACGCAGCCACCGCTGTGGCGTGCTGGGCCAGCGCCAGCAGCTGGAAGCCCCCCACGCCTTGCAGCGCCAGGATGGCTCCCTGCCGCAGCAACGCCACCGCCTCGCGCAGCGGGTCAGCGAATGGGGCGGGATCGGCGCCGTTGGCGGGCTCAGGAGCGTGCGAGCAACTGGCCGGGTTGAAGGATGGGGCGACTGGCAAGGCGTCCAGCAGCGGCGTGCCATCGGCAGCGAGCAGCCGCAGCCGCGGGCCGCACTGCCAGCAGCCGATCGTTTCGGCGTGAAAGCGGCGGTTGGCGGGGTCATGGAATTCGGCCTCACAGACGGCACACAACGGAAACCCCGCCAACGTGGTGCCGGCGCGGCTGAACGGCTCCTGGGTGGCGATCGAGTAGCGGGGGCCGCAGCGGCAACAGCTGATGAAGGGGAAGCGGTAACGGCGATCCGAGCGATCGCTGAGCTCGGCGAGGCAGGCGGCGCAGGGGGCCCGATCGGCCACCAAGGCCGTGGCCACCAGGCTGCCCTGGAGCGATCTGGCGCTGGCGCAGCCGAGCCGCAGCCCAGGGGGAGCTGGCCCCTGCGCGGGACTCCAGAGCGGCTGCAACGGGTCCAGCCGGGCCCCATCCGGCAGCTGCCGGGGCAGTTGCTCCACAAACGTCGCCAGGGCCTGGTGCTCGCCCCACAGCTCCAATCGCACCGCGCCGGCCACATTCAGGGCGGATCCGCTCAATCCCAACGACGCCGCCAGCCGGGCCACCGTCGGTCGAAAACCCACCCCTTGCACCACGCCTTGGCAGTGCAGCCGCAAGCGCAGCAGGGCTTGCTCCCCCGGCGCCCCTGCTGCCAGGGCAACTGCTGCAGGGGCAACTGCTGCAGGGGCCACTGCTGGCGGGGCGACTGCTGGCGGGGCAACTGCAGCCCGCGCCACTGAGGTCGGCGCCACTGAGATCAGCGCCAATTCTGCAGGCGCCTCCAGTGCCGGTTGCTTCGGTTCAGCCGACCGGCTGGGGAAGGGGCCCACCGCACAACTCCCACAAGGCCTCCAGCCCCACTCCCGTGCGTGCCGAGATCTCCAGCACCGCCGCGCCGGGCGCCACCCGGGCGATGTTGGCTCGGGCGGCAGCGCGGTCGAAGCCCACGGCCTCCGCCAGGTCCACCTTGGTGATCAGCACCACGTCGGCGCTGCGAAACATCGCCGGGTATTTCAGGGGCTTGTCCTCTCCCTCCCCCACCGCCAGCAGCACCATACGCAGGTCTTCCCCCAGGTCGTAGGCGGCAGGGCACACCAGATTCCCCACGTTTTCGATCCACAGCCAACGCAGCTCCCGCAGCGCCGTGCCAGCGGCTTGGAGGCGGTCCAGGCCACGGGCCACCATCGCTGCATCGAGATGGCAGCCCTGGCCGGTGGTGAGCTGCACGGCCGGCAGGCCGGCCCGCCGCAGCCGCTGGGCATCGAGATCGGTGGCCAGGTCTCCCACCAAGGCCGCCATCGAGCCCTGGGGCGCTTGATGTTGGGCGAGACACTCCAGCAGCGCTGTCTTGCCGGAACCCGGGGAGGAGAGCAGGTTCACAGCGCGCAGGCCGGCGGCCTGGAACCGCAGGCGGTTCGCCGCCGCCAGTTGGTCGTTATGGCGCAACAGGCGCTGCTCCAGCCCCAGCCAGCGCCCCTGCCCCAGCGGCTGTTGCTGGGCCTGGGGCTGTTGGGGGGCCTGGGGCTGTTGTGAGACCAGGGGCTGTTGTGAGACCAGCGTGCGTGGTTCCTCCAGCGGTTGGCCCTGCGCTGGGCCCTGTCGGTGGGGGGCGGGCGCGTCGGGTGCCGGCGCCTCAGGCGACTCCTGAAGCTCCTCCAGCTTCAGAGCGGAGGGCACCGCACCGCTCTCCGGATCTCCACAAGCACAGGTGCCGCACATGGGATTTGGCTCCGCGGGATGATCGGGATGAGTGATTGGAATCAGCAGCCATCAGCGAGCCTCGCCTGGGCTCTCACCTGGATCCTGGCAGGAGGTTCAGGGCGATCGACAGGCTCGCGGTTGAGCTCCCGCTCCAGGGCACGGATTCGGTAATCACGAAGGCAGTATTTACAGCCGCCGGTGGTTTGCAGGTGCTTCTCCGGTGTGATCGAGATCTGGCGCACCGGGTGTTGACGGCAGCTGATGCGGATCGGCGTTTTATAGCTCTTGTACACAATACCGCTGTAGTCATAACGATCACCGAATCGCTCCCGCGCCCGGGCCAGGAAGGTCTCCAGGTTGATCGGACTGCCCATGGATGGAGGATCAACGCAGGTTCATTCTGTGGCGAACTTAAGCGAATCGCTGCCGCAGCCGAGAGCACAAACAAGGATCGGCATGATCCTTCATGACAACGCTGGGAGACCGGCACGTCAGCGAGACTCCGGAGCCTGCGGGTGGGGAGCAGCCATCGAGGCTCCAGATCGATCCAGGGGAGGCCGAGGCGTCGGGCGACGCCTCGGCAATCGCAAGGCCCGGGACTGGGCGAGGCAACCCGATCGAGGGGGGGAAGCGTCGCTGGAACGGGTGGCTCGATGCGGCCGGTGGCGACGGCTCCGGATCCTCACGCAACCCGATCAACCCTCGGGGAGGGCCGCAACGATCGAGGGGGCCTGAACCCTGGCCTGAACCCTGGAGAGATCCTTAGCAAGCCGAGGTGCCTGGAGCGATCCGGGTGGTTGCCCGACCCCGATGGGACGCCTCAAGCGCGTCAACCCTGCGGGCGATTCGGAGAGGTCGGCTTCGGTGGCTGCGTGGACGCCAGGCCCGGCCTGAAAACGAGAGCCACGCCGTTGTTGCACCAGCGCTCTCCCGTGGGACGCGGACCATCCTTGAACACATGCCCCTGGTGGCCGCCGCAACGACGGCAGTGGTACTCGGTGCGGGGCGCGATCAGGCGAAAATCCAATTTGGTGGCGATGGCGCCGTCCAGCGGTTGCCAAAAGCTGGGCCAACCCGTGCCGCTCTCGTATTTGGCCGCGGAACTGAACAGGGGCAGGGCGCAACCGGCACAGACGTAGGTGCCGGCGCGCTTTTCCGCCACCAGCGGGCTGCTGAACGGTCGCTCCGTGGCCTCGCGGCGCAGCACGTCGTAGGCGGCGGGGCTGAGGCGACGGCGCCATTCGGCATCGGAAAGCAGCCATCGCGCGTCGCCCTTGCTGGAGGCTGCCTGAGATGGCCTGGGGAAGAGCAACTGCAGCCCTGCCAGCGGCGCACCCAGCGTCAGCGCCAGAACCCGCAACAGCTGGCGTCGACTCAAGCGCACGACCGTTCAGCCCAGCCAGCCGGCGCTCAGCACCACGGCCAACCCCAGGAACACGCTGAGCAGGGTCCAGGTGACGCGATTGAGCGTGTTTTCGGCGCTGCGGGCGCTAGTGAACATCGAGCCCCCGCTGGAGACCAGACCGCCCATACCATCCCCCTTAGGGCTGTGCAATAGCACGCTGATGATCAGCAGCACGCCGCTGACGATCCAGACCCAGGAGGCAATCGCTTTGATCATGGTCGGATTGTAGGCACTCCCCATGGGCTGCGGCTTCGGGGTTGGCGCGGGCTCGGATGCCAGGCTTTGCCCGTCCCTCGGCCTCGCGCTCCATGCCCCAGCCCGTCGCCCCCGGGGCGGATGCGCTGACGCTGCGCCAACTGCTGGCGGCGGGGCTCGGGTTCGACGCGCTGGTGGTGGGCTCGGGCGCCACGGGGGGGGTGGCCGCCATGGTGCTGGCCGAGGCGGGAATGCGGGTGCTGGTGCTGGAGGCCGGCCCAGCGCTCACGGCCCGTCAGGCCTTGAGCGGCGAGCCGCTCAACCTGCTGCGCCGCATCGCCAATCTGGCCGGTGGGCGCCAGCGGCTGCAGGCCAACCACCCAGGGTACTGGAAGCATAACCCGGAGCTGTATGTCGACGAGCGGGACCATCCCTACTCCACCCCGGCCGACGCCCCCTACCTCTGGACCCGGGGGCGCCAGCTCGGCGGACGCAGCCTCACCTGGGGCGGGATCACCCTGCGGCTCTCGGATCATGAGTTCCGGGCCGCCGAGCGCGATGGCCATGGCCGCCCTTGGCCGATCGGCCTCGCCGACCTGGAGCCCTACTACAGCCGTTTGGAGCGGCTGCTGGGGGTCCATGGCCAGGCTGATGGGCTGCACCAGCTACCCGATGGCGACTATCGACCACCGTTGCCGTTCACCCCGGCGGAGCGGCACCTCCAGCAGAGCATCGCCCGGCAGCTGGGTTTGCCGCTGATCCACTCCCGCGGCTTCCCGCTGCACCGCTCCAGCCGCGAGCAACCCTGGCCGCGCTCCAGCTCCCCCGGGGTGACGCTGGAGCGGGCCCGTTCCAGCGGACGCCTGACGCTCTGTTGCGGCGCGGTGGTGAGCCATGTGCCCATGGCTGCCGCGGGCGATCGGGCCGAAGGCGTCGTGGTGCTGGATGCCGAGCGCGGCAGCCAGCACCTGCTGCGTGCCGAGCTGATCGTGCTCTGCGCCTCCACCCTGGAAACACTGCGGATCCTGCTGCATTCCTCCGAAACGGTCCGCTCAGGCGGGATGGTGGATCCCTCCGGCAGCCTCGGCACGGGGTTGATGGATCACGTGTCCTGCGCGCGCTTCTTCAGCCTGCCGGACGTGGCCGATCCGCCTGAACCCCAGGAGCTCTCCGGCGCCGGCAGCTGCTTCATCCCCAACACGCTGAATCTCCAGGGCGACGAGGGGCTGAGCTTCCGCCGCGGCTATGGCCTCTGGACGGCGGTGCAGCGCTTCGACCCGCCGCCCTGGCTGAAGCGCCGGCCCCGGGAGGCGCTGGGTTTTTTGATCGGCCATGGCGAGGTGCTCTCCGATCCCCAGAACCGGATTCAGCTCGATCTCGGCCGCGGCGATGTCCACGGCCTGCCGATCCCCCACATCAGCTGCCGCTGGGGAGCCAATGAACAGGCGATGGTGCGTCACATGCAGGAGCGCATGGCGGCGGTGGTGGCCGCCGCGGGGGGCGAACTGCTGCCGCTGGAGCAACTGGTGAAGCTGCCGTTGCTGGAGCCCTGGCTGCGCCACAGCCCGGCGCTGGCCAGCGCCGCGGCGCCCCCCGGCTACTACGTGCATGAGCTGGGCGGCGCTCCCTTGGCCCACCGACCGGAGGAGGGAGTGCTGAACGCCTGGAGCCAGTGCTGGGGCGCCGCGAATGTGCTGGTGGGCGACGGAGCCAGCTGGCCGAGTGCCGGCTGGCAGAGCCCCACGCTCACCTCGATGGCGCTCACCTGGCGGGCCTGCGAGGCGGCGGCGCGGCGCCTGCGCGGCGGAGACGTCACGGCGATGCAGAGCACAGAGCTCGGCAGCCGTCACCTGGCAGCCTGAACCCGTCCGCCCCAGCCGACTTCAGCCCGCCATGACCACCTTGTTCACGCCGATTCGGATCGGTGCGCTGGAGCTGCCGAACCGCATCTGGATGGCGCCGCTGACCCGCTGCCGCGCCACAGCCGATCACATCCCCACGCCGCTGATGGCGACCTACTACGCGCAGCGGGCCTCGGCCGGCCTGTTGATCGCCGAGGCGACGATGGTGGCGGAGGGCAACTCGGCCTTCATCCGCGAGCCCGGAATCCACAACGAGGCCCAGGAGCAGGCCTGGCGCCAGGTGACCGATGCGGTGCATCAAGCCGGGGGCAGGATCGTGCTGCAGCTCTGGCACGGGGGTCGCGCCTGCCATTCGCTGCTCAATGGCGGCAACCAGCCGGTGGCGCCCAGTCCCCTGGCGATCAGCGGCGACGAGATCCACACACCGGAGGGGAAGCGGGCCTATGAGGTGCCACGCGAGCTCAGCGACGCCGAGATCCCGGCCATCGTCGCGGCGTTTCAGCAGGCGGCGGAGCGCGCCATGCGGGCCGGCTTTGATGGGGTGGAGATCCACGGGGCGAACGGCTATCTCCTGGATCAGTTCCTCCGCGATGGCAGCAACCGCCGCTCCGGGTCCTATGGCGGCTCGATCGCCAACCGGGCGCGATTGCTGCTGGAGGTCCTGGCGGCGGTGCGGCAGTCCTGCCCGCTGATAGGCCTGCGCCTGTCGCTGCTCAACAGCTTCAACGCCATGGTGGACAGCGAT
Organism: Synechococcaceae cyanobacterium; assembly: GCA_046342775.1. Lineage (GTDB taxonomy): Bacteria > Cyanobacteriota > Cyanobacteriia > PCC-6307 > Cyanobiaceae > Cyanobium. The sequence continues at coordinate 11,351 of JBKDOR010000262.1, forward strand.
CCGCTGGCGCTAGCCCGCTGGCTGGCGGAGCACCTCAACGACCAAGGCCTGGCCTACCTGCATGTGATGCGCGCCGATATGGCCGGGCTGCAGACGGGTGATCTGCTCGGGCCGATGCGGGAGCGCTTCGGCGGGGTGCTGGTGGCGAACATGGGCTACGACGCCAGCGAGGCGGAGGCGGCGATCGCGGCGGGGGCTGTGGATGCGGTGGCCTTCGGCCGCGCCTTCATCGCCAACCCGGACCTGCCCGAGCGCCTCGCCCGCGGATCCAGCCTGGCCAGCCCCGACCCCAACAGCTTCTATACCCCCGGTAGCGAGGGCTACACCGATTATCCCCCGTTGCAGAGTTAGAGGCAGGATTTTGGTCTGATTGGCTCTTGCAAAACAACGCTGGATCGCGATGGTCAGGCGCTGGCATGGCGCTGTCAGCGCTTGCACACCGGACTGCGGCAATGGTGTCGACCACCACAGTTGCCCAGCACGGATGTGGTGAAAATGTTGGGGCGACCTCACCACGGGTCGGGCAAGGGAGAAAGTAACGGCGGGGGTTGGCACCCCCGCCTTTTTTTGTCCATCCGACTGGTGGATGACCGATGCGCGACCGCCGGGATGATGAAGTGATGGCAAGCTTGCGAGGGTTGCGGGCCGCCATGGCGCTTGAAGCGATCTGCTGGTGCGCAGAACGCACCAGCAGGCAGGGTCCACAGGCCCACAACATCAGGCCCCAGCCTTGGTGCTGAACAACATTTCCTCAGCGGCGAGGAAAAAGGGCATCGAGGTAATGCTGGGTGACGATCTGCTCCTGGCAGCCGTTTTGAAATAGAAAACCGGCCAAAGCCGAGGTGATCACACTGTATTGATCCCAATCCGGGTTGAGCTGAATGAAGCTGCGCATTCCCTCAAACAAGATTTCCGGCACCTCCGCCTCCAGGCTCACACAGCCAGTTTCCCGCCCTTGCCCGAGCCCATCGCTCGCCTCTTGTGTTGTGCCGAACGAATTCAGGTCAGGCGCGGCACGTTCCATCGTGATCGAGTTGGCGTTCTTGATGTGACGACCCAGTACGCCACATCTCAGTCTTTGCCGTCAAAGGGCCCCTTCGGGACTGGGCGGCGGCGAGGCTCAAGCTGAGACTGCCCGAGGCCATTGAGCCGCACCAGCCGCAGCGTTGATTTTCGGGGTCTGCTAACACGTGAATTTGCTGCCGTCAATCCTTGATGGTGTTCTGCGTGCTTTCCCCAGGCTGGCCAGCCTCAGGCCGGTGAGAGGATCCCGCCTGTGGAAAAAACGGCGATTTTCGGGGAAAACCGCAGCGATATGGGGAAATCCCGGATTGATCAGCAAGGGTGATGCCGCGTGTCCCTTGTGTCTCGGACTGCCGTGAGACGGCTGAGTCCTTCGTTTCCAGCCAGATGTCTTCAGATTTCAGGGGTCGGTGGCGACCACAGTCCCGAGGTGTCGCCCGGCGCCGGGACGGCATCGTCGCTGCAAGGCTGAGCGACGGGCTCGGCAGAGCTGAGGTCTTCTGCCGTCGTGTCGGAAGGCGTGGAGGCCGTCGTGTCGGCCAGCGCGTCGCCGCTCGCGCTTGGACTGCCGGCGAGGCCGGGGTTGAGCGGTGCCTCGCGCGCTGAGGCAGGGCTTCCGTCGCCGCTGGGGCCTGCGTCGCAGCTGGAGGAGGGGGTCAAACCGGCGCGAGAGCGCAGCGTGCGGGGGCCCAGCGGGTGATCAGCGTGGGGGTAAGGGTGGTGGTGGTGATCGTGTGAATGGCGGGGATCGTCTGCGGCATGGGGGTGGTCGTGGCCAGCGCCGCCGTGACCTGGCGCGCCGTCATGGGCATGGCGGCTGCCATGGGAGTGGCTGTGGCCCAGGGAATGCCCGTTCTCATGGGAACGGCCGTCTGCATGGGAATGCCCGTCTGCATGGGAGTGGCCGGCCCCATGGGAATGGCTGTTCTCTTGGGAATGGCTGTTCTCTTGGGGATGGCTGTTGTGATGGAAACCGTTGTTGTCTTGGCCGTGAGCTGGGAGCTCCTGGTTTTCGAGAGACCCATCGCCATGGCTTGGAATCGGGGGCTGATCCAAGCCATCGGCGGTCCGCACGGCCGGGGCCTCAGGCCGGTGCCCTGGCATGGCGCCAAGAGGCAACGGCACCCCATCGGGCTGGCAGGCCCCTGTGCACTCCCTGTCACAGAGGGTGCAGCTCTCCATCAGGCCTTCCACGTGGTGGTGGTGGCTCTGCTGGGGCAGGCCCACCTCCTGCTCGAAACCCAACACCTGGGCCCTGTACTTGCACAACGAGCAATTCATGGCGGTGTCACCGCGCAGCACGTCCAAGACCCGTTCGCGGAAGGTGTCCAGCACGCCGGCATGGTCACCCAAATAGGAGGCGGAGCGGAAATCGATGCCGGGATGATCGGCCGCCACGCGCTGGGTGTGTTCCACGATGCGGCTGACCAGCACGCCTGAGAACAGGAAATAGGGGAACACCACCACCCGCCGGTAGCCCAGCCGCACGATCTGGCGCAAACCCGGTTCCACCAGGGGGAAGGTGACGCCCGAATAGCAGGTTTCCCCCCAGCCGAAGCCGAAGCCTTCCACCAACATCCGGGTCACCTTGGCCACATTGCTGTTGGCGTCGGGATCGGAGGAGCCCCGTCCCACGACCACCAGCAGGGTGTCGTGGAGAGGGATGGGAGCTCGACCGGCCGCCAGGTCGCTGGCGTTCGCCTGCTCCAGGCAGGCTCGGATGCGGGCGCCGGCGGCGAGGATCATGCTGCGATCAACCCCTAATTCGCGGCCGTAATCGATGCGCAACCCGGTCTCGGCGGCATAGGCATTGAGCACCGAGGGGATGTCGTTTTTGGCGTGGCCAGCCGCGAACAACATCGCCGGGATGGCAAGCACATGTCGCACGCCGCGCTGCCGCAGGCGCTCCAGGCCATCGCGCAGGATCGGCCGGGCGAACTCCAGATAGCCATATTCCAACGGCACGCTGCCGAGATGGGCCTGCAACTGGCGGGCCAGATCGGCGAACTCCGCCACCGCCAGGCGATTGCGGCTGCCATGGCCGCAGACCAGGACCCCCATCGGCCCGTGCGGCCCCTCCTGGGGGAAGGCAACCGTCCCATCCTGCAGCGGCGAGGTCAACGGAGCGGACATGGATCGCGGCACGTGCTGCGACCCTATTCCCGCGACGCTGCCGCATCAGCGCAGCCGTCTCGCTTGGGCCGATCAGCGGCGCCTGGTTGCCGATCGGGACGGGGGCGGCAGAGGGCGGTGGGCAGAGGACGGGGGCAGAGCTCGGTGGGCGGTGCGCACCGGCAAGACCCTTTGGGGCCAGGCTTCAGTGGCTCTGAGGCCCGCCGGGCGCGCTGACGGCGCCGGAGCGCAAGGATGACCTCAGCCCATGAAGAGCCCGTGCTGCACTTACCCCCCTATCAACCTCTGCCGCCTCCCGGACCGAAGCACACCCTGCATCAGATTCCTGTGGCGCGGCTGCAACCCACCCAGCTGTGCATCGGCCTGGCGGAGATCCGCAGCCGCCAGAGCGATTTCCGTGAGGAGACCGAGGAGCAGCGGCTGCGCTACCTGGCCAGCAAGCCCGTGCCGATGGCCCGCAGCCGCTCCGGAGAGCTGTGGATGATCGATCGCCATCACCGTCTGCGCGCCCTGGTGGAGCTGCTGCCTGAGGCGGTGGCCTACGGCTATGTGGCGCTGCAGTTGCAGCAGGAGGATCGCGAAGCGGTGCTGGCGGAGCTCCAAGCCCGCGGCTGGCTGTACCTGCACGATGGGCGCGGCACGGGGCCCCTGCCGCCCACAAGCCTGCCCACCCACCTGGCCGAGTTGCAGGACGATCCCTATCGCAGCCTGGTGTGGAGGTTGAAGAAGGAGCGGCTGATCGATCCCGAGCCACTGATTCCCTTCCATGAGTTTCGTTGGGGGGCCTGGCTGCGCAGCCGCTCGCTGCCGCCGTTCAGCTCCTTGAGCCTGGAGCCGGCCCTGCCGGCCGCAAGGGCGCTGGTGCGCTCCCAGGCCGCCTCCCATCTGGCGGGCTGGACCGGTGGCCGGTGAACTGGAGCCGTCAGCGCTGCACCTCAGCCGCGGTTGCGGGGCGCCTGGCCATCTCCCTGTTGCAGCAAATCCTCCCAGCGCCGCAGCCGGTGCCACAGCCCGGCAGCCGCCGCCACCAGGCCCGCGCAGAGCAGCAGGACCGGCCAGGAGCCGGGGTCCTCGGCCCGCCATTGCACCAGCAAGGCCAGCAGCACCGGGCTGAGGGCCAGGGGACGCCAGCGGCGCAGGTTGCGCAGGGCGGTGGAGCAGGAGCGGCAGCTCCGGGTGTGGCTGTGCAGCCGATCCATCAGCGCCGAACGCTCCAACCGGGGCGGCAGTGGCTGATCCGGGAACGGTTGGCCATCCCAGCGCTCAGCCCAGCTGAGCAATCCCCGTACGTACACATCGGCGCCGGTGGCCAAATGGAAGGAGCGTTTCGTGGCCTCCAGGCCGCCGCGACGCTCCACCGCCCGCTCCTGCCAATGCAGGAACACCTGGTCATCCTCCAGCACCTTGTTGTTGCCGATGTGTTGCAGCCATTGGGGGGTGAGCCTGAGCACCAGGCCGGGCAAGGGGCTGCTGAAGCGGAACGGGAAACGGGCGAACAGGCGGCATTCGCCGCGGCGAACCGGCGTCACGTACACCACGGTGAGGATGCGGCCGAACCCCTTGGCGGTGAGGTCGTGCCACATCAGGCAGGGGGCGAGGAAGGTGGTGTGCTGGCTGCCGAGCTTGCCGCGCCGTGGACCTTCCGGCCAGAGAGCGCTGAACCCCTCTGCGCTGAGCTCACCCAGCTCGGCCCGCACCGGCGCGGCGTTCTCACGGCGCCCCACGGTCTGGTGGTGCGTGAAGGGAACATGGCTGACGTCGAGCACGTTTTCCAGCGCCGTCAACGCATCCATGGGCAGGTCGCGGAAGGTGTCGCGCAGCAGCCAGCGCTCGGGTTCCTCCTCAAGAGCCGGCACCAGCGGCAACGCGACCGACTCGGCCCGTTCGGCCTCGCCCATGAACACGAACAGCAAGCCCTGCCCCGTGGCGGTGGGATAGGCGCGACAGCCCGAGCGACGGGTGCTGACGCTGGCGCCCTCCTCGGCCTGGGGGATGGCGGTGCAGCGCCCCGTGCCCTCGAAGCTCCAGCCGTGATACGGGCATTCCAGTTCCCCTTGGGCATTGAGACGCCCTTCGCTGAGGGGCACGAGCCGGTGGGGGCAGGCGTCCTCGAAGGCACGCCAACGCTGGCTGGAGGCCTCAAACCAAAGCACCAGATCGCGATCGAGCACGGTCTGGGCCTGGGGCCGGCTGGGATCGAGGTCCCGCAGGTAGGCCAGCGGCAGCCAGCGGTTCCACCAGGCCGCCCCGACGCGAGGTCCGGGATCGGGCGAGGGTTCGGGGTTGGCGCCCAAGGTGGTGTCCGCTGCTGAATCGGCATCCGGCAGGGGGCTGGTGGCCGCAGCAACGTCAGCGGCGAGGGCGTCAGCGGATACGTCAGCCACAACTGGCGCAGCGACTTCAGCGATCCCAGCGTTGACCCCAGCGGTGGACCGATGGACGGACTCGGCGGCGGTCGCTGGGGCAGAGGCGGGCGGAGTCATCAGGCCAGGGCGTCTTCGTCACCCGATTGTGGCGAATCGTTACGAGACTGGGCGGGTGTTGCGGGAGAGAGAGGGCGCGAAAGTCCAGTTCCTGGCTTTGGCACTTGCCCTTGGCCTGAAGGCTGGAATCGTGATGTCCTGGATCCCCGCAAGCCAATCACCTGGGGGTTTGACGCGATCCGTGCAGGCCATCCGAAATCGCCTTGCTGGCGTAGGGAGCTGACGCCATCCAGCCCCTCAGACCGGGGAGGCACATCCTGAAGCCATGTGCACGACAGCAATCCGCTTGAGGTCGCGAACGGCGCCGGTTCGCCTCAGCCCCGTGGCCTGGATCGGCCGCCTACCCCGGGTTCAACCTCCGCAACCGCTTCCGCCTCCACAGCCGCCACCACCTCCACCTCCCGCGCCACAGCCGCCGCCATCCCCTCCTCCTCCCCAGCTGCCTCCCCAGCCCCCTCCTCCCCCCTCGCCGCCTCCGGACACCTTGGCGGACCCTGGCGGTGGCGGCACCAACTGGTGGGCCATCAGCACCGGGAGGGCCGCCATTCCGAACAGAGCGAAGGTCTGCGCGGGCTCGATGCTCTCCCCGCACCGATTCCTCGCCTGGTGCTCGCGTTGTTTGCGCAGCACCAACCGTCGCCCCTGCCACGTGGCATGCAGGGGGTTCATGCCGATCCACACCACTCCAGCGGCCAGCACCGCCAGCACCAGGACCAGCAAGCCCACCGGCCGGCCAGCTGCCATGCCCCGCAACAACCGCACCAGGCCCAACAGCAGCACGGGAGCGATCAACAGGGCCTGCCCCCAGCGGGCGACCTGTTTTCTGCGGCCACTGAGCACCAGGCCTCGTGCCTGGAGGTCGTCTGCCAGCCGTTTGAGCACGGGCTGATCTCGCTCCAGGCGACCAAGCAGGTCGGGCACGCCATAGCCACTGGGCCCGCGTCGATCGGCCAGCCGACTCAGCAGGGGGTGATCACGCTCCAAACGGCTGAGCAGTTCCGGGCGAATCTCGCTGCAGCCGCCGCGTCGAAGGGTGTCCACCACCGCGGTCTCCAGACCCGGGCGCGGCGCCGGACCCTGAGGGTCATGGCTGGCCCGCCCAAGCTTCAGCACCACCGTGCCCCTCTCCACCAACGCGAGTACGGCAGCGGTGAGAGCTTGCCGGCCTCCCCCGCTCAGATAGGCGAGTTCCACGGCATTCGGTTGCCAACCCGTTTCGGATTGCAGGGGTGGCACCGCCTGGAGCAGTCGCCGCAGCAGCAGCACCGCCACGACGCTGCCCAGGATCAGCAAGCTATAGAACGACAGAAAATCTGGTCCCATCATCGCCAGTGGCTCGATGGCTGTGAGGGACAGTGCTGCGGGCTGATTGAACCCACTGGCTTTCAGGCCAAGGGGGAAGGCCGCCAGCAGCAGCAAGGGAAGGGAAAGAAACCCGGCCCGTGCGCGCAGAGCCAACCGCCTCGATGCCGCTGCCTTGGCGAGGCTGGGCCTTGGAGGCCCGCCGAAGCGCTGCTCCTGCGGCGGCCAGATGTCACCTGGGGGATCCTGCTGAAACTGCCTGCGGTAGCTGGCCAGGGTTTGGGCGTAGAGAAGCCGGTGGCGGCGGTCTTCCTCTGGCCCACTGCGGGAAGGGGTGTGGTGCAAGGGTTGACCCAGCACCTCCGGGCAGAACTCCAGCCAGTAGCGGCGGGTATCGAGCAGGTGTTGGTGCCAGGCCTGATCCACCGCCTCGGAGGGGCAGACCGGATGGCCGGCCGTGATCGCCAGGAACAGGAAGCGGCGGTATTCGCGGAGCACACGGCTGGCGTAGGCGCCCGTCCAGTGCTGGTCGCGAGCCAGCTTGGCGGTGAAGGAGAGGTGGCTCTGCGGTGGATCGGGGTCCCAGCTCTCCAGCCGCCGCCAGAGCTCCCGCCCGGAGCCGGGGTCGAAATGGGGTTGTGCGGAGTGAGCCACAGCGAGAGAAGCGATCGTGGTTCGCCCCGGTGGTTTGTGCTGCGGCGCGGTGATTCAGCTCCGCACCCGCCCTGGCGGTGGGCGAGGAATCGCTTGGGCCCCCGAGCGATTCATTGGCGTATTGCTCACCGCAGGGATGCCGGTTGGCGGCTCAACAGATCGCCATGCTCACTCGCGCCCGGGCGCCGATCAGCCGTTGCCACAACAGCGGCCAGGGCGCCCGGGTTGGAGCGGGAAGGGTGCCTTGGCGTCGGCTACTGCCTGGCCAGGATCTGCCGCATCCGCTCGCGCAGATCTTCCACCGGGGTGCCGCTCACATCCACCAGGGCGCGGCGGATGCGGCCGGCGTAAGCAAACGGCGGCAGGTAATCCGGCATCGCCGGAGAGCCGGGATCGGCCCCCACCGCCACCCCGGCAGCGAGGCCCAGGCTTAGGGGGATCGTCAAGGGGAGCTCCCCTTCACCCACCGGCTGCCCGTCGAGGAACAGCACCACCTTGGCCGGGGTGCCCCGGCCGTTGGCGAGGTCGGCCGGACCGGTAGGGGTGAATTCGGCGCTGAGGATGTGATGGCCGGCCGGGATCGCGGTGGCAGAACGGATGCGGAAAAACTGCTCAGCAACGTAGTTGTAGCCGTAGGTGAGCTGGCCGTTCTGCACGTAGAAGGCAAAACCGCCGTCATTGCCCCCCATGCTGAACAGCACCCCCTCGGCGCCACCATCGGGCACCTCCACCTCCACCGAAATCGAATGGGGGCGGTTGAGCAAGCGTGGCGCCGTATTGGTGGGCACCATCTGGGTGCCGGGGTAGTAGATGTAGCGGTCACGATCCGGTGCCAACTGGGGACGCTCAATCGCGAAGCGCAGGGTGGTGCGGCTGTCGATCGGCAGCACGTTGTATTTGCCCGCCTCCACGTACCACATCCCGATCATGGCGATCAGCCGATCCCGTTCACTCTCTGCCAGGTTGCGGGTTTCGGCAAAGTCGTCCTGAAGATTATAGAGCTCCCAGCCGGGAGCATCGAGCTGGATCAGCTGGTCGGAGCTGATCGGATCGCCGAAACGATGCTCGGT
>JBKDOR010000263.1:0-6792 GCA_046342775.1 Synechococcaceae cyanobacterium
CCAGCCCCACCGCGGGAATCCCCGCCAGCCCGGCGGCGCCCGGAGATTGGCGCGCCGGGGCGACGCTGCTCGAGCAGGCCGCCGCCACGCTGCAGGATCCCCGCGGCCGAGACCTGGCCGCCGCGGTGCAGTGGTGGCCCCTGCCCGGCCTGGCCGGCGATTTGCACTGGCCGGTGGCGGTGCTCGGCCAGGGGCCGCCGCTGCTGTTGCTGCATGGCTTCGACAGCTCGCTGCTGGAGTTCCGGCGGCTGGCGCCCCTGCTGGCCGCCGAGCACCGCCTGGTGATCCCCGATCTGCATGGCTTTGGCTTTTGCCCCCGCCCCAGCAGCGGCACCTATGGCCCCGCCGCCGTGCTGAATCACCTGGAGGCGCTGCTGGAGGCCCTGGCGGAACGGGAAGGCCACCAACGCCTCGGCCTGATCGGCGCCTCGATGGGAGGGTCGGTGGCGGTGGAACTGGCCCGCCGCCAACCGGAGCGCATCAACCGCTTGCTGCTGCTCTCGCCGGCGGGGCTCACCGGCCGGCCGATGCCGCTGCCGCCGCTGCTCGATGCCCTGGGGGTTCGCTTCCTGTCGCTGCCCTCGGTGCGGCAAGGCATCTGCCGCAGCGCCTTCGCCAACCCCGACCGGGATGTGGGCGCCCCGGAACTGGAGATCGCCTCGTTGCATCTGCAAACGCCGGGCTGGGGCGTCGCCCTGGGCCGCTTCGCCCGCTCGGGGGGCTTCGCCGGCAGCGGCGATCCGCTGCCCAGCCAGCCGCTGCACGTGCTCTGGGGCGCGGACGACCGCATCCTGCGCCCGCCCCAGAAGCGCGCCGCCGAGGCGCTGCTGGGGGAGAGGCTGCGGGAACTGCCCGCCTGCGGGCACCTGCCCCACGTGGATCAACCCGAACAGGTGGCGGCCGCCTGGAGATCCTTCGCCGCGGAGGGGCCGGACGGTTGAACGGGGGGCCGACTCAACGGGGATGCGGGCTGCATGGGGATGCCGGCTGGATGCAACGGCTGAATGCAGCGGCTGGTTGAACAGTTGCTTGAACGGGGATCGGCGGAACCGGGGCACATCGCTGAGCCAAGGCCCTCGGGCTGGGGCAGCCGAAAATGGCGCCAGCGACCATTTGCGCGTGCCCCGATCCGCATTGGAACCGCGTCCTGGCAAGCACCCTCGGCCGCACCCTGGGCCACCTCCTCTGGCGCCTGGCAGCTCTCGCGGCCGCGACTGCTGGAGCGGCGCGCTCGCACCGCTTCTGCTGGCGGCATTCTGCCAGCTGGCCACGGCCGCGCCGGCGCTCTGCGGCGGCGCTAGCGGCGTGCCATCCGCCTCCAGCCAGGCCGCCCTGCGCCAAGAGGCGGCCCTGCGCAACCAGGCGATTCAGGCGATGCAACGGGGAGATCTGCGGCGCGGCTGCCCATTGCTGCGCCGTGCGATCGACCAAACCGGCGCCCTCCTGGCCCGCAAGCCCAGCCCGGCGCTGGAGGCGGAGCTGCGGGGCTTGCTGCAGCGCCTGCAGCCCTGCCTGCGCAAGGGGCTCTGAGCGGGGCGGCGTTGGCGGTGCAGGTCCACGTCAACCCTCCGCCCGATCGCCAGGCCCTGAGGACAGGTCCCCGCCGCGAGGCTCGTGCTCTGGTGCGCCTGATCAGGCGTCTGAACCGTCCAGCGAGGAGTGAGCCAGCAGGGTGAGGAAGTGCTGCAATCGCGCGCGATGGGAGGGGGTGGGGTCGAGCTGGACGCATCCGCAAAGCAGTGCCGCTTGATCAAGGCGCTCCAGGCATCGTCCCTGGCGTTGCGCTTCGCGAGCCTGCCGTTCGCCAGCCATGGCCTCCGGCCGACTTCGTTGACAGCCGCTCGGTTTCGTTCCTCACCCGCAAGATGTCGCTCTCGAGCTGTCTGATCCGCTGCTCGTGCAGCATCCTGCGCCGCTCGTCTTGCATGGTCCGCCGCTCGTCGTCGGGATCGCGACGCCAGTTCAGCACCGGCTGCGCAAACGCCTTCGGCTCCGCCAACCACTGTCGCCAGCGAGGCAGCGAGACACGGATGCCCCACGGCCGGGGGAGGGGGAGGACGCGCCCAGCGAAGCGACGCAGGCAGCAGCTCAGCCCGTGGAGCGGAGGGAGCGACCAGGCTGGGGTTCCGGTCGATGGACCGGTGCGATCCCTTCAGCGGCATCACGGGCACCTGCCTGAGGCTCGGGCGCCCCTGGAGCGTCCCCTGATCCCCCGCCATGGCGCGAACCGTCGCCGGCGAGGGCGAGGCCCTGACCCGCAAGGCCTCGCATCAGCCGCCGCGCCAGCTGGCGCACATGGGCGTTGGCCTGGGGGATGGGCTCCGGTTCCCTGCCGGCTTGGCCATCGGGATTGTTGTCGCTGGCTTGGCGCTCTATGGGCTGTTGACACGCAAACAGCCTCAATGGACCGAGGAGTTCGTGATCGACGAAGCCGAACTTGGCGTTGGCAACCACAAGCTCAAGCTGCGACGCAACACCACCACCGTGCAAGTTGCCTACAAGCTCTGGGTTGAGCTCAGCACGCGTAAGCTGGGATTGCCCATCGATCTGGAGCACGACGTGATTGTGGAGATCTATACCTCCTGATATGAGTTCTTTCGGGTGACGCGGGAGCTGTTGAAGGAGATTCCCGTCGGCCAGCTTCGCAACAACAAAAGCAGCAGAGATCTGGTGGGCTTGGCGATCAAGGTTCTGAATCAAGAAATGCGATCCCATCTGACGCAATGGCAGGCACGATTTCGCCGCTGGTATGCAGCCGAGCTCGATCACAACAGTCCTGATGGGCTCGATCCCCAGGACCTGCAGCGACGCTTCCCACGCTATGCTGAGCCAAAGTCAGATTTGCTAATGGTCAACGACACCTTGATCGCCTATCGCGCCGCCCTCGAGAGCATCGTCTTCCCGGTTTGAGGGCATCCGCCAGTGTCTCGCCCGCATCTGTTCCTCTCCCACAGCAGCGCCGACGACGGCTTCGTGCGGGAGCTGCGGGAGGCATTGGCGGACCTGGGGCAGCCGGTGTGGATCGATTCGCGCCAGCTCAAGGGGGGTGATCCGCTCTGGAGTGCGATCCAGGCCGCGATCGAATCGGCGGCGGGGTTGGCGGTGCTGGTGAGCCCTGCTGCGTTCGAATCGGATTGGGTGGCCAAGGAGCTGAAGCACGGGCTCAAGTTGCAGGCCGAGCGGGGACGGGCCGCATTTCCCGTGATCCTGCTGGCACTCAATGGCACGAAGCCCGGTTCTCTGGCGGGCTATTTCGACGAGGAGCCCGCCTACATCCCGCTGAGCAGCGCCCCCGGCGGCGCCACGGCCGCCCTCCACGACATCCTGGTGGCCCTCGGCCTGCGCCTGCCCACGGATCGGCCGCCGCTGCCCCAACCGCGGCCGGAGCCGGTGGCGGAGCTGGTGCTCGAACTCAGCGACCTCACTTTCCATGAGCACAACGGTGTGCGCCGCCCCGCCGCTCGCGCCCGCCTGGTTTATGAGCCCGCCATCGCGGGCCAGGGGGGCGAGGGCAGGGGGAGCTTGCCCGCTGGCTGGTGCGCTCCCAGCAGGTGAAGCGTGCGGCGTTCGTGGGTGTGGAGCACTGCAGCCTGAAGGTTGCGGTGATTGATGCCCGGCCGCCAGCTGGTGGGCGCTGATTTGCCGCCGCCAAATACGCAAACTCCGACCATGCGCGTCAGCCGCTCGAGCGGGCGTTGCGGGAGCAGTCCACCCTGCTGCTGATCGACAACAGGGAGAGCGTGCTGCTGCCTTCCTGCCTCGGTGCCCCGGAACTGCGGAGCGAGGAGGCTGCGCTGCTGCGCTGGAGTTCCAGGCGATCCTGGCGTAAACGGGGCGGCTGCAACGGGCGGGCGAAACGCGGATCGTGTTCACCAGCCGCGAGGCCCTGCCAGCACCGTTTACGGCCTCCCTTCCGCGGTTGGAGCTGCACCGGCTGGAGAAGGGCGATGCGGTGGCCTTGATCGAGCGCTCCCTCGCCGAGGAAACCGGTCTGAATTATACCGAAGCTACCGAAGCAGTGCCGTTGCTCGAGATCTTACAGGGGTGCAAGGCTAGTGCCTATGGCTGAAGGATTGAATCTATGAAGAGCCATTCGCGGGCGGGTACTGGGGATGGGGCGAGAGGGTTGGTGGCAAGGATCTTGGCCCGTTCAGGGAGACGGGGTGCAATAGAGATGCAGCCTTTGGCCACATTCAGGGCTGCTGTGCCGTCGCCAACGCTCGTTCGCTTTACCGGCGGGATGGGTAGGGCCCCGCACTGTGTGGGGAGACGTGATTCGATTGCCCGAGGCACTCACCGCAATTGCGGGCATTTAAGGCGAAGATTCTCAATGGCCTGTTGGTTGTCAGATACGTTGACGGGTACAAACAGGTTTTGGCTTGGATCCTTGACAGCAGCCGTGAAAACGGCCAGCTGCCAGTTTTTCGCCCTTGCCAGTTGATGGCAGGTTAATTTCTTGACCCCTTCGAGATTGACACCTTGCAAGTCAGAGCCATCAAGGTTGGTGTTATTGAGATAGGCATCCTGCAGGTTGGCCCCTTGTAACTGGCTACCGCTGAGGTCATGGTCCTCCAAATGGGCATAGCGCAGATCCACGCCCCTAAATTGCGACATTCTGCTTGCTTTAAAGAGATCGAATCGGTCCTTTAAGGCACTCACCCAGCGCTGCTTGTCAGCGGGCTTGACATGATCAATCATAAAGCCATAACAGTACATCACAGGCCTCTCCTCCACGGCAGCTAGACGGAGGACTGACTGCATAGCCAATGAGGAGCTTGGCGTCGCTTGCGCCTGGGGCAGGTCAAAGAGATCCACCCTGCTGCGATGTTGCACAGGATCGCCGTCATAAAGCCTCGCTTCCATGGCACGGTCGTAAATGGCAAGCCGCCACGTCTCGGCTCCCTTCACGACAGCAGCCTTCTTGACTTCCGATGGATTCAGATAGCTTACACCCGCAAAGTTTGCACAGCGAAGATCGCTCTGATCAAAGCTGACACCCTCAAGATCGGCTCCGACAAAGTTCGCACGACGCAAACTAGTCTTGTAAAAGCCTTTGGCGTAGGGGTGATCATAGTGGAACTTGGCATTATTAAAGTTAGCGAAGGTCAGGTCCACCTCACCCAGGTCGCCATTGGTCAAAATCGCTCCCGCAAAGTTGGCGCCCAAGAATCTGGGTTTACGGCGTTGCAGCCAATTCGGCGAAAGGTCGATGTCGGTTAACCAAGCATTGCTGAGGTTGATGCCAGACAGGTCTTGCCCCTCACCGCTCAAGAATTCGATCGCTTCCGTTCGACCGCCACTCGAAGAGTCATGAGCTGGATGACTGTTGATGACGTCCCAAGCTGCATAGTGTGTGCTCAACTTTTGACTAAGTCTCTGCTGTTGACGACCAGTGCATTCGGTTAGGAACAGTACCGCCGCAATCACGATGCCAAGCTTGGCCAACTGCTCCAGCACCGGGAAGATCGCCATCATTCTCAAATGCTGATGAATGCGATGCAGGGCCCGCTCCAAGCGGGCGAAGGCACGGAACAAGATGGCATTGTGTGATTCCAGCTTCGCCAGGGCCGATCGCTCCTCAAACAAATCAAATAGGCGTTCGAGACTCTCTAGCTCGATGCCATACTTCTTGGCCGCCGCGAGGATTCTATATTCTTTTTCCGATGGGTCCTGCAACGCACTGATTTCGCGAAACAGTGTCATCAGGTTGGCCCAGCTTGCCACAGCGGCCTGGGGGCTAGGCGTCGCACCAGTGGGATCTTGCATGTCATTTACCTCATTCAGGACTTCATTCTAACGAGATCAATCGGCGCAGAAAGTCTGACTTAAGCATTCTTCTTAGTCTTGTCCTCAGCAAGGCCGATTGGTCGCGAGCCTCAAGGGGTAAGCATTGGGATGCAGAGGTTATTGGCTGATCTCTTCAGGTGCCCTGGCTGCCAGGCCAATCGCAGCTTCCCAAACTGAATCTCAGTTGATGGGTGGGAAGAGGTGTCGCAGCGAGCACTCAGCGGACACCCCAGCATCTTCAATGCTGCAGGCTGGTTTCAGCGGTGCTGGCTGAAGGCAGCCTCGTTTGGCACGCCGGGGGCTGGCAGCGCCGCTGCGATCGGCGCACCAATACAGTCGTTGCAGCGGTGAAGCCTGCGGCAACGATTGAGCGATTCGGCAGCCGCCCACCTTCCACCCCGCCTGCCCAGACGGCTGGCCTGGTTGTTGATCGGGCCGTTGCTGTTGCAGCCGATCGGACCGGCGCTGGCGCTCAGCGCGACCGCCAAGCCCCAGGGCCGGCTACCAGACCCGCTGCAGGCCCAGAGCCCGGCAGCCAACGCCGGGCCGATGCAGGCCGTCCCGCCGCAGGTGCAGGCCTGGTTCGACGCGGCCAAGACGGCCCTGGCCCAAGGCGATGCGGCAGCAGCCTTGCGCCTGCAAGAGCAGGTGGTGGCCTGGCTGCAGGCCCATCCCCGGGCTCCGGATTTGTTTCGGGTGCGGGCCCTGCTCCATCTCGGGCTGTATCTCAGCAAACTGGGCCGCGGCCAGCAGGCCCTGGCCGCCAGCCACGCCGCCGTGCAAATCCAGCGCCAGCTGGCCCGCACCAACCCGGCCTTGCGCAGCGACCTTGCCCAAGGCTTGAGCAACCTCGCCGTCAGCGCCAGCGAGCTCGGGCGCCCTCAGGAGGGGCTCGGCGCGATGCAGGAAGGCCTCGGGATCTGGCGCCAGCTGGCCCAGGCCAACCCGGCCTATCGCGGTGATCTGGCCGCTGCGCTCACGAATCTCGGCCTCCTTCAGCGCCAG
>JBKDOR010000264.1:0-7274 GCA_046342775.1 Synechococcaceae cyanobacterium
GCTCCAGCACCGAGAGCTGCTGCCAGGGGAGTGTCGCCCTTGCCGGCGGTCTGCACCAGCCGCGGGTGGCGACACCGGTGGTGTGGGCTGGGAAAGGGCCAGCCGCACCCCCCCATGGCCTGCCTCGATGGCCAGGCATGCCTCCTCGAACCACCCAGGCCCGAGTTTGGTCAGATCCCCAGCGCTGCGGTTCGCGTTGTACGCAGTCCTGCGAATGGCAATCCAATACCGGGATGCGCCATTCATTCATGTCACCTGGAGGCTCGTCGCTAGGGTTCTTTGCGTTCTCATATTCATCCGTAGAATAGAGTGGGAACGACCCATAGAAAGCACTGCCTGCAGCAGTCAGTCTTGCATTGGCTATCGCGAAAAAGGAATTTCGATCGCAAAGCTTATGTCGCGACGACAACACTAGACCTTTTGGAAGACGACCAGTCATGCCAAGACTTTTTGCGCTATGTTGCAGGTCATCATCACAGGGGTGAGGCCTATCACGATGAATAGCCAGATGCCTAAATATTCGCTTGTATGATTAAAACAGAGAGGTGAGACCTCTGCATTGCCGGATTGGCCATTGGAAGATGCCGATGGCGAATGATTGGCCGCGGCTTGGGATTTGCTGGTGTTGGCATTTAGGGTCCCAGCAAATGTTGTTACGTCGTGCTGGTCATGACCCACCATCGCCGCTTGATTATGTGCAGAGCCCGGGCTGAGGCCGATGGCCGCAAAAGCGATAGCTGTCGTGCCAGCTGCCGCTGACGTCGCTGTCGTCTCGCCTACTCCAGGCGGCAAGGGCGAGACGCTGCGGCGAAAGGTGTCTTGAGAGGATGATCATCGGCAACACCATGGCCAAAGCGCAATTCCCTCAATGCAGCACAAGGAACAGCAGCCAGCTGAAATGTGAAGGCAACACCTTACGAGACGAGTCAACGACGCAAAGTTGTCTACACTGCTGATGACGAGCGCCCTTGCGGCCGCCGGCTTGCTGAATCAACGGCCAGATCTCACAACCATCAGCCCCCCGCGCACCACCATCCATCTCCATGACCTACCGCGGCTTACCCATGAGCCCCCATTGGTCTCGCATGATCGCCTGGGCGTTGGCCCTGCCTCTGGCGGCCCCGCTGCAACCAGCCCATGCGGCATCGGCGCTGTCTTTCATCAGCAGCCCCTACAGCTGGATCGGCCTTGGCGAAACGGTCAACGCGGGGCCTGACGAGGGCTTCAGCCTCTCTGTTCAAGGAGAACCTTCCGCGGGCCTCGTCTTCACCATCGCCAACCCATGGACGCCTGATGACTCGTTTCGCTATTGGAATCTCCACTTGGCCCCTCCCCAGGGGGCCAGCCTGGCTGTTGGTTCCTATAGCAACGCCACCCGCTGGCCCTTTCAGGAGGAAACGGTTCCAGGACTTGAGTTCAGTGGCAACTATCGTGCTAACAACTGGTTGACCGGATCATTTGATATTCTGGAGTTAGAATATGACGCTGACGGGACGTTATCCTTTGCTGCCGACTTCTTGCAGTATGACGAGGAGGATATTAACAGGTGGACCAAAGGCGCGCTTCGTTACAATTCCGAATTGCCTGTCAGCCTCACACCAGAACCCATAATTGCCGATCTGCCAGTTGATTTAGGCTACATCATTGATCCCCCCTTCGATCTTCCCAGTTTCGAGGTTGTTATTGATCCACTCACATACGAAACATTCCCCTTCGACAGAGACGAATGGCCCTACTACTACCGGGCTTTTAGTTCGGGGTCCAGCATGGAAATCGTTCCGATATTAAGTTACAACACCGAAATCAATCACTTCTTCAATCCCGTCCCCGGGCCACTTCCCATAGTCGGAGTCCTTGCGGGCTGGCGCAGCTCTCGCCGATTGCGCCGCCGCTGCCGTGAGGGCTCTCAACGGGGCTCCCTGGCTGGGGGCTTTCCCCACTCCTAAGCGAGCGGAGCCGGCCCCGAACGCAGGATGGGCTGGCTCTGGTTTCGCGGATTCTGCGCCATCTGCTTGTTCACCAGTTGTTCACCAGCATGGGTCGTTGTTGCCACTGGTGAACCTCTGCCATCACCGCTCTTGGGCCCACGACATCCCGTGCTGCCGTGCTGCGCTGATTCGCCATATCCGTGGCCATCGCGCTGCCGTTCATCCCAGCCTTGGAGTTGCTGATTCTGCTTCAACCGTGAGGCCTGTCTTGCGTTGGCTCCCGAGCTCGCCTGTCTTCAACCTTTTGAGCCAGGAGAGCTTCGTCTCGCTGCTCGCCATGTTCTGGCTGGGCGTTACGGCCCCGGGGCGGTGCTTGTGGCGTTCTCGCTCGCTGTCCAGCCCCCTGCCGCGGAGGCTGGAGACGGGCTTGGATCCGGCGGTGCCGGGCCACAAGCGAGCGGGCTGCTTCAAGAGCGCAGGGCAGACCAGACGCTGCCCCAGGTTGCTGTCCTCTTGCATCGCTGAGCCTGATGACCCGGCGCCCCTCCGCCTAGTTGGTTTTGAGAATCGCTTGCAAAACGGCAGTCGGGTTGTTTAGGTTGCGATTCATTCGCAACAAGCCGGAGCCGCGGGCGCCGGTCGCTCGTTCGCATCCCCATGGCCTTCCGTTTCCAGCCCGATCCCTCCGTCGCCGCCGTGCGCATGCCTTCGGGCCAGACCGTGCTGATCGACCCCGGCCTGAGGCCCCATGGCCACTGCCTGGAGGTGCTCGATGGCATGGCCCGCGTCTATTGCCCCTGCGAGGAGACCGAGGGCATGACCCTGGCCTTCCTCCAGCCCGGCGACCAGCTGCGCACCGATCGGCTCTGCAGCGAGGGGGTCTGCCTCGAGGCCCTCACCCCCCTCTGCTTCCGCAGCGACGCCGAACCCCGCGACGGCCACGGCTTCGATGCCGTGAACGAGTGGACGCTGCAGCTGCTGCGCATTCGCCACCTCGGCTCGGCCGACCAGCGGCTCCACGCGCTGTTGGCCCTGCTGGTGCGTCGCCTGGGACGCCGCTGCGGCGACTGGTGCGACCTGCCCTTCCGGCTCACCCACGAACGCATCGGCGAGCTGATCGGCACCACCCGGGTCACCACCACCCGCCTGATCTCGAGGCTGCGGGGCGAGCAGCTGCTGCTGGCTCCCAGCGGCGAAGCGGGTCTGCGCCTTGCTCCATCCCTGGTGGAATCGGCACCCCTGGCGGCGGCCTGATCCCCAGCCAACCGGCTGAGCCCGGTCCCCCGATTCGCTGCCTCAGGCCAAGGCGGATCCTTGCCCGGGGGGCCTGGGGAGGGTGTTCCGATCGTCGCTGGCCAGATCTTCGGACTGGTGCTGAGATCTCGCCTGGGTCGGCAGGCCCGGCATCAACGCCAGGGCCGCCAGCAACCCCAGCAGCAGGATCAGCAACGCCGGCAGCAAGGCCGCCCCCAGCCGCTCATCGCTGGCGTACTGGAACACCCGCACCGGCAGGGTGTCGAAATCGAAGGGGCGCAGGGCCAGGGTGAGGGGCAGCTCCTTCACCACATCCACGAACACCAGCAGGGCCCCCACCAGCAGCGGCCCCCGCAGCAGGGGCAGATGCACGCGGCGCAGCACCTCCGTCCAGCGGCAGCCGAGCACCGTGGCGGCCTCATCCAGGCTGGGGGGCAACTGCTCAAAGGCGGCATCGAGGCCCTGCTTGCTCACGGCCAGGAACCGCACCCCATAGCCCCAGCAGAGCAGCGGCAAGGGGGCCAGTCCCAAGCCATTGCCCACCAGCAGCAACCCCAAGGCCAGCACCGCCCCGGGCAGGGCGTAGCCCATCCCGGCCAGGAAGCTGAGCCGTTGCAGCCAGGGCCGTTGCAGCCAGCGCCGCGCTTCGGCCAGCAACAGCCCCGCCACCAGGGTGAGCACCGTGGCGACGAGGCCCAATCCGAGGCTGCGCAGCAGCAGCGCCGTCAATTCGCTCCAGCTTTCCGGCCGCAGTTGATCCAGGGAGCACAAGGCCCAGAGCAACGGCATCCCCAGGCAGAGCAGCGGCGGCAGCAGGGTCAGCAGCAGGGCCGCCCAGGCCCGCCAGCCTTGCAGGCGCCAGGCATCAGCCGGGTCGCGGCGGCCCGCCATCACCCAGCGGCGACTGCGGCGCCGCAGCCAGCGCTCTCCGCCCACCAGCAGGCTCACGATCAGCAGCGCCAGCAGCGCCAGCCCCACAGCTCCTGCGGGATCGCCATCGCTCTGCCAACGCTGCAGGATGCCCACCGACAGGGTCGGCACCCCGAGCAGTTCCACAGCGCCGAGATCGTTCACCACCTCCATCCCCGCCAGGGCGATGCCGGCGCCGACGGCGGGCAACGCCAAGGGCAACGCCACCCGCAACCAGAAGCGCCAGGGGCCAAGGCCGAGGCTGCGGCACACCTCCTGGGGCTGGCGGCCCAGGTTGGCGAAGCTCTCGCTGGCCAGCAGAAACACGTAGCTGTAGGTGGACAGCACCAGCACCGCCGCCGCCCAGCCGAGGCCCTGCACCTGCAGGCTGATCCGGCTGCCCAGGTCGATCACGGTGGCCGCCAGCAGATAGGCCGGGGAGGCCAGCGGCAGCAGCTGGGCCGGCCGCAACCAGCGGCGGCCGGGGAAGGCGCAGGCACTGCTCAGCCAAGCGTTGACGCTGCCCAAAAGACCGCTGCCCAGCCCCACCGCCAGCACGAGCAGGGAGGTGTTGATCAGTTGTCGCCAACCCTCGCGTCCCAGGCCAGCGTCGGGGGCCGGGGTGAACAGGGCCTGCTGGGCCAGGCCGAGCAGCGGCAGTAACGCCAGGGCGGTGAGCAGCAGCACCAACAGCGCCAAGCCCGCCCGCCCGCTGAAGCGAGGCGTGCCGATCACCAAATGGCCGACGGGGGGCATCGCCACCGGAGGGAATCCGCCAACCTACGCACACATTTCAGCTGATGGCTCAGGGGGACGCGATAGCCCAGCGCAGCCGAACCGCCCTCCCGGCCTCAGCGGCACTCCCGCCACCATGCCGGCAACAGGTCCAGATCGCATCCAAGCGGCCAGGGAGCAAGGCAGGTTTGGGAGCGGCAGGCGGGCCCGCGCCCGCTCTGGGGCAGCCGAAGGCGTCTGGCTGCGGCCTTGGAGGCTTCCCGTCCAGGGCCCACCATCAACGATGTCGCTTGGCCTCAAGCTGACGTGCTCGCTCGGCCGCGGGCCGCTGGTTCTGCTCGGCCGCTGACCGCAGGTTCTGCTCGGCCGCTGGCCGCAGCTTCGCCACTCAGATCAGCTACAGGCCCAGCGAGAACACCACATTGCGCTATGGCATGAATGATCTGAATACCAACCTGCAGTTGAAGACCTACGGGGCTGCCGCTGGAACGCCCTTCTCCAACCTGCAAGGAACGTTGCAGGTGTTGCAGGTTCAGCAGCGTTGGACCCCTGCCGATCGACGGTTGAAGCAGCGCCAAGGGAGTGCCGAGCTGCCGGATGGCCTGCTGCAGCTCGGAGGCTTCTTGAGCAGCTCGAAGGCCACGCCCCTGGATCTCTCGCTGCAAAGCACTGGCGTTCCGGCCCCGGCGGACAGCGACGGCGCCGGGGCTGGGCCGCAGCCCTGGCAACTGTCCAGCTTCCCTGGGATGCGGCATCGATCGTGTTCCTGGAGCTCGGTTCCACTTGAGCCGGCCGATGCAACGCGGTGCGCATCATGTTTCCAGCCTGAGACAGGGCTGAACACCGCCTCGGGACGGGACCTCAAGCCGAAAGCTCAACGCCAACCGTTGGCCTGCATCAAGGCCATCGCCTCACGGTTGCGCGCCCCCAGCTGGGCCATCGGCACCCCATCGCCGCGCAGCTGGCCGAAGCGGGCCACAACGGGATCCGTGGAGCTGCCGCGCAGGGGATATTCGTGGTTGGCGCTGGCGTAGCCATGGCCGCCGGCATCGGAGGCGAGGAACTCCAGCAGGCGGGTGGCGGCGGCGGCGCGAGGGCTGAAGCGGCTGACGCCGGCGCCACTGATGTTCACGTGGGCGGGGTTGGGCAGCACCACCTTCAGGCGCTGAGCGAGTTGGCGGTCTTCCGAGCCGCTGTCGCCGGAGAGCATGCGGGCCACGTAGTAGCTGTTCACCAGGGCGGCGCCGCACTCGCCGCGGGCCACCGCTCGGGCCAAGGGCAGATCGGAGCTGTAGAGCGGCCGCGCCAGGTTGCCCACCATGCCGCGAATCCACAGGGCGGTGGCGGCGGGTCCTTGGCGGATCAGCTGATCGGCCACCAGCGATTGGTTGTAGACACTGCGGCTGTCGCGCAGGCAGAGCTGGCCGGCGAGGCCAGGCTGGGCCAGATCGGCGTAGGAGCGCGGCACGGCGCCTCGGAGGCGGGTGGGGTTGGCCACGATCAGCCGCACCCGCCGGGTGAGGGCGAACCAGCGGCCCTGGGGATCGCGCAAGGCGGCCGGCACATCCCGTTCCAGGGCCTGGGAGCGGATCGGCTGGAACAGGTTGAGGTCGCTGGCCCGCTGCAGTCGGGCGGCATCGACGAGCACGAGC
The DNA here is from genome assembly GCA_046342775.1 of Synechococcaceae cyanobacterium. Taxonomy (GTDB): domain Bacteria; phylum Cyanobacteriota; class Cyanobacteriia; order PCC-6307; family Cyanobiaceae; genus Cyanobium. The sequence continues at coordinate 6,479 of JBKDOR010000264.1, forward strand.
AGATCGGCGGGGCTGCGTTGTCCCTCACGCCTGAGGCGCTCGATCAGGGCATTGTCCTTGCCCTCCATCAGCTGCACGCGGATGCCGGTCTTGGCGGTGAAGCGCCGGTAGAGATCCTTGTCGGTGTTGTAGTGGCGGCCGGAGTAAACCCCCACCACAGGTGCTTGGCTGGCGCAGGCGCAGAGGCTGGCCGCCAGGGCGGTGGCCAGGCTCAAGGGGCCAATCCCGCGCCAGTTGCGCGGCCTGATGAGGCTGATTTCCGAGCGAGAGGCCCTCAGTTCTCCGCTGGTCGATCGGGCCTTGCGGTTCGCGCTTGCGCCCCGACATCGGCCGCTCCAAGCGTGGCTGAGTCCACTCCAAAAGCCCCCGCAGGCGGACCTGCTGATGCGGTCGTTGAGGCCACTGCGGCAAAGCCTGCTCGCCAAGCCCCAGCGGGCTCCAGCAGGAAAGTCCAGGGAGGCGGGCGGGATGGGGCGAGCGGCGGGAGCGGGAATGCGGGACATGGGCCGCAAGGGCCAAGGCGAAGACCTGGGCGGACCCTAGGTCTCGGCAACTTGGGCCTGTGCCCAAAGATGTGGCAGACCCGTGTAGCGAATGTCACCTTGGTCTCGAGCCTCCTCCGAGGCCAACGGGTCTGAATTACGGCTGGCCTGCGGCAGACGACCCGGGCCGCCAGCCCTCAGGCTGGCGAGCGCAGCGGCAGGCTGGGAGCCGTCATGGCGGGCGCTGCATCGCCAGGCGAGAGCCGTGTCTTGCCAGAGCCCAGCCCAGCGCGGTGCAGAACAAAGCACAACCC
>JBKDOR010000265.1:0-9763 GCA_046342775.1 Synechococcaceae cyanobacterium
AACTGAGTGAGGGACAGCCCCGCCTGATACTGAATTTTGCTCTGAGGCATTGCCCCACCTCTCTGGATAGTACTTCCGTACCATTCTAGGGTCGAGATGGGGGCTTGTCAGGGCTTGCGGAGCTTCCTTGCTGATCAGGAAAGCCGATGCCGTTCTCGCGCTTGCGGCGCGATACTACGCGCAACAGCAGAATAGCTACTCTGAACAGGAGTTGATTCAGGCCGGATCCGAAGTCGATCTTCCTGCCGAGTTGATCCAAAAGGCGATCCGAGATCTTGAGGCGCAACAACGCACCATCGCTCTCCAGCAGCAGCTGCGCCAGGAACAGCGGCGCCGTCTGATCGGCCTTGGCGGCGGTGTGCTGGCCATCGCTATCTGCTCGATGCTTTGGGCATACAACACGGTGCTGACAGCCTCCGCCCGAATTGAAGCCGCCTGGGCACAGGTTGAGAACCAGATGCAGCGCCGTTCCGAACTGCTCCCCTCGCTGTTGTTGATCGCCACAGCGCCCCATCGGCGCGATCCAGCCTTGGTGGAGGCCCTGCAAGCGGCATCCCGGGCCTCCAAAGTGGCCCAAACCGATGCACAGAAGCTGGCCGCCAACCAGAAGGTGGATCAGGCCGTGGCGGCATTCAGCGCCGCTTACCTCACAGCCAGCCATTCCGGCGCGGGGCCAAGCGAATTGCTCGCCAACCTCCAGTATGAACTGACCGGTACGGCGAATCGTGTGGCGGTGGAACGCATGCGTTTCAACCAATCCGTTGATGAGTACAATCGCACCATCAGCCAATTTCCGATGTCCCTCATGGCCAACGCCATGGGGATGAAGAAACACGCCTTCATGCAGGCTCCCAGCCAAGCGCCCTAGGCACCAGGGTTGTGGGCAGCTGCTCAAGTCGCCAGCACTTGTTGACCAAGCCGCATGCTCTGGCGTCAGTGGGCATGAATGATGTCAGCGGTGCTGGCCAACGAGACATGTCGCTGAAAAATCCAACCTTGCTCGAAATCATTGAGACCAGAGTGACATTCAGCGAGGTGGCAGGCGATCAGGTACATCTCGATATCCCTTCGATCGCTCCTCCCGACGCTATTGATGTCGACCGTGATGGGCTTCGGGCGCTCAAGGGCTGGCCTCAGCGCGGGCGCAGGATGGGCGGCACTCGCCAGAGCACTCTTGAGAAGGCCTACGCCCTGGGTTTTGGCTGAGGGACTTCACTTCACCAGCGGTGACGGCCGAATGGCTCATTGTGAAGCCAACTCTCTCTAGCCAAGGAGGGGGTACCCCAGCCGTCACCAATCATTGATCAGGCTAGTAGTAAAAAGCTCCATCGACTGAGCTTTGCCGCACGGCTCCACAGCGACTGGCCACCCGCCACAGCGCCTGGTGAATCGGGGTTGGGTCGTATCGCACCAACTGGGGAAAATGTTGCCTCAGCAAAGCATTGCCACGCCAAGCATTGTAGTGAGGGATGCGCGAATTGACGTGATGGCAGACGTGGGTGGAGCCAATTCCATGGTGCAGCAGATTCAGCAAGGCTCCATAGGGCCGGTCAACTGTCTGCAGTGCACCCTTGGCCCAGGTCCACTCGTCTGAGGCGAAATGGGGAATCACAACATCGGTGTGTTGCAGCCAGGTGTACATCACCAACCAGAAGTTGATGACGACATAAGGTAGACCGTAAATACAGAGAACCTTGGCGGGTGAGAAGTGCCAGGCCAACAACCCCAAGATCAGAAGCGCCGTGAGAACACCCAGGTTGGAGCGCATCATCAGGCCACGAAATGTCCGGGGGAAAAGGGCTCGCTTGCCCTGATCGAAGGATTCACCGTTCCAGAAGTGCGAGGTAGGCTGCCCATAGTCCTCTCCGCCCGTCGTGCCCAGGAACAGATAAAGAGGCCAGCCAATGATCAGGTGGCAAAAGAGTGACAGGCAGCCAAATGCTCGGGTTCCAAGACGTTTCTTGAGTGCCTCAGTGATCAAGCCCGAGCGAGAGTTAGCTCGTGGTGGCACATGGGTTTCACCCGCTTCCAGATGATTGCAATGGGCATGGTGCACAGCATGGCTGCGGGCCCAGGTGAAGTAGGGAACGAGCAGCAGGCTGTGCAGAGTGAAGCCAATCGCACCTTCAAGACGCCGATTGGGATGGAAAGCATTGTGGCCGCATTCGTGGGCAATCACCCACAAACCCATCACCACGGTCCCCGTCACCACGCCATACAGCAACCACACTGGTGTTGCCCAGAGCTGCATCGGAATTTTGGTTCCAAGTGCATAGGCCAGAACGGATAGACCTACGGACATTCCCAGGCTTCCCCAGGCCTTCACGGGATCAAAGCGTGCTAATTCCGCCGGCAGGATCTGCAGAAGTTCCGCTTTGGTGGGAAATCGCGTCTGCGAGATCAAGGAACTGGACTTCTCTGAAATCGAGAGTCGTAAAGTCGTCGTGGTCAATCGCTGCACCGCATCATCAACAAGCCCCGAGAAGGTTTCGGACGGAGGCAACATTACCAAAGGGGTGGTGTGCGCAGGATCAAGGCCAGCAGCGATTCCGCCCTGGCGCTGATGAGTGTGGCAGGCGTTCGCCGACAGCCGCGAACCTGTTGGCCTCCCTGGGTAGTGAGTTGCGCGGCTGCGGCTGGGAGCTGGCAGCCGCTCGGGAGGGCGGGCCTGGGCTGGGTGGATCGGCCAGCCCCGCAGGAATCCGGCCGACGATGACGCGGAGGTCAGCGCCGCGGTCAGCGGCCCCGCCAGGGGCGGCATGATCGCGCCTGGAATTCGGGCGTGGAGCCGGAGGAGGGGGAGGGGCCGCAGGACCATCGGACTGGCCGCCGCAGGAGGTGGTACGGACTGAACCTCAAGGCTCTGACTGCTGTTTCAGGGCATCTGGGATGGTTCTCGTACCCGCAAAGCGGCTGCGCTCTGGCCAGCTTGGTGTGTCGTTCCATGTGACCCCGCTGAGGTCGGGCCCGCTGAGGTCGATTCAGTTTGCGGGCTTGAAGCTCAAGCAACGATTCAAAAGCACTCGGATCATGGGCGGTTGCCGCTCAGGGGTGTTGATTGGAGAGTCGACAGCAAAAGTGAATCCGCACGCCATTCCCCTTTTCACTCAGAGCCAGGAACCGATGATCTCAGCCACTTTTCAACCAGTAGGAGCAACATCTTCTTGAGAAACCTTCTCAGAACTTGGTTCTGTTATTGGTCGCAGGATATGATTTCTTGGCGGCTCTTTCTTGCTTTGCGATCTTCTCTTGCCGATTTGCACTGAATCACCCCTGGGCGCCATGGCCGTTACCTGATGGCTCGCCCGGCCGCGATCCAGTTCGCCTCTGCTGATCGCCAGGGTCGCTGGTTGCTCAGCCGCTCTGCACAGGGCCTGCTCTGCTCTGCAGATTGCCAATGGAATGCACAAGGCAATGGCCGCATGCGCTGAGAGCAAGATCCGTCCACTCGTCCATTTCAAGACTGATGGCTGACCGCCACCGCAGAAGGCCGTTCTCAGGTGCACCCAATGAAGCTCAATAGAGCCAAGTTTCCTGTCCGCTCTTGAAGTAGATCACCTGCTTTTGAATTCCGCACATTCCTGCAGATGCTGACCTTCTGCGACAGCTCCTTGCAGAGTTCAAACAAGTCTCGCAAAGGCCTTGCCGCATCCTGTTGGACATGCCACAAGCTCGCCAGAGCCGACAGAGCCTGACCCTGATCGCTGCCAAGCCAGACAGGGTGAAGACTCAGTGTTGGCTTTGCAGTACAATCCACATCGAGCGGATGAGGCAAGCTTTCAACGTAGCCAGGCAAAACTCCGCGATCGTTTCGCAAAAAAGTAAACTCGGCGAACCTCGGAATATCGATGCCATCAAGATCCACGGATCCACAGCAGTTATTTGGATGGATGTGTACGCACGTATGGAACTGAAGCAACTTCGCAAAAGCCCTCGACGCCACATCAAAGAATGGCCTGCTCCACAATTGATCCAAGAAGTGAAACGCGACTACGATTAAACGAAACCGACACAGATGGCCGTTCGTGATAGAGATAATGGATTCATACTCGGCACCCTCTATATCCATTTGCAGAACAAGATCGTCAGTACAGCCCTGCGGAAGAGCCGCAGCAATCCAGGAGTCTAGGGTCATAAAGTCATCATCCTCAACGCAGCCAATATATTTTTTGGTAAACTCAAAGTTCGGGTCTTCCTCGGCTGGGCGGTCAACAGACTTGTCTGCCATAAAAACCTTAAGCCCCATGGATGCGCACTCCTTTTCGAAACCAGAAATTGAGCTGACACCTGGAGAGAACAGTGCATACACCCCCTGGAAATCGTTTGGCACCAAGTAGCCTCCATCCCCATGGGGCCCAACGCGGATCAAGGGCTCCCTGGTCTTCCTTGGCGCAAGACGGTGAATCAGACCTAGCATTTCCTCAGTGCGAGTCCTGAGTGTTGGGAATGAATAGGTGCTATTGATAAGCTGCCTGCTTTGCATGTGCAGCAACTGCCGAAAAGGGGCCTTGAATAAGTCTGGCATTGAATTTACGAAATGTTCACACACTACCAACTTTAACAGTATCCGGCAGAATCCCCCGACACCGCCGTGTCGGTCGTCGAAAGGCTGGAGGCCAAGTGGCAAGCATCAGTGAGGTTGCAGGCGATGACAAGCGAACTCGCGCAAGTCGGAACCATGCTGGGTTTGATCAGCGGAGACGCACATCGGAGTAAGCTTGTGACAACAGGTCAGCAGGGCTGAACGCGCAGGGGGCCAAGGTTGAACAGATGGGTGTCGATCATGGTGTTGATGATGTCGTTGTCGCCCATCAGCTCATCAGTCGTGCGGATGTCTTGGCCGGGCTCCAGCAGATGACTGACGCGACCTAGCGCCGAGTCAGCATGACAGAACCACGGGGAGTGAGGAAAGCTGTGTCCCGTCTCTGGCGGGAAAGTGCTGAGGCGAGGACCACCCTGCGCAAGGCCTTCTGAATCTCAGTGGGACCCCATCTGTGCGGGCCCTCTGGCCCGCTCGGTGGATGGGCCAGGAGCGGCGGGGCGGGGCCTCTGGCCCGCTCAGACAGGGGCCGGGACCAATCCTTGAGGCCACCCCACATTGTGGATGGGCCTGGACGGAGCCCCGTGGGGGAACCTGGGAGCTGGTGGGAGAGGAGGGGTGCTGCACTCCGCAGGAGTTGCTGCTGGAGCACCCCGGCTCAGGGTGCCGATCTGCCGTGGCTCCCGAAGGTTGCTGGGGTCTGAGGCCCCTGGGGGATCACCGTCAGCGGCCGGAATGCTCATCGAACCAAGCCTGCAGATCGCCGAGCTCTCTGAAATCGAGCAGGTCTTCCGCCAGCTGCTCCAGTTGCTGCAGGACAAGCTCACGGAAAAGCTCACGGAGTCGCTCACGGCTAGCAGCATCCATGCTGCCGAAGCGTCGGCTGAGCTGGCGAATGGCCAGGGCAGCGGCTTCCTGCTGACGACCAGCTTCCAGACCTTCCTCGCGGACCTCCTCGCGCCTTCCAGCCGGCCTTCCTCAAGGATCTCCTGCACCGCGTGGGTGCGGCGCAAGTCCTGCAGCGGCAGACCACCGAGCATCAGGATCTCCTCTCGGCTGAACAGGGGGAACCACTCGAACAGCATGGAGAAAACGACCGGCTCCAGATCCGGCCGCCTTTCCAGAATCCGCCGGCAGAGCGGCCCCAGCTCTGGCTCGGAGCGCACCGGCAGCGTGAGCAGATCGACCGCCGCATCGAGGATGTCCTGTTGGACCAGCTCCTCCAGGCTCACCCAGTGCACTGCTTCCAGGACGCTCCGCAGGGGGAGGAAGGGACCGAGGTTGCCCCCCGGTGTGGCGTGATCACCACCACCCGCCAGTGCTCGATGCGGGGATGGAGCTGCAGGAAGCGGAAGGTCTGGGCCGCCAGGCGGTGGTGAAAGCCGGGGTCGGCGCGCATCGGCACCTCCAGATACACCAGCTGGATCGTGACCAGCAGGAGGTCAAAATCATCAGGTCAGCTCCATCCGGCCAATGGCTTGGGGGGGAACGGCTTGGGGGCCAGCGAGTTGGCGCCGAATGGTGTTCAGCCCCGCAACCTTGCAGCCAGCGCCCTTGCTGCGAGGGCCATTGCGGCGAAGGCTCTGCTTGCGAGTGATCAGCCGTCCACCCCCCTGCCACTGCCGCGTTGGCGTGCCGAGGGACCGCCAGGGAGCGCGGCGGCAGCTCCGCTGGACGCGATCGAAACCTTGAACACCGGCCTGGCCCACCCCTCGCCCCTCCATCTCGGTCACGGCATCGCCGATCAGCTGCTGCCCGCCTTGGCCGAGCAGGACGGCGATCGCCTGTTCCTGTTCAGCGAACCCCAGGTCTTCAGCCGCCATGGGCCACCGTTGTTGGAGCGCTTGCGGCAACAGCATCCCTGCAGCCTGAAGCTGCTCGCCCAGGGCGAAGCCTGCAAACGCCTGGACTGCCTTGAGAAGGTGCTGGAGGAGTGGATTGCCGCCGGGGCGAGCAAGCACTCGATCCTGATCGCCTTCGGCGGCGGCGCCGCGGGCAACCTGGTGGGCATGGCGACGGCCTTGCTGTTTCGCGGCGTGCGCTACATCGAAATCCCCACCACGATGACCGGGCAAACCGATAGCGTGATTAGCAACAAACAGGCCATCAACGGCCGATCCGGCAAGAATCTATTTGGTCTTTATCACGTACCGGCCTTCATCTGGGTGAATAGCAATTATCTAGCCAGCGAAGCCCTCACCTCCTGCCGCAGCGGCATCGTGGGGGGTGGGGTGGGGAGGGCATGAACAGCGACGAGAGCCTGAGCGAGGACAGATCCAGCTGCCCGCTGCCGATGAACGGCAGCACCTTGCGGGTGTTGAGCGCCGCGAACAGCCAGGCCTGGGTGCCGGCCAGCAAGCGCGGCTCCATGCCCAGACCCATCAGATGCACCATCACCGGCGGGCCGCCGGCGTGCACGAGCATGCTGGTGAAGCCCGCCAGGCCGCCCCAGACGCAACAGGCGCAGCTGCACGAAGCCAAGGCAGATGGCACCGATCAGCAGGCGCAGGCCGTCATCGGAGAGCCATTGGCCCACCCCAGCGGCCAGCACCATGCCGAGCAGCGCCGGGGGCAGCAGCAACCGCAGCTGGTGCCGAACAAAGCAACCTCGGAAACTGAGCAGAGCCAGGGCATCGAGCACCAGCAACAGCGGCAGCAGGATCGCCGCCGCCCGGAGCGGCGACAACACCAGGCTCATCACCGGCACGCAGATGGCGCTGAGCGGAGCACCGGCTCCCCCCTTGGCAAACCCGTAGACCAGCCCAGCGAACCCGATCACCAGAATCTGTGCCGTGCTGAGGGTCACCATCGCGTCGGCATTGATTCAAGTTCAGGGGGCAATGTAGGCGTTTACGCCGACGCCTTTCCTTGGTTGTCTATACACATCTGCTGGATCAGATGATCGTTCCATCGGCAAGTGTGGTGTTTTTCTCAATCACTACAATGCCGTCGCGGATCGTGAATCCCAACGCACTGCGATCGGCCTCCTGCACAGAATCCTTATTGATCAGCTGAACATTGCAGCCGATCCTCACATTTTTATCCAAGATGGCGTGCGAGATGCGAGACCCTCGACCAATCCCCAGGGGCACCCCTCCGAGAGTGCGCAATTCAGCGCGTTGGCGTGGCGATTCGGTGTTGTCGGCACCCATCACCAGCGTATCCTTCAGGACCACATCCTCTTCAACTCGCAAGCGCAAGCCAAGCACGCAGTGGTCCACCACACAGCGGTCAAGCCAGCATCCTTCAGCCACGATCGAGCATCGAATCTGCGCCGCATGGATCTGGCTTGGCGGTAGATAGCGCGGTCTTGTGTAGATGGGTGATCTCTCATCATAAAAGCTAAACGGCGGCTGCAGATCAGTGAGGGCCAGATTGGCTTCATAGAAAGCTTTAATCGTGCCGATATCTTCCCAGTAGCCATCAAAGAGATAGCTTTGAAGGTGTAGCCCGGTGCGGAGGGCCGTTGGAATGATATCTTGGCCGAAGTCCGTCGCTTGCGGATGATTACTGAGCAGATCAATAAGGATCTGTCGGTCGAAGACGTAGATCCCCATCGACGCCAAAAACGGCCGCCGCAGGGCTTCGGCCGCCTCCAATCCGAGGGCGCCCGTATCAACTCGCATGGCCTCGAGCTCCTGGCCCTTCGGTTTTTCGCGGAACTCCAGGATTCGCCCTTCCGCATCGGTGCGCATCAAGCCAAAGCCCTGGGCCGTTGGCGCATCCACCGGCAAGGCCGCCACCGTCAGCGCGGCGCCGCTGGCGCGGTGGGCCTCCACAAAGGCCCCGTAGTCCATCCGATAGAGCTGATCACCAGAAAGGATCAGCAACTGATCAACATCCCAGGATTCGAACAGCTCTCGATATTGGCGCACCGCATCTGCCGTACCTTCAAACCAGCTGGGACTCTCCGGCGTCTGCTGGGCCGCCAACACCTCGACGAAACCGCCCCTAAGTGAGGAGGAAAGGTTATAGGTGAGACTGATATGGCGATTCAAAGACTGGCTATTGAACTGGGTCAGCGCATAAATCTTCGTAATGCCAGAATTGATACAGTTGCTCACCGGGATATCAATCAAGCGATAGTTTCCGCCCAGGGGGACGGCGGGCTTCGCACGGGTGAGGGTCAACGGTTGCAGGCGGGTGCCGGCGCCGCCCCCGAGGATGATGGCCAGAACACGCTTCATACGCAGATTTCTTGCTTGAGGAGACTGTAGAGCTGAACGGGATCGCAGTAATGCGCTGGAAGGGATTGATGCAAGCTCAACAGGCGATCCCAACAAATGCTTTGTTGAAGTTGCTCAAATGTTCGACCGTCGCGGATCAAAAACCGCATGGCTTGCGAATACAACGAATATCGAGTGTCCAACAGATCAAGGTTGATCGGGGACTGTAACGCTGCTTGGCTCATGGGAATCCACTGGCTTCGGGAGGCCGACGGTCAACCATTCAGGTGTTAGGGCGTTCAGGCGCTCAATCGTCGACCTGTTCAATCATCAGTTCAATCATCAACACCATCAATCGTCGTAGACACGGCAATTCGGATCGGAAGGGTTGAGATCGCAAAACACTTCCAACGCAGAAGGGGCTTCAGACTCCTCGGGATGACGCTGCTGAAAATCTTCGAGCTCGCGGATTTTCTGTTCAAGCTTGCGGGCGACTGCCTCATAGCCATTGCCTTGGGCATCGGCCAGCTCTGAGCGATAAATCTTGAGTTGTTCCGCAAAAGTCGCCATGGATGCGTTCCCTTCGTTTAGGGAGCCGTTGAAAGGGAAATTTATCTTAGGAACCGGAGGGCAGAAGCCTCTACCCCCATTCAGGGAGGGTTGACATCTCTCAAAGATCCTATTTACGGTTGAGGGGATTTGCCAACGGGCTGTCCATGCCTGTGATTGATTGCCATGGCTGCCGATATCCCGGTGCGCCGATTCCCCAGTTTACCGATATCCAACCCTGCCGTCCTTCAGTCATGCAGAGGCGCGACCCTAACCATGTCAATGAATTGTTTGACCAATCTGGGCGTAGGCGATGGGGTCTGTCCAATGGTCAAGGACAATGCTCTGTTAGGGTTTAACGATGACTGAAACTCCTTATCTCGTCGCCCTGGCATTGGTTGAGTTCGCGGGGCGTCGCGCCCTGCCGCTCACCGGGAAATCCCAAGCCGCGGCGGCGCTCGAGGCCAGCGATCCCGGCGACACGGGTCGAAGCTTGGCATTAGAACTT
>JBKDOR010000266.1:0-8957 GCA_046342775.1 Synechococcaceae cyanobacterium
GCCAGCACCACTACGGCCATTTCAAGGCCGAATACTTCTCCAGCGGCTTGGAGAGTGTGCTGATCGTGGTGGCGGCCCTGGCGATCCTGCATGCCGCGATCGAGCGCTTGCAGCAGCCCCAGCCCCTGGAGCAACTGGGGATCGGCCTGGCCATCACCTTGCTGGCCACCGCTCTCAATGGCCTGGTGGCCTGGCTGTTGCTCAAGGCCTCAAAGCGCTTTCATTCGATCACCCTGCGGGCGGATGCCCAGCATTTGCTCACCGATGTGTGGACCTCCATCGGCTTGGTGCTGGCCCTTGGCCTGGTGAAGCTGACGGGGTTGACCATCCTCGACCCGCTGATCGCCATCGTGGTGGCGATCAACATCATCGTGACGGGTTGGAAGTTGTTTCATGAAACCGCCAGCGGATTGTTGGATCGTTCCCTGCCGGCTGAGGAGCAACAACAGCTGGAGCAACTGCTCGCCGCCCGCGAAACCGACCAGATCCGCTTCCACGCCCTGCGTACCCGCGTGGCCGGCTCGCGCCGGTTCGTGTCGCTGCACGTGCTGGTGCCGGGGGCCTGGACCGTGCAGCAAGGCCACGATCTGTGCGAACAGCTGGAGCGGGAGATCGCTGCAACCCTCACCCGCACCCACGTGTTGACCCACCTCGAACCGATCGAAGACCCCTCCTCCTGGGATGACCTGAACTTCCGCTGGGAGCAGGGCTGACGCCCTGGCCGGTGGTTCCTGGCAGCCCCTGGACCCCGAGCTGCCGGCGCCATGGCGCAACGTGGGGGGCTACCCCTCAGCCCCGTCGCCAGCGGTTCGGGAAGAAGGGCGGCGTTGGCTGGGAGGGCGCCGCGTCCGCCGCCGCAGCGGCTGAGTCTTGCGTGCCGGGCGCATCACGGCCGACCGCCTCAGGCAGTACCTCGGCATCCGCCTCAGGCGGTATCTCGGCATCGGCCGCAATGGCACTCTCCATCCTGGGCCCTGCCCCGCCCCCAGCCCTGGGCCCAGCCCCAGCCGCCATCTCACCCCCAGCCCCAGCCCGCTCGCCAAGCTCCGCCGGCGGCTGGCCGTGCAGTGCCAGCACGTCGTGGCAGCGCTGCAGCAGCTCCTGGCGCAAGGCCAAGGGTTGTTCGATGCGGATGCCGGCGCCGAAGCCAAACAACCAGCGGCGCAGGTCCACGTCGTGGGCCAGGGTCCAGGGCGGCAGATCCAGCTCCACCGGGTAGGGATGGCTGTCGTGGCAGGGATTCGGCTCCAGCACGTGGGGGGCGCGGGGGTGGTGCCACCAGCTCTCCCCCGGCAGGGGCCGGCTGAGGCGGGTTTGCTCCAATGGATAGCGGCCCAGCCCCTCCCGCAGGAACGCGAAGGCCCAGGGGGCGCAGCTGAAGCGCAACGTGCGCAGCTGACTGGCCCGTTGGCGCGGGTTGGTGCTGGTCAACGCCAACTGGGCCTCCAGGTCCTCACCGAAGTAGAGGCCACCGCAGTGATGCAGCAGGCGCTCCAGGCGCCGCACGGCGCGCTGGTGCCGATCTGGAGAGCGGGCCAGCAGCGGCTCAGCCCGCACCAGCTGCAGGCGATCAAGCCGCTCACAGAAGATCAGGCCCTCCTCATGGCCGATGGCGTCGTCCTCCAGCATCAAATACCAACCCACGGCGTGGAACACCAGCTGCAGCGGCCAGCCCCGCAGCTCACCTTGCCGCTCCCGCCGCAGCTCACCTTGCCGCTCGCCTGCCAGGTCATCTCCCAGCTGGCCGTCGTGGCTGCCGACGGCCTCGAAGCGCCGCAGCAGCACCCGTTGGCGAGCGAAGATCGCCGCCTCGATCCGCTCGGCCTGCCGTGGCGCCGCCAGCGACTCGCGGCGCTCCAGGCCGGTTTCCAGGATCGTGTGGCGCGCGTAGCTGCGCACGGGCGGCCCCTCGCCGCCGGCCAGCCCAGCCCAGCCCAGCCGCTGCTGGAGTTCTTCCACCAAGTCCTGGGCGGAGGGATCTCCCAACCGACCCGCCGCCTGGCTCACCACGGCATACACCTCTCGCAGCCGCGGCGCCGACAGCACCGCCGTGCCGAGGCTGTAGCCATGGCGCACATTGTCATTGCGGGAGCGGAAGCCGTAGGGGGTGAGCACCTTTTCGAGGTCCTTGCGCAGGGTGTCGATCTCACCCGGCAGGTAGCCGCCGGGGATGGCGCTGGTGGCCTCGATCAGGTGGCGGTGCAGTGAGGCGCCGCCGGAACTTGGAGGGGCGCCGCTGGAGCCGAGATGGGCGCCGCTGGCGCTGGGATGGTCGAAGGGCTGGCGCAGCAGATGGCGCAGCAGCGTCATCACCCGCTGGAACACCGGGCCGTCGCCCATCGGCGGCAGCCCTCCATGGAGGCCGCCGCGGGCGGGCGGGCGGGGCTCCGGGCTTGTGTGGGCTGGGGTGTGGCGACCGGTGGGCGTTGGCGCCTTGGCCAGCTGGATCGGACCCAACGCCGCCACGGCGCTGCTGAAGCCATTGGCCTCCAGCCAGAGCAGATCGGCGGCGATCGCATCGGCATCGCCATAGCAGGCGCCATGCAGCCGCGCCAGATACACAGCCGCTCGCTGGGCCAGCGGGCCTTCCGGTGGGGGCGACACGAACGCCGCCAGCGCCTCCCGTGTGCCGGGATCGCGCCCCTCGAGATCCGGATAGGTGGCGAGCAGCCGGATGAGATACAGCAAGCGCTCCAGATCCAGCAGGTTGGAATAGCCATGCCGCTGCAGCTTGCGTTCGCGGTTGGTGGCGGCTCGGATGCGGGTGTCCAAGGCGCTGAGCTCCCGTTCGAGCAGCGGCACGAGCTGGTTGGGGTCGTCGGAGAAGCTGGGCACGAGGGAGCAGATCGTGGCGAAGCCCTCGGCCCGGCAGGGCCCGAAGTGGGGATTGGCCAGGGCCGCCGCCATCTCGCGGATCACCGCCTCCGGCACGCGCCGCTCGCGCTGCAAGTTCCAGCGCAGCGAGGCCTCCAATGGGGTGTGCAGCCACCAGCCGATCCATTCCACCGGCCGGGGCAGGGCCAACGCCTGGGTCAGGGCCAGGCGCCAGGGCCGGCGGGCGTGGGTGGCATCGACGATCACCGGACGCCCAGCCGCCACCGCCTCCAGCAGCCGTTGCTCCAGCAGCGCCTGGATGTCGCCCCAGGGCCCTTGCACGGCGGCATCTCCAAACGCCTCCTGCCGCAGGCGATCGGTGGACAACACCAGCGCCTCCACGCCTCCGGGGCTGCGCAGCATCGGCGCCAGCAGCCCCGCCAGGGTGGTTTTGCCGCTGGCTGGCTGGCCGATCAGCAGGTGGCAGCGCAACGGGGCGGTGGGGGTGGTCATGCCAGCAGCATCAGACTGAGACCCATCACCCCCATGCCCAGCAGCACGCCAGTCATCGTCGTTGCCGGAGCGCCGTGGCGATGGGCCGCTGGCAGCAATTCATCGAGGCAGATGTACACCATGATCCCGGCCACGCTGGCGAAAATCACCCCGTAGACCAGCGGGCCGAACAGATGGCGCAGCAGCAGGTAACCCACCACAGCTCCGAGCGGTTCGGCCAATCCCGAGGCGAATGACAACAGGAAGGCGAGGCGCCGATTGCCGGTGGCGTGATAGATCGGCGCCGAAATCGCCAGGCCTTCGGGGATGTTATGGATCGCAATCGCCAGAGCGATGCTGATGCCGAGGCGTGGGTTGGCGATCGCTCCCACAAAGGTGGCCAATCCTTCCGGGAAGTTATGGATGGCGATCGCCAGGGCCGTGAACAAGCCCGTGCGCAACAGGGCCGCATCTGTGTCCCGCCTGCCGCCCGCAGCGGGAACCCTCGCCGCGAAACCCGCTTCCGGCAGCTGCAGCGCGTGGTTAGGCAGTAGCCAATCCAGCACGGCGATCAGGCCGATGCCCACAAAGAACGCCAACAAGGCGGCCCCATAGCCGAGCCGGTTGCCCAAGGCGGAGGCCATTGCCAGCTGGGCCTTCGGGAAGATCTCCACCAGGCTGACGAACAGCATCACCCCAGCGGAAAAACTCAGCGCCAGGTTGAGCTGCCGGGGTTGGTAGCCCGTGGACAGCAGTCCAATCGCGCTGCCCACCCCGGTGGAGAGGCCGGCGGCTGCGGTGAGCAGCAGGGCGAACACGACATTGGACTCCAACGGCGATGGCGACCGGAACATCGCGGCGGCTGAATGGGCATGATCGCAGCTGCCGGCGCCCGATGCGCAGCCCACCACCACGCCCTACGGCGGGCCTGCCGAGGCAACGCGCACCAGCAGGCCACCGCGGGGGCTGGGGCTGGGAACGCGCTGCATCGAGAGGTCCTGGTTCGGCTCCAAGCGCAGCTGCAGCCGCCCCAGCAGCCCCACCGCCATCAGGCGGATCTCCAGCTCCGCCAAGGCCTTGCCCAGGCAGACCCGTTCGCCGCCGCCAAAGGGCAGCAAGGTGAGGCCGCTGCCGCCGCGGAGGTGCCGCTCGGGGCGGAACCGCTCCAGGTCGTCGCTGCTGCCATCCGCCGCCGGGCTGGCCTGAGGGTCTGCGGCGAGGACATCGCCAGGCTGGGTTGGCTGGCCGCCAGCTCCCTCGCGATAACGGTTGGAGGCGGCCAAGGCCACCTGCACCACCCGGCCCGCCGGCACCAGCACCCCGGCCAGCACCAGGTCTTGGCTGGTGCGGCGGAAGAAACCACCCACCGGAGGGTTGAGCCGCATCACCTCCTGCACGAAGGCCCCCAGCCGGGGCGCGGCAGCGGCGTCATAGGCGCTGGCGGCCGCCTCGGGCGCGGGCGGCCAGGCCAGGCCCGCCAGTTCGTCCCGCAGCCAGGGCAGCAGCTCAGCGTGTTGCAACACAGCCGCCATCAGGCAGCTCAGCGAGGAGGCGGTGGTTTCGTAGCCGGCGAACAGCAGCAACAGCAGTTGCTCCACCAGGTCGTCGTCGCTGAGCGGCAGGCCGGCTTCATCGAGGCCACCGCTGAGCAGGTCCAAGCCGCCGGCCAGGGGAACCCCCAGCGCCGCCTGCTGGCGGGCCCGTTCCAGCACCTGGCGCAACCGCTCCAACAACCGGGCGCGGGCCTGCAAGGCCCGGGCGAAGGGGCTGCCCGGCAACGCCAGCGGCAGGGAGAACAGGGCGCGGGTCCAGATCTCGAAGTCGGCGAACAGGGCCTCGCGGTCGTCGCCCTCCAGCCCGAGCACCACCGAGGCGATCACCGTGAAGGCGAAGCGCCGCATCGCCGCCACCAGCGGCAGCGGGCCGCTGGCCCCGCGCAACTCCTCCACCAGGGCATCCACCAACGCGACGATCCCGGGGCTGTAGCGGCGCAACGCCGCCGCCGAGAACAGCTGGCCCACCACCCTGCGGCGGGCCCGGTGGTCGGCGCCGTTGCGGTTGGCCAAGGAGCGACTGCCCAGCAGCTGGCGCACGCTTTCGGGCCACCAGCCTTGGCTGGCCTCGGGCTGGGCCAGCAGATCGGCGATCGCCCGGCCGCCGCGGATGAACACCATCGGCTGACCCAGCAGGCGCGTTTCGTAGACATCGCCGAGCCGCTCAAAGCGCCGCTGGGCGAACCCGGGATCCCGAAAAAAGGCCAGGGTTTCGAGAACGCCGCTGGTGGCGCCGGTGCTGGGCAGCGGTCGTGGCGTGGTGGAGGCGCTCATCACCAGGGGACAGGGCGGCGGTCGATCGCGTCAGCCATCGATCTGAAAGCGATGGCTGGCCACTTCCCGTTCGCCCTCGGCGCCCTGCTCCAACAGCGACAGGCCGCGAACCGTGCCGTCGTCGTTGCACCAGCGGTCCTGACGCAACGCCTCAAAGGCCTCCTGGGCCGGTTCCAGCGCCTCGAAGCTGCCGACCTCGGTGCGGCCCCAGGAGTCCTGGATCACAAGGCGGTATTGCATCAGGACAAGGGCGGGGTCGGGGTGATGAACGCCGCCAGGAGCTGGTGGCGGGGGGCAAGCAAATCGCGCTGGCGGCGGGGTGCTGCACCAGCAAATCTGACAGGTGCCGCGCTGGCGCAAGGCCGGACCGGTGCTGTTTGTTCGCGTCGCGCTGGGCTCATGCGGCGTCAACGCGGATGCGGGCCGGAGCGCGGGGATGGATCCGCCCGGCTTCAGGGCGGTGCTCAGCGAGGTTGGCTCCACGCCATGCATCGGGTTCCGAGGCCATGAGATCAGCCGCAGGCGCACCGTCTGCGTGCCACAACACAGCAGCGCACAGGAGCAGATTGTGCTGAGCGTCCTTGCCACAGCTGCCAGGTCTGATGCGGCAGCCGCTCGGGCGATGACCGCCCGCTTGGACGACCTCAAGCCCGAGGCCCAGGTCCGGGGCCTGGTGGGGCGCGAGGCGGTCCGGATTGTGGCCGCAACCTGCAGCAGTTGCGGGCGGCGGGGAGGGCACCGCATTGAGCAGCGCCCTGGCCATCAGCCGAAGGGTTTCCTTAAAGCGGTAGGTTCAGGCCTGGTTGGCCCTGCGGGCCATCCGGCAGGGCAGCTTCTCCAGCGTTCTAGCCCCAGGCTTCCGTGCAGCGGTAGGAACTGATCACCAAAATCGAGCAATTTGTGGCGGCCTACAACAAGACCAAGGCACCATTCAACTGGACTGCCACGGCGGACTCAATCCTGGAGAACCTCGAGCGACTTTACTCATAAATCTCTGGGACGGCACACTGGTTTCAGCGGTGCTATCGGCTCCTGCTTTGTCTCCGACATCGCCAGCCAGGCATCGGCGCCGAAGTCACGACAGCCCCACCAAATACCGCCTGACGGCTAGCGATTGCCGGCCTGGCTCACGGGCAAGCCAATCTGCTGCAGCAGGGTGATCGTGTTCTTTTTCGGATCAAAATTCAGCATCTCTCGATCGATCGCCTCATCAACAGGCCGGCAGGCGGTGGTACTCCCTGGGCCATGGCCCCGATGGCCAGTCGGGCAGAGCAGAGGCAGCGGCTCGGCGGTAGCGCTCAGACTCCAGGCCAGGCGGCGTCCCCCGAACAGCCCCTCCGGGCTGCGCGTCAGCAGCGGCACGATCACCCGCAGCTCGGCGGCCGTCGTTCCCGCGGGAATGCGAACCAGGATCGTGCGCCTCAGCGAGGCCCCCGGATCGATGAATTCGTCATCCCACACCCGCCCGATCGCCAGCAGGCGCCCGGGGGTGCTCTCCACCCCCCGCTCGGCGTGACGCAACCCCACGCCTTCCAGCACCTGGTTGGATTCGCGCAAAAACGCCCGCTCCCGTGCCTTGCCCGAGGCCGAGGGGGCCTGTCGTTGGATCTCCGTCAGCCACCAGACATTGGCCAGCGGCCAAACGCGGCGGCTGCTGGTGTTGCTGCCCTTCAGCTCGAGGGTCATCTCGACCCCATCCGGGCCTGGCGGGCGATCCGCAACGGGCGTGAGGCTGGCTTCCAGGCTGATGGTGGCCGGCTGCCAGGAGGGCACCAGGATGTCCTTCCAGACGAAGGTGTACACCCCCCAGCCGGCGGCGATCAGGATGCCGCCGGAACGGATCCACTCGTGCAACAGCTCCGAGCGCAGCCACGAGGGCAGCCGAAACCAACCCCGGCCCAATCCCGAGCCGGGCATGCCTTCGCCGCCGGGGTCCTGCTCCGCCATCAATCAGCGGCCCGCAGCGGCGCTGGCCAACCGGCGCGGGCAGGTGCGTTGTCCAGAGGCCTGGCATTGGCTGTTCACGGCGGCGCTGAGGCTGCCGAAGGCCCGTTCTGGCGGCGGCAGCTGCTCAATCTCCCGCAAACGAGCCGGATCGGGAACGGTTCCCTGGGCCAAGGCCAGCATGTCAGCGCGGGAACAGGAGGAGGCCGTTGCCCCCAGACCGCTCAGCAGGGCGTAGCCGCGCTGGCTGGCGGATCCCACAACGGCCCCATAGCGCTCGCCGTAGGCGCCGCGAGCGGCACTCAGCAGCGGCATGGCGTTAAAGGAGGCCTGGCGCGCCGCACGGGTCCCGAGCAGCACGCCGGCGATGCAGTTGGCCTGGAGCGTGCTGGCCGCCGGTGTGGTGGCCGCCGCGGTTGTGGCCGCCGCAGTGGTGGCAGCCGGTGTCGCCGTGCCGCCCTCGCCGCCAGGCTGGAGGCGTTGCGCCAACGCTGTGGCGATCCAGTAAGTCACGATCGCGCCTGCCTGGGACGCCGGCGCTTTGCCGTAGGCATCGGCCAGCAGATCCCGATCGAGCAGCACCTGGCCGCTCGCGGCGCAATACCGGGCCGTGGCAGCTGGGCGGTGGGCGGGAGCTTTGGGGTTGCAGGCCTGCTCCACCGAAGCCCCCGCTGGCAGCAGCCGCACGCTGGGGAAGGGCAGGGATGCACTGCTGGGATCGGCAGCCCAGGCGAGGCGCAGCTGGCTGGTGGCATTCGCCACACTCGTCGCCAGATCAGGGGTTGCGGCAGAACTTGCCGCTGGCGCCAGCAGCAGGGCTAACAGTGCTCCCCGGAGGTGGCGATCGGTCCAGCGGGAACGAAAGGACAGGCCAGCCATGGCGGGCATCAAGGTGCAACAAGTCTGGAGTGCCGCGGCGAAGCGGGGAACAGGCGTTGGGGTGGATCCCCACCCCGGTTCAGCTCACCAGGCACGGTTCCCAGCGGCCTCAGGCCTCAGGCTCAATCTGAACAGCTCCAGTCTCGGGTTTCCCCTCTGAGATCTTCCAGTCTCCGATCTTCTGCTCGCAGCGGATCCGGGGTCCGCACCAACCCTCTGGGTTCACCACCGCGGTAGCGCCCGCCAGTCGCCGCTCAACTGGAACGCGCCCCACACCCGGATGTCGTTGTAGGTGGAGTTTTTGTGATTGCGGAACTCGCGTTGGGTGTGGCGCAGGGCCTCGGCGCGGCCCTCGCCCGCCTTGAGGCGGTTGTAGTAGCGCTGCATGAAAGTCGCCGTCAGCGCGTCATCCACCTTCCAGAGGCTGAGCAGGGTGGAGCGGGCCCCGGCCACCGCCAGGGAACGCTGCAGCCCATACACCCCCTCGCCGCTTTGCACCCC
>JBKDOR010000267.1:0-16285 GCA_046342775.1 Synechococcaceae cyanobacterium
CCCGCAGGCTCTGGCAACGGCTCAGGATTCCCAGCACGGCCACCAGGAGCAGATACCAGGCCGGGATACGAACCCCGCGCCGCATACGGGCATCGGGGATCGCCTGCAGAAAGCTGATCAGGTCGAGATCGGTTGGGGCAGAAGCGGTTTCAGACACAGGGAGGAGGCAATCCCGCCAACCTCACCCCATGCTGGCAGCACCGGCCAGGGCGCCTGGGACACACTTTGAAGCAGCCCTGCGCCCTGGAGGGAAAAGCCGAGGCAGTGTCACAAGCAGAGCAAGAGAAATGTGCGTCCCCCGCAGTGATGTACTTTTCCCGGCACTCCACCCCAGCGAAACCGGGGTGGGCTGCGCACCTCAGGCGGCTGGCCCAGCGGCTGGCATTGCAACGATCGGGCAGGCACATTTACGCGGTTTGAATAGCAGCCTAACCAGACGAAGACTCATGCCCTCGTCCTATTGCGCCACACCTGAGCGCGCTCGCTACTCGATGGCAGCAGCGCCGCTGAGCTGATTCCCCAGGGTTGCCTTAAAGTCTGTACCAGCAGGCCTCGGTGATTCTGCCAGCATTTGATTCTGTCGACGGTATTCCGTGCTAATTGCATCGTTGAGAGAGTCACCGGTTCAGGTTTGTTGCATCAAGAGATGAGATCTGTTCTCGAGGCGTCGAAGCAGTGCTGACCTCCGGAGGCCGCCGACCGTGGCAGCCGGCAATGATTGCCAAAGCCGTCGCCTCGCCCTGGAGGCAGCCCGTCGGCGCTAAGGGGCTCAGCGCCGCAGCTAAGCGGAGGCTCCTCGATGAGTTGCAGGAGCTCACGGGATCCCACCGCAAGTCTGTGCTGCGGCTACTGAACCGCCCGGATCCCGTGCCGCCATCGGAGCCTGGTGGAACTGCTGCCGTGTTCGTGGCACCGCATCACCGCCGCCGGTACGGACCTGATGTCGTTGAGGCTCTGAAGCCGCTGTGGGAGGCGAGCGATCGGCTGTGCGGCAAGCGCCTGGAGGGGCCGTTGCCTTTGCTGGTGGAGTCCCACGAGGGCCATGGTCACCTGAGCCTCGAGCCCGAGGTGCAGGAGGTGTTTCTGGGGGATCTGCAGGTGCTGTGGCGCAAGAGTCAGCCACGCCGCCGCCCACCGAAACCACGAACAGGGAATCGCTCACGGCCGGATCCATCTGAACCCGACGTGGAACTGATCAAGGGCTGGCTGGAGGCCGAACCCCTGCTGAGCTCAATGGAGCTGATGCAGCGCCTGGTGACCCACAAGCCGGAGCGTACCAGCGACCGCCAGATGCGTACGTTGCAGCCGCACCTGCGCGGGTACCGGCTGCGGCGGATTGAGGTAGAGATGGCCAACAACGGCGAGCCGAAAGATGGTGGAGGGTTGGGGTAAAGAAGCGAGGCATCGAATCGCCAGGATCCCGATCGAGCCGTTGCTTTGAGGCGGCCGGCCTCCTAGGCCTGTCCTGCCGCCAGAACTCACAATGGTGCCGGTTGATCAGCGGTAACCCTGAGCCAATCGATGATCGGTCGTTCGCCTGAACTTTGCTAAAGCCGAGCTCAGGGCTGATGCCCAGGCTCAAGCTGCCTGATCGAAGTGTTTCCAAGCGACCATCACAACTGGTTGTATTTTATTGAGGCAAAGTGCCGGCCAACTTCACTGTCGCCAGCCCTCGATACTCCAGCGGTCCCGCACCATTCGCAGCAGGGCTTCTGTCGTGGTCCTCAGGCTGGTTTCGCGTCGAATGGCGCGCCAGATGTATCAAGATAGGAGTGTGGTTCGGAAGGGCTTGTTTTTCCTAGTGCCTTCGCTGACCAGCTCTACGAACCAGCCGGTGCCGCTCCAGGCCGAGCGGATGTGCTCTGGGTCCTCTTTCGCTCGCAATCTCCACGTGATCTCGCGGCCGTGGCCGACCTCGTGATCCGTTTCCACGAAAGGGATCTTTCGCGTTGCCTGGAACTGGCTGCGGATCTGGCGGTGCAACGTGTTCTGGTTGGCTTTCACCGAAAGCAGGAAGTCGGTCCCCTTCTCCCGGAGGAGTTGAAAACCGGTTGCTGCGTGTGCAGGGCATCCGCCTGGATCAGCACGCCCTCCAGCTCCAACTCCCCAAGCAGCTGCCGCAGCACTGCCTGCTCATCGTTCTCGCCGGTGGCATGGTAAGCTGACTGATCGCCACGCCCAGGGCTGCGGCGTAAGGCTATACCTGAGCCATCAACGCAGAGCTACCACGGCAGTGGGTTTGATCGAGCCCCGCAGGGTCTTGGCGTCACACACCAGCTGGTCGAGAACGGCCGCCCCATTTGGGATCTGACCGATCGTCCAGACGCGGATAGCGGCGCAGAGGGCGGCGACATCCACCTGAAGGAAGCCGGGATGCGCACCCCACGACGCATGCGGGCACGGGGGACCGCCTTGAGAAAGCTGATCAGATCGAGTTCGGTGGCGGCAGAAATGCTTTCGGGCACAAGGAGAAGGCGTTTCCGCCGCCCTCAACGGATGCGGACAGCCCCGGGAAGGGAGCCAGCGACACACATTGGATCCATCCTGGGAGCTTTGGGCTAAGATGAAGTAAGAGGTAGCTCCTCCCCAAATTAGCAATCACCACTATGGCCTTCTCAGACAAGACCACGGAAAACACCATCAAGCTTGTCAGCGAATATTTTGCACCAGGCGCAAGTTTACTCATTGACGGTAAAATCCTACCGGGAGCTGGACATCTTGTCCTCGGTCTATTGCTCCGTTCCGCCATTGTGCCGTTAGGCCCAATTGGCTACGGCTTGGTCATCGCAAACTCCTACGCTACCTCCGTTACAGGAAAAAATCTCTTTAGGCAATTCAGTAAAACGTCTAAGGATGAGGCTCCTGAAACGCATCCGGAGACTCCAGAGGCTGTGCAAGCGGTTGCCGCTGACTGAGCTATCATCTGTCGGACATCTGCCGCCTGATCGCTTGGTCCTGGGACTTTTCTGTAAGTTCATCATTGTGGTTGGCGTTAAGTCCGTCAACCATTTGTTTGCATTTTCTTTGCCGCTACGTGCGCTGTTTGATGAACGTTATTGATTGTTTCTCTTGACGGATCGTATACTTGACCGAATCTATGCTGGTTTCCTCATCTTGACAGTCAAGTCGCCTGGCCATGCGAA
This sequence comes from Synechococcaceae cyanobacterium, assembly GCA_046342775.1. GTDB lineage: Bacteria > Cyanobacteriota > Cyanobacteriia > PCC-6307 > Cyanobiaceae > Cyanobium. Next base: position 3,144 of record JBKDOR010000267.1, read on the forward strand.
TCGCCGAGAGGGATACGCATGGCATACTGCGCGTTAGAGACTAGAGCTCGCTGTTGCCCATGGCACATGTTGATCAACGGCTTTGTATTCTATTAGTACTGGTTCGGTTATTGATTAGCTGACTGACGCCCCCACTGCACGCGGCGAGACTGAAATGCTGCTTCGGACGAACGAGGTTTCAGGCCATTTGTGATCGATTGACCGACGGCAAGAACCACCTGCAGAATGGCTGCCGTGAATCCACTCATCGCAGTAGCCTATATTGTGAACTGCAAGGAATGGTGATTCAAGGGTGTGGCGGTTGATGACTTGGATATTCCACTTTGACCACTATCGGATCTCCCGGTTTCTGATGCTTCGGGTTTGTCGATGAAGGGCAATCATGCTGCCCCGTACGTTATCGGAGCTGCAACCATAAAATAATCTAACTGGTTTGATGCGACGCTGTCCAGCCATGCTGTTGTTCTCGGAATAACGCAGACCGGTAGCGCACTATGACGCAACCCTATGCATAATACGCAACGATGGATCAAGCCAAGATGAGCATTGCAAATCTTTGTGATCATTTGGTCGCCTCTCGAGATCGCCATTGTACGATCAAGATGAACACTACTCTCTGGTCATGCACCTGCATCGAGCACCTTCACGGTTAGGGTGCTTGAGCGGTTCCGTAACTTCCGCATGCGACACCGTTTGACTGGAGGTTGCTTGCTCTCTGAGCTAAGATTGGCTTGAAAAACTCGCTCGGCGCATCCAAGCCTTCGCCAACGCCCCCTTCTCACTTCCCAAGCCCAAGTCTTTCTGAGGACATCAACGTGACTCCGGATCCAGCCGCTGACCTCTTAACCGTCAAACTTCAGACGATTGCTCGTGCTGAGCGGCTTGCTCGTTCTAACACACTTGTAAAGAATTATACACTTGTAGCAGCATCTTTGGCACTGCTTCCCTTCCCTTTAGTGGATCAGGTTGCCCTGTTGTCTCTGGAGGTAAAGATGGTTCATGATCTCTGCCGCCTTTATGATCTCCCGTTCAAGTCAAACATCGCGCGGGCGCTTATTGGATCGCTGTTGTCTGGGCTCACGGGCGGCTTAATTGCCCAAGGCCTCTATGCCATATCAAGAGCTGTGCCGATCCTGGGTACTTTAAGCGCTGGGAGTTTTGCTGTTTCATCCGCATCGGTTACATACGCATTGGGAACTGTCTTTATTAAGCATTTTGAGGCAGATGGAACGCTCCTAAATATAGACACCACCTGGTTTGCAAAAATGTTCCATCAGGCGCTTAATCGCGACGAATCTCAGGATTCCCCTGCTCAACCACCAAATGATGAAACCGCATCTGTAGTAGCGGCAAGCCCCGCTTGAGTTCACCAGCTTTGCCTCTTCAGGCATACAGCACGCCTCTCGCCTCATTACTTCTGATCCAACGCCAAAATGGCATTTGTTGCGGTAGCCATCCTTTTCCTGGGGCTGACCCTTCTTTTGTTGCTCTCTCTGGGTTTTCTTCCTTGGGAAGCTGTTACTAGCTTCGAAAAGTTCAAGGAGCTAGTGCTATCTCTTGCTCAAGACCTTGTTATTTCTATTTATTTTGCTTGGATTAAGTTTTTGATGAAATATGAATCTCTGGTTGGTGGTAAAAAACGGAGAGCGCAACAACTTCGTGATTGGGTCAGTAAAGAACTCACCCATAAAGTAGAGTTGCATTCTTGGTTAATCCAACTCCCTGATCCCGCCTTTCAAGCCGTTTCCGAGGGATCGTCGCGCTATCTTAGGGATTTCAATATTTCACTGGATTGGCTGTATGGTCGTGAGATGAATGTGGCCCCAGAAATTTCTGTTACCGTCAAGTCGCTTGTTTCGGAGTATTTAAATTCCTGTTTTATAGCAGTTAACAACAAAGAATCGATCTCTCTATTTTCCGTTTATCAAGATTTAGTTGATCCCTCGCGTTACAAGCAAAAAATAGAGCTACGTCGTTCTGTTTTCAAAAAGATAACCTCACTGGGTCTCGTAGATCCAGTTCCAGCTTATGATTTGATCATGAGTTCTGAGCTTCAGCGGCAGGAGATTGCTGCAGCTGCACTACGAAACGCTGCAACAAAAGATTGGAATCAGTTCGCCCAAGCTCTGTCGAGCGTAATGCTCCAGGATTACCAGCCAACAACCTAACCCATTGCGAAAAATGTCAGTAAGCCCACCAACAACGAATCCCAGCTTCTGCGGCATCAACGTAGACATTAAAACTGCAGAACATGCTAAGCGTTTGGCTGAAGCTCGAAACCTGTCACGACGATATGCGCTTATTGCAGCATCTATTGCTCTGCTGCCATTGCCTGTGCTTGATCATGCCGCTGTCCTTGCCCTTCAGGTAAAGATGGTCTATGAGCTTTCAAAGCTTTACAAGGTGTCTTTCAACTACCGAGAGGCTCGACCTGTTTTGATATCGCTATTATCTGGCTGTGCAGTTTCAGGTAGTGGCATTGTACTAATAGGCATTGGGATGGCTGTTCCAGGATTGGGTTCATTGGTTGGTGGAGGATTAGCCGGCAGTCTTTCGGGCTCTACCTTGGCTACTGGGGAAATCTTCATCCGCCATTTTGAGGCCGGTGGCACACTAGACAATATTCAGCACTCTCAGAGTCCTATGTTGCCATCCTCCACAGCCCCTCCGCTTACTCACTTGGGCGACAGGTCGCATGAGTCCGATATATCAAGTCAAAACGCTACTTTATTTGTAGACCCAACTAATGGCTTCATCACCCCAGATACACCTAGCCATCCTGCTTCGGATAATGCTGAACTCGCCACTGTTAAACTCAACTCCGAGGATTCCCACAGTTCCGAGGATTCCCACAGTTCCGATGATCTACTCCTTCCCGAAAAAGTTAATGTCGCACGCATTTACGGCATTGGGCCAACATATCAAAGTCGTTTGCATTTAGCTGGGATTGATGACTGCGAAGCGTTGTCCAAGCTTGATCCTGAATCCATTTGTACAATTCTTGGCCAGCGGGTTACAGCCGATATAGCTAATGACTTCCTTTTGCAGGCGAGAGCACTTGTCCAGGATAATTCGTCCTGAAACTCTTTGGCATACAGGCAATCTCTTGGCGATCTTTTCTTAATCTAATCTACAATGAATCAGGCAACTCACCCTTCTCCCGTGGAGCTAGCTGCCACGGAGCACACCCTGCTCCCTGGCTTGGATATGGTCGGACGTGGTGTTTTCTTGAGGCCTCAACAGCCATTCGAGCTTCGTGGCTTGCTATTTCGTCGCGAAAGTTGGCAGAGCTATCCATCAAAGGAGACTGGTGAAACCTACCGCATACCAGATGGCTATGAGATCAACGATAGTCCGCCGATGCCATCTTCACAGGCGTTGAATCAAGTGCGTGTCGAAGAGTCATGGGAAAGGTTTGAAAAGTCATCCGGCCTTGATGTGTCCGCCGCAGTCGGTAATGGTCCAGTCAGCGTCGATGTTAACGCAAGTCAGAACTCGCAACTTCGTTCAGAAGAGGATTCCTATTATGCTGTGCGCAACTCGTTTATACCCCTATGGTCAATATACATTCCAAATGACCAAGGGTTTATCGACACTGATTTTGATTTAGATATTCCAGTTCCATATGATCCTAAGCATCGAAGTGCCTATGCTCGCTTTTTTGAGCGCTTCGGAACTCATTACATTCGCAGGGTTTGGGTTGGCGGTAAGGCAACGTTGGCCTTCACTGTTGCAAAATCTTCTTCCATGAGCATTGACGATATCAAGGCTGGCATCAAAGCTAGTCTTGTTGGTACGGGATCCGGCAGCGTAAATGCATCCAGCAAGACAGCCAAGGAACGTCTCGCCAACAATTCCGAGTGCACTGTCTTTGGCAAGGGTGGTGACGAGTTAATGCTAGCTACATTAAGTTCCCTGGATGAAGCTCGCTATAATCAGTGGTTGGTGACGATCAAAGACAACCCTCAAGTCATTGAGTTTGACGCCGTTGGCATCTGGACACTGGTCGAAGATGAACAGCAATCACATGCTTTGCGTCAAGCCTACATTGAGGAGACTGTTTTTACCCCCATCAGAGTTGTTTTCAGTCTTGATAACCGTGTACATATTTTTCGTGGGAAAAACTGCTTTAGTTACCGCCAAGACATCGGTGAGACGACTGCAGAAAGACCCATCGCCGAAAAGTGGCCAATGCTGGCGCAGGTTGGCTTTGCCCATGTTGATGCTGCATTTCTTGGTAAATACCTTGTCTCTCAGTCTGGAGAAAACCTAGATCGTAAGCTGTATTTCTTCAATCGAGATCAGTATATCCGTGTAGACGTAGATGCCATGAAGATTGATCCAGGATATCCCCGGCTCATAACAGAAGGTTGGCCCGGCGTTACGTTTAATCGTATTGATGCTGCCATGAACGTTTCGTCAGATTCAATCTATTTCTTCTTGGGCAACCAATATGTGAGATTCAATATGCTGACTAACAGTGTCGACGATGGCTATCCTCAGCCCACCAATGAGCGTTGGGTTGGTCTTAGTTTTGACCGCATCGATGCCGCTGTGTACTGGGGGAACGCCAAGGTGTTTTTCTTCCGCGGTAATCAACATGTTCGCTATGACCTCGTGACATATCGATCTGATCCCGGCTACCCAAAATATATCTTCGGCAATTACGTCGAAGATTGGAAATTCCTTGATTGAAGTTTCAACTCATGCCCCCCTCAATGACACGCCTTTCCCAGGCTGAGACAGCCCTCCAAAGTCACATGGCTGCTGGAGCAGTCGCCGGCCTAATCCCAATCCCATTGGTTGGCTTTGCTGCCCTAACGGCTGTCCAGCTCAACATGCTTCGCCACCTCGCTGAGATATATAGTGTTGAGTTCTCTAAAGAAATTTCTAAATCCGCTATTGCTTCGCTTGTTGGAAGCGATTTATCCGTGGGCATATCGCTGGGCGTCGCGAAGTTGCTACCAGGACCTGCAGTTGCTATTTCCGCGGTAAGCGGAGCCATTTTAGGCACCGCCTCAACTTACGCGCTTGGCAAGGTCTTCATTCAACACTTTGAATCAGGACGTACATTCCTTACCTTTGACCCTTCAAAAGTCCGTGCCCATTATCAGGAGCTTTTCAGCGTCTCCAAGTCGGAGCACGTTCCTGGGCGCTTTGTTGGCATCCGCCCATGAATATCCTATTGCCACAACATTCTCTCTGTCTACCATGACAGTTGTCTCGGCAACTAATCAGGTCTGTCTATATCCTTGGCTCTTTATTGACATTTTCCTCCTGGGGAAGATTCTAGGCTATCTTGACGTCTTGCCTGAATCTCATACATTCTGCTCAAGCAGAGTGCATGGCTGCTTGTGCTGGGCAGACCCAAGCATCTCCTGTATGTATCATTATGAAATTAGCAGCCGTGCTTGACGTAGCCATCTTGATCAGCGATGGTCGGCCTTCCCTGCGTTGATGAGTCAGGCTCAAATGATGTATGATGTTCTTATGCCAACACTATTGGCAGTAGACGCTGCCCCCATCCTCTATTCCCCTGCCGAGAAACTGCTGCCTTGTCTACTACCATGCCAAATGACTATCCACCCCTTGCGATACCTCGTCCTGGCCTGGAGATAATTCCTTGGGCAGCACTTACAAGAGTTTCTGTGCCTGGCTGTGCTGCACTTTCGCCTCGGTTGTGCGGTCTTGCTTCGGGCACGTTTGGACCCCTCGTCATCTGTGCTGTCTATCAAAGCTTGTTGACCGTCTTCCGGACTGAACCATATGTACGTCGGGGTGAGTTAAACCGTGTAGCCCAGTTGCGCCTGGTGATGACTAACCTTGTCCGGGTAAGAGCAGCATTGTCTCCTTCATGTTTTAGCGTCAGTCTGGCTCTTAGTATGCTGCGATTACTCCTGCCATCCGTTTCCATTCCCCTAGCAATATTTGGTGTCTTGGGTATCGGACGGATTTCCGAACGAATGTTTAATTCTTTCTGGGATGGACTCGATGCTCAGCAACAGGCTGACCTCAAACGGAAGGCCTATCAAGCAGGGATTGACCTGCGCTATCGCTTAGACCTATTTGAGGCTGGCCTGGTTCCATGATCACTCTTTAGAGTGACCCTAATGCAATCCTGACCACTGATAGTGGCCCGCCTTTTCGTGAATGCCTTGGTGTCTCTACGCAAAGGAGTATTTCGCAAGACATCTCTTTAGCTGTTCGCTCTTGGTGTGACTTTTTATCTTCTGGGCCGGCATCTTTGGGCTAGCAGTTTAAGACATCGATATCGCTTGGCTGCCTCTGGAGACCACCCGTGGGAACTGTGCGGCCCTTGGGTGCTCATGAAGGATGAGGTACCGCAACTGCCGATCAGTGTCTGTCCATGAAGCCGGGCATCTCGTCGGGGGCCTGGTGGGTTCCCGCTGTTCGTCTCTCGCCGGGCCAGGGCTCTTCCTTCTCCACTACACAGGGAGGAGTGCAGGGCACGTCATGCTCGGCTCCCCGTGGGCAAGACCAGTGGCTGGGCGGCTCCTCAGGTCGTCACGGCATGAGACGGTCCGTGATGGAGACGTCCCCCCTTCGGTGGTCAGGGCGCTTCGCCTTGCCTGTCAGGATGATCAGGGCTTCGGCGGGCCGGGCGTCACCCGCACCGCCGATCACACCCCAGATCGCTTGCGGCCACTGCTGTCTTGCCCACAGGAGCCAGTGCTGTGGTAGTAGAGTGCCATCTCTGGTGATTGTTGTCCCATGCTCAAGCTGTTGCTGGGTGATCCCAATGCCCGCAAGCTGAAGCGCTACCAACCAATCATCTCCGACATCAACTTGCTGGAGGAGGAGATCACTTCCCTGTCGGATGATGAGCTGCGCGGCCTGACAGCCGAGTTTCGCCAGAAACTGGATAAACCGCTGACGCAGGCACGCCAGAAGACTCTCTTGGATGAACTCCTTCCCCAGGCCTTCGCTGTGGTGCGTGAGGCAGGACGGCGTGTGTTGGGAATGCGGCACTTTGATGTGCAGCTCTTGGGTGGCATGGTGCTGCATGAAGCGCAGATTGCCGAGATGAAAACGGGTGAGGGGAAGACCTTGGTGGCCACCCTCCCTGCCTATCTCAATGCGCTAACGGGTCGTGGGGTGCATGTGGTCACCGTCAACGACTATCTGGCTCGTCGCGATGCGGAGTGGATGGGCCAGATCCACCGCTTCCTGGGGTTGAGTGTGGGCTTGATTCAGCAGAATATGTCGCCGGCTGACCGCCGTCGCAACTACGGCTGTGACATCACCTACGCCACCAACTCGGAACTGGGATTCGATTATCTCCGGGACAATATGGCCACTGATATTGAGGAGGTTGTTCAACGCGATTTTCACTACTGCATTATTGACGAAGTTGATTCAATTCTTGTTGATGAAGCTCGCACGCCGCTGATCATTTCGGGGCAGATTGAGCGCCCGCAGGAGAAATATCAGCGCGCTGCTGAGGTGGCTGATCTGCTTGAGCGCGCCGCCGAAATGGGCAAGGATGGGATTGATCCCGAGGGGGACTACGAAGTTGATGAAAAACAGCGAAATGTCACCCTCACCGACGAAGGGTACGCCAAGGCCGAACAGCTGCTGCAGGTTCAGGATCTGTTCAATCCTGAAAATCCTTGGGCCCACTTCATTGGCAATGCCATCAAAGCAAAGGAGCTCTTCATTAAGGATGTTAATTATATTGTCCGCGGTGAGGATGCGGTCATTGTTGACGAGTTTACAGGTCGTGTCATGCCCGGGAGGCGTTGGAGTGATGGCTTGCACCAGGCGATTGAGGCCAAGGAGGGCCTTCCGATCCAGCCGGAAACCCAAACGTTGGCCAGCATCACTTATCAAAACTTCTTTCTGCTCTATCCCCGCTTGGCAGGCATGACCGGCACGGCCAAGACCGAGGAGGTGGAGTTCGAAAAGACCTACAAGCTCGAAGTCACAGTGGTGCCTACCAATCGCAGCCGCTGCCGTAGTGATTGGCCCGATCAGGTCTACAAAACGGAACCGGCTAAGTGGCGCGCGGTTGCGGCGGAGACGGCCGAAATCCACCACGAAGGCAGGCCTGTGCTGGTGGGAACCACCAGCGTCGAAAAATCCGAACTGCTTTCCGCCCTGTTGGCCGAGCTGGACATCCCCCACAACCTGCTCAATGCCAAGCCGGAAAACGTGGAGCGGGAGGCTGAAATCGTGGCCCAGGCCGGCCGGGCCGGGGCGGTCACCATCGCCACCAACATGGCGGGTCGTGGAACAGACATCATCCTTGGCGGCAACAGCGATTACATGGCGCGGCTGAAACTGCGTGAAGTGTTGATGCCACGCCTGGTGCGGCCGGAGGAGGGCCACGGACCGCCGCAGCCGCAGCGACGGTCTGAGGGGGCTGCAGGTTTCGGCGCTTCGGCTGGACGCAAGGGCTCGGAAGGCCGAGTGTCCAACCTTTACCCCTGCGCCCTCTCCCCGGAAACCGATGCGGAGCTCGGCGCTCTTGGCCGGGATCTGGTTCAGGCCTGGGGTGATCGCAGCCTCACCCTGCTGGAGCTTGAGGATCGCATCTCCCAGGCCGCCGAGAAAGCCCCGATCGAAGATCCTCATGTGCAGAGGTTGCGCCAGCTCATTGCCACGGTGAAGGCCGAATACGACGTGGTGGTGAAACAAGAGGAGGCCCAGGTGCGCAGTTCCGGTGGCTTGCACGTGATCGGTACGGAACGACACGAATCACGCCGCGTTGACAATCAGCTGCGTGGTCGCGCCGGCCGCCAGGGCGATCCAGGCAGCACCCGCTTCTTCCTGTCGCTTGAAGATAACCTGTTGCGGATTTTTGGAGGAGATCGTGTTGCTGGATTGATGAATGCCTTCCGGGTAGAGGAAGACATGCCGATCGAATCTGGGATCTTGACCCGCTCGCTTGAAGGTGCCCAGAAGAAGGTTGAGACCCATTATTACGATGTCCGCAAGCAGGTTTTTGAGTTCGATGAAGTGATGAACAACCAGCGCAAGGCTGTTTACGCGGAGCGTCGGCGGGTGCTGGAGGGTCGGGATCTCAAGCAACAAGTGCTCGGCTATGGGGAGCGCACCATGGAAGATATCGTGGAAGCCTATGTGAACCCCGATCTTCCGCCCGAAGAGTGGGATCTCACTCGCTTGGTTGAGAAGGTGCAGGAATTCGTCTATCTACTTGCTGATCTTACGCCCGATCAGCTTCAGGGCCTCTCGATCGAAGAGTTGAAGGCCTTTCTCAAGGAGCAAATGCGCAGCGCTTTTGATCTTAAGGAAAATCAGGTGGAGCAACTTCGGCCCGGCCTGATGAAGGAGGCGGAGCGCTTCTTTATCCTGCAACAGATCGATACGCTCTGGCGGGAGCACCTGCAGGCGATGGAAGCTCTGCGTGAATCGGTCGGCCTGCGTGGGTATGGCCAAAAGGATCCACTGATCGAATACAAGAACGATGGCTATGACATGTTCCTTGAGATGATGACGCAAATGCGTCGCAATGTGATCTATTCGATGTTCATGTTCCAGCCCCAGATGCCCCAGCAGGTCGCGACGGCTTAAGCAGGCTGGCGTTTGCCCCGTAGCCTTGCAGTCCAAGCCACAACTGAAAGACATTCAGCAAGCCTCACAAGACGTGCCTTGGCTGATCAGCTTGGCCGTTGTGGATCGTGCTGGCCCGGAAGGCGGTAGTCCTGCTCGCGGAACAGCCGCAGGCACGTATCAGCCACCTCCGGGTTGTAGAGGCTGCCGCGATGGCTTTCGATTTGCTCCAAACTCGCGCTGATGCCTTTGCCGTGGCGATAGGGACGATCCGTCGCCATCGATTCGACGGTGTCCGCCACGGCCAGGATCTGGGCCTCCAGCAGGATCTGATCGCCGCGCAGGCCCAGCGGATAGCCGCTGCCGTCCAGTCGTTCATGGTGCTGGTGCACGATCGTGGCCACCGGCCAGGCGAAGGGGATCGGCTTCAGCACCTCATGGCTGGTCTGCACATGGGTTTTGATCAGCTGGTATTCCTCCGGCTTGAGCGCTGTGGGCTTGGTGAGCAGCTCCTGTCCGATCGACAACTTGCCGATGTCATGAAGCAAGGCCGCCACGGTGAGCCCCTCGATCCGATCCTCCTCCAACCCCATGCTCGTCGCCAGGGCCCGGCAGAGTGCCGCCACCCGCTCCTGGTGTGCCTCGGTGTAGGGATCGCGGGCACGGATCAGGGCTGTGAGGCTGGCGACCACCCCCTTGAGGGTTGCCGCGATCCGTTGCTCGCCGCTGGGTTGAGCTCCCGCTTCGCCGGGGCTGTCGGGTCTGAAGCTGAACTGCAGGACGGGCTTGCCGTCAGCGACAAAGGCATGGGCGCTCCCCATCCCCTCCAGTTCGCGGCCCTGGCGATGCCGCAGGCGCAGGCGGCGCAGCGATCGTGAGCCGAGGGCCAGGGGTTCGGTCGCCATCAGCTCCCCGAGCCAGTTGATCGCCTCCCCCGCCAAGTTCAAATGGTGTAAGGGCTGCCCAGTGATCTGCTGGTGCTCAGGTCCGCAGAGCTGCTCCATGGCCGCGTTGCAGGCGATCACCCGCTGTCCCAGCACGTCCACCAGCAGGATCGCGTCGTGGCAGGTCTCGAAACTGCGTTGATGAAGCTCTTCGGCCATTCGCTTGGTGGCGGCTGGCTGCGCGGCTCCGGCGGCGCTCGCATCCATCTGATCGGGCGTCTGATCGGGCGTCTGGCCGGCACCTGGTCCCAGCGGCAGCTCATTCGGCGCCCTGTCGGGACACATCTCGTTGCCCGGTACCTCCGCCCCCGTGGGATCGCTGGCGGTCTGGCAGGCTTCAGCAGGTCTTTGTTGCGTCAACAAGGGCTGCCGAGTTACCGATTCTCTCACCTTAGGCACAAGCTTGAGCCGCGCCAACGCGGCGCAGCGCCATGGTCAAACCTCCACAGGACTGGAGTCCTCAGGGTCTCGATGCCGTGGAGTCGGAGCCGTGGGGTGGCCCAAGGCCGCTGCGGCTGGATTGGCAGTGCCTGCGGTCCAGGCTCCCTTCAAGGGGATGGCGGACTGTCGGCCACATTCTGGTAGCCGAGGTTCGAATCGGGCATCCAATAGCTCAGGTCGTCCTTCCAGAACGGCCGCCCGGGCAGGCGGCTGGTGCTCAGCTTGGTGGTCGCCATCGAGGTCACCAGCTGGGTCATTTCCAGCGGAGACAAATCGGTGTGGACGTCCTGACCGGCGATCCTCAGCAGGGCCGGCAGTTGGGCCAGGGTGCTTGGCTGCGCCAACCTGGCGAACACCTGGGCGAGCACCTGGCGCTGACGTTCCATCCGGCCCAGATCCCCCATGGCGTCGTGGCGGAAGCGCAGATAGCCCTCCAGATCCTTGCCCCGCAGCAGCTGCGGACCGGGGTAGAGGTCGATGTAGAGCCCCTGGGCGTTGTCCACGTAGACCATGCGCTTCGGCACATCCACCTCCACGCCGCCCAGGGCGTCGGCGACACGGGTGACCGCATCGAGGTTCACTTTCAGGTAGCGATCCACAGGCCGGTTCACCAACCTGCTCACCTCGCTCTTGACCACCTCCACCCCGCCCATGCCGTAGAGAGCGTTGGCTTTCACCACGCCGAGCCGGCCTGAGTCCACGAACGTGTCCCTCGGCACCTGCAGCACCTGGGTGCGCCCATCCTTGATCTGCACCGTGAACATCACATCGGTGCTGCCGCTCACCACATCGCTGCCCAACACCAGGATCGGGCGCTCGCCCAGCTGGAACAGCGGCAGGGAGACGCCCAGATGCTGCTGGGCGTGCATCAGGCCCGCCAGCAAGGGGGTCAGCTGGCGCTGGGTCTGCTGGACCAGCTGGGGCAGAGGGCTGAAGGCCATGGCGTAGCCCATCGCGCTGCCCAGGGCGAAGGGCAGCCAGGGCACGCGACCCTGGCGCCGTGGTGGTGGCCCGGCTGGCCGGCGTCGATCGAGCAGCTCAGGAACCGCCGCCAGGGAGGGTTGCTTGAGTCGCTTGCCGCGCCCCCGCGGACGCCGTCGCAGCGGCGGTTGGGTCTGGGCCTGGCTCATGGTGGATTGTACTGGCGCGCACCATAAGGTGGCGAACCCCGACGCACCAGGCCTCTCGCCGGTTCACGGGCTGGTGACCACTTGAACGCAGCCGGCCGCGGCATCGGCCCGGGCCCGGGCGGTGGCGATGTCCGCGCCGCGGGCCAGCGCCACCCCCATCCGCCGTCCCGGCCGCCCCTCGCATTTGCCGAACAGCAGCAGCTGGCTTTCCGGTACCGCCAAAGCTTCGGCCACGCCGGTGTAGTGCACCCGCTCCGCCGCCTCGTTGGCCAGGATCACCCGGCTGGCTGCCGGCCCCAGCGACTGGATGGGCGGGATCGGCAGGTCAAGCACCGCCCGCAGGTGCAACTCGAACTCGCTGAGGTTCTGGCCCAGCAGGGTCACCAGCCCCGTGTCATGGGGGCGTGGCGAGAGCTCCGAGAACACCACCTCCAGATTGTTGGGATCGCCATCCGGATCGCGGCGGCAGAGAAAGAACTCCACCCCGAACAGCCCGGCGCCGCCCAGATTGTCGGTGACCGAGAGGGCCATGGCCTGAGCGGCCTCCAGCTGGGCCGCTCCGATGTCCGCCGGCTGCCAGCTGCACTGGTAATCGCCCCGCTCCTGGAGATGGCCGATCGGCGGGCAGAACAGGGTGGGGCCTTGCCATTGCCGCACCGTGAGCAGGGTGATCTCCAGCTCAAAGTGCAGGAACTCCTCCACGATCACGCGGGCGCCGCTGCCCCGCGCTCCGGCCTGGGCCGCCTGCCAGGCCGCCGCCAGGCCGCCAGGGTCGCGCACCACGCTCTGCCCCTTGCCCGAGGAGCTCATCACCGGCTTCACCACCACCGGCCAACCGAGCGGTTCGGCCACCTGCTCCAGCTCCGCCGCACTGGCGGCATAGGCGAAGCGGGCCGTGCGCAGGCCCAGGCTGTCGGCCGCCAGATCGCGGATGCGGTCGCGGTTCATGGTCACCGCCGGGGCCCGGGCTGTGGGGAGCCCCGTGATGCCCTCCGCCTCAAGTTCCGCGAGGGCCTCGACGGGCCGGGCCTCGCTCTCCGGTATCACCACCTCGGGGTGGTAGCGGCGCGCCTCCGCGGGGAGGGCCGCGGGA
>JBKDOR010000268.1:0-4307 GCA_046342775.1 Synechococcaceae cyanobacterium
GCTCATTCCTCGTGGCCTGGGCGACTGAGGGCGGCGAGGAACTCCGGCTGTGGTGGTGGCAGACAGATCTGCTCTCGGAGTTCGGCGGGGCAGACCTGCTCAGGCGGGATTTGCCTCGGACGTGGCCTTGGGCAATGCTCCAGGCCGTGCGGGAGGCTGCTCTCGACAAGGACCAGGAGCTGCGGGGCAGGGCCAGCGATCCCACCCAGCTGCTGTCTCCATACCGCTTCGGGTTCGAGCTGGATGAGCCGATCGTGGAGCGCCTGCGGGCCCACAAGCGCTATGGCCTCCCTCGGCGCTTGATTCAGGAGGTTGTGCCGAACCATCCCGGCACCGCTGAGGTCTCGATCGCTCCAAACCTGGAGGCGTTGGAGGATCCATTTGTGGCGCGGCTGCAGCGGGCGCAGATGGCGGCGATCGAGACGCTGGTGCGGCTGCTGGGGGTGTCTGGCAAGGTGGCCCGGTTCAGGCAGCTGCTGGAGCTCGGCTTGCACAACCGCGAGCTGTCCAGCGAGGCGGACCTGCGGGCGCTGACGCGGGCGCTCGAAAGCCGCCTGCTGCCCCTGGTGCAACAGGGCGGGCGGGTGCGGATTGCCTGATCCAGGCAGCCAACCCCTCAGCCGAACACCACCACGCCGTCATTTGGTGGCGATCTCCCAGGCGGTGGCGGCGCTCACCAGCAGCGTGCTGTCGCTGTCTTCCAGGGCGTTGCGCAACGCAGGCGAGAGCTTCTGGGGTTTAACAGGGGCCAAAGCAGCAGGTGGGAATCGAGCAGCAGTTTCTCTCGCCCCAGCGCTCCAGTTCGTCGTTGGGAAGGGGCTCGAAAAAGGCGTCATCGACGCGGCCCTGCAGGAACCCGAGCTGGCGGCGCGGCTTGGGATCGAGGGGCACCAGCTGGGCGATCGGCTTGCCGTGGCGGGCCAGCACGATGCGCTCCCCGGCGGCGACCCTGGCCAGCAGCGCCGAGAGGTGGGTCTTGGCCTCCTGCACGTTGATGAAGGCCGGCGCGGCGGCCGGCGGACCGCAGCCGGGGAGGCCGTGGGCAGAGACCGTGGGCAGAGACCGTGGGCTGGTCTGGTTGTTTGGTCAGACTTACCAGCCAGACCAGGCGCGCTCCAATCGGGTGGAGCGGATTCTGGGAAACGCATCAGCGGCTGGCGCTATCCCCGCCGCGATCGCGTTGGGGGCCAAGCGGCAGATAAAAGGCTTGGGGAGAATCCTGAAGCCGGCGAAAGAGCCGCAAGGCCTGCTCGGGCCTGGATAGAAGATGTGCGCGAGCACCTGGCGGACCGGGCAGCAGAGGGCAGTAGAGGGCGGAGGAGGCCATGGGGAGATGGTGAGGAAGACCGATCCTCCCGCCACCGCTGCCGCGCCAGGGCGCCGCAGCCGATCGCGGGATCTCAATCAGCTGATGGCGCAAGGGAGCGGAGTCCTGGCCGTCCAGCAACGTGTCGCAATGTCGACAGGCATCGGGGTGGTGCTCCTCCTCCTCCCCATCCACCCGCTCACTCGGCAGTCGTTGCAGCCAAGGGCCGGGATGGCCCGGCTGGCCGCCGCGCTTGGGGCCTCTGCCCTTCCGCCGCTCCGGTGCTTGAACCCAGCCCCGTCACTGGAAGGTGGTGTCGAGGCGTGGCGCGAGCCGAGGCCGATCCGCTCGCGCAGGTTGGCCAGCCCGCTGGCGAAAGTTGGCCAGCTCGCTGGCGCAGGTTGGTTAGCTCGCTGGCAAGGGAGGTGATTGGACCGCGGAGAAGGTCAAGATGCTGCCGCTGGATTCGCAGTTGAGCCTGCCGAACCAGGATGGAAGAATTGCCGGCGGCAGGAGTTGCAAGCCAGTCAGTTTTCTAATGTCCAAACTGGTCCGACAAAACCACCAGGCTTGCAACCTGGGTTTGCGATGCAAGCGGGGATCAAGCTGCCGTCAAGGATTTAGCAGGGCTGATGTCCAGGCCGAGCCGTCACGCCCACTGAACGGATGCGCTTCCGGATGCGGCGGGTGAGTGAAAAAGCGATGCCAGTCCCAAAAATGGGCAGGGGTCCGGGCACGATCGTTTCCCCAGCCAGAGGCGGGGCTAACGGGGAGGGACGGCGTGCATTTGTGGCCTGCTCGAACGCGTAAGCGTATCCCAGTAACTCCGGCTCACTATAGGCGCGGCCGAAGAAGGAGAGGGCGATCGGTAAACCATCGGTGGTGAAACCTGCGGGAACCTGAACATCCGGAAAACCGGTCAGGTTGGCAATATTTGTGGGCGATGGCCCGGGACTACAAACGTAGGTCGGATCGATGATGCCACCGAGTGGGGCGGCCGGACACCGGGATGTGGGATAAATGATCGCGTCGAGGGTGTTGTCGTTGAAAAGGGCGAGCATAAGCGTCTCGATCGTCGCCCTGCCCGCGAGTGCGTTGGCATATTCGGGGTTCGCATTCGTGGCTGGCCCCCGTACCTCGGCCTGAAATAGTCTTGTTAGAACCTGCGTGTTTACTGGAAAAGGGGAGTTTACTACATCTAAAGACTGGCTGATTGTTATCACGTCCGCAAGAGTTTTCGGGAAGGTAGTTCCGGGTAACGTGGCCAGATAATCTGCGAGTTGTGCCTTGAACTCGGTATCAGAAATCGTGCTGTAGATGCTGCTGCGGGTGCTCAGTACCGTCGACGGGAAAGCGATCGAATCGACGATCTCGGCGCCCAAAGAGCGCAGGGTCGTGATCGCGGACTCGATCGTGCCATCGACATCTGTATTTCCCCCGAAGAATTGGCGAGCTACCCCGATTCGCGCTCCCTGTAGAGCGTTTGTTGTTAAAAAGGGCGTGTAATCCTTCAAGAAATGCCCTGCGCTTCCAGCGGTGACGGGATCGCTCTGATCGATCCCAGTCATCACGCCGAGAGCGATCGCCGCATCCGTGACATTTCGTGCCATCGGCCCCGCCACATCAAGGGTGAGGGAGAAGGGAATAATCCCGTCTCGACTGGTTAGGCCGAGGGTGGGTTTAATACCGACCAGCCCGTTCGATGCGGCCGGTCCTCTTATCGACCCGCCGGTATCCGAACCCAGCCCGAAGACGGCGAAGTTTGCACTGATCGCCGCCCCTGTCCCCGCGCTCGATCCAGCCGGGCCGCGGTTCAGTTTATAGGGGTTTCTGGTTTGACCGACGATCGAACTATAACCCCCACCCGGCGCGCCCCCGTGAGCCCACTCGTCAAGATTGGTCTTACCGAGAATGATCGCACCCGCATCGCGCAATTGCTTGACGATGAACGCATCATCGGACGGAACCGATCCCCGTAGAGCTACCGATCCCCCGGTGGTCGGTAGGTCGAAGGTATCGATATTGTCTTTCAATAAGATTGGAATGCCATGCAGGAGGCTGCGTGCACCCGTGGTCGCTCGTTCGATATCGAGAGCGGCTGCTTGGGATAGGGCATTGGGATTCAAAGATATAACCGAATTTAAGTTGAGACCCGAAGGAAGGTCATAGGTGTTAATTCTGTTTAAATAAAGCTGTACCAACTTCTTGGCATTGATCAACCCTTTATTAAATGCTTGGTTGATACTTGAAATCGAAGCTTCTTGGAGGGTGAAACTCGCAGCAAGCGTAGGCGAGGTGAGCTCTGCGCCAATTAAAGTCAGGGCAACAGCACCTAGAGCCGCACGGCTTAAATGTTGACGCATGGTCTCATTGAAGCTTGGAAACTTAATTAGATCTGGCTCGACTGCATTCCGCTGTAGCACAAGCCACCAAAATCCCCTGTTCATGAATGCATGTTCTATAAGCGCTTCCGCCTCATCCAATCGTCCTCTGGTATACGATGATACGTTGGTATGCGTGCTTTGCATCCGTCTATGTCGTTGACAATGGGGTCATTTCCACCCCTGCCGCCTGCAGCTTGCGGGCCACCGACAGGGCGGTGAGCAGGGCCCTCAGCCGGGGCTTCTGCACCGGCCGCCACGGCGGCCGATCGTTACCGTGACGCGGGGCTCAGCAAGGCCTGCTCGGGCCGGGATAGAAGATGTGCGCGAGCACCTGGCGGACCGGGCAGCAGAGGGCAGTAGAGGGCGGAGGAGGCCATGGGGAGATGGTGAGGAACACCGATCCCCCTGCCCTGCCCCTGCCGCCCCGCCACCGCTGCCGCGCCAGGGCGCCGCAGCCGATCGCGGGATCTCAATCAGCTGATGGCGCAAGGGAGCGGAGTCCTGGCCGTCCAGCAACGTGTCGCAATGTCGACAGGCATCGGGGTGGTGCTCCTCCTCCTCATCCACCCGCTCACTCGGCAGTCGCTGCAGCCAAGGGCCGGGATGGCCCGGCTGGC
>JBKDOR010000269.1:0-15385 GCA_046342775.1 Synechococcaceae cyanobacterium
TGGCGATTCGCACCAGCCTGCGGCGCTGGCTCCATCTCGCGGCGCCAGCGCTGCTGATCGGCGGCCTCCTGGTGGCCGCCACCCTGGTGGTCGGCAGCACGGTGAATGGCGCCAGCCGCTGGCTGGTGCTGGGGCCCGTCCAGATTCAGCCCACGGAGTTGGTGAAGCCCTTCGCGGTCCTGCAGGGGGCTGTGCTGTTCTCCCACTGGCGCCGCATCGGCAACGACCAAAAGCTGCTGTGGCTGGGTGCCTTCGGGGTGCTCCTGCTGTTGATCCTGAAGCAGCCAAACCTCAGCACCGCCGCCCTCACCGGCTTGCTGCTCTGGTTGATGGCCTTGGCGGGCGGTGTCCCCCTGGCCTTGCTGCTTGGTGCAGCAGGCGCTGGGGGGCTGCTGGGAACCGCCAGCATCATGATCAACGATTATCAGCGGGCTCGCGTCACCTCATTCCTTAACCCCTGGCAGGATGCCCAGGGGGATGGCTACCAGCTGGTGCAGAGCTTGCTGGCGATCGGCTCAGGCCAGGTGCTGGGCGAAGGCTTCGGCCTGTCGACGCAGAAATTGCAATACCTGCCGATTCAAACCACCGACTTCATCTTTGCGGTGTTCGCCGAAGAGTTCGGCTTTGTCGGTTCGCTGATGTTGCTGCTGTTCCTGATGGTGTTCGGCTTCGTGGGGCTGCGCATCGCCCTGCTCTGCCGCAGCAATCAGCATCGCTTGGTGGCCCTCGGCTGCACTTGTCTGCTGGTGGGCCAATCGATCCTCAACATCGCCGTGGCCAGCGGGGCGATGCCCACAACAGGCCTGCCGTTACCGCTGGTCAGCTATGGCGGCAACTCACTGCTCAGCAGCCTGCTCACCGCCGGCTTGATCATCCGCTGCGCGCTCGAATCCACCGGCCTGGAGACGGGGCGCCCTCGGCGCCGCCGCCCCAGGCCCGTGCCGATAGGCTGATACCCACGTTTTGCGGTGTCCATGCTGAGCCCCGGGCTGTTGCTCGCCGACCTGGCCCGTGCCAGTGAACAGGTGCTGCAGGGGTCCTTGGCCCAGCCAGGCCCCTTCACTGTGGCCCTCGTTTTCGCCGGGGGATTGCTCACCAGCATCAGCCCCTGCTCGCTGTCGCTGCTGCCGGTCACCCTGGCCTACCTGGCTGGCTTTGACGGCGAACGTCAGGCCCCCTGGCAGCGCAGCGTCAGCTTCAGTGCTGGCATCGTCGCCGCACTGGTGCTGTTGGGGCTGGCCAGCGGCCTGATGGGCCGCCTGTACGGCAGCCTGCCGAGCCAGATCCCCTTGCTGGTGGCGGTGGTGGCGGTGCTGATGGGGCTCAACCTGCTGGGCCTGTTGCGCCTGCCTTTGCCCGCCGGCCCGGATCCGGAGCTGTGGCGTCGCCGGGTGCCGGCCCCGCTGGCGCCCGTGGCGGCGGGCCTGGCCTTCGGCTTGGCGGCCACCCCCTGCACCACTCCGGTGCTGGCGGTGCTGCTGGCCTGGATGGCCCAAAATGGCCAACCCTTGGTGGGCATGGCCCTGCTCACCAGCTTCGGTGCTGGTCAGGTGCTGCCCCTGCTGATGGCCGGCACCGCGGCCGCGAGCTTGCCGCGGCTGCTGCAGCTCAGGCGGATCGGCAGCTGGGTGCCTCCCCTTAGCGGGGTTGTGTTGCTCACCACCGGCGCGCTCACCCTGCTGGCTCAACTCCCATGAGCGCTGCTCCGGCAGGCGTCACGCGCAACCTGGGGCGGCTGCTGGCCCTGATCTCTGACCTGCGGCTGGCGATTGTGCTGCTGCTGCTGCTGGCAGTAGCCAGCGGAATTGGCACGGCGATCCCCCAACGGGAACCGTTGGAGCTGTACCACCGCCTCTACGACGAGCAGCCCTGGCTGGGGCTGCTGCGCGGCGACGCCGTACTGGCGCTGCAACTGGATCATGTGTACTCCAGCAGCTGGTTCCTGGCATTGCTGGCCTGGCTTGGGATCGCCTTGCTGCTCTGCAGCTGGCGGCGCCAGTGGCCTGCATTGCAGGCCTCGCTGCGCTGGATCGATTACCGCACGGCCCGCCAGCTCAGCAAGCTGACCTTGGCTGAGACGACAACCTGCGCCGAGCCGGATGCAGTTCTTGATCGCCTGGCGACACGTCTGCGAGCTGGCGGCTGGCAGGTGCGACTCCAGCCCCAGCGCCTGGCGGCCCGACGCGGCATCCTCGGCCGAGTGGGGCCGCTGCTGGTGCATGCCGGGCTGGTGGTGTTGTTGGTGGGAGCGGCCTGGGGGGCCGTGGCCGGGCAGCGGCTCGAGCAATTCCTGGCCCCCGGCCGCGAACTGGAGCTGATGGACAGCCGCGGTAACCCCCAGCTCACCATCGCCTTGGACGACTTTGCGATCGAGCGCGATCCGGTCGGCCGGCCCGAGCAGTTCCGCTCGCGGCTGCGCTTGATCCCTCCGGCCTCGGGGGCGAGCCCCGAGACCATCAAGGCCGAGTTGCCGGCGGAGATCAGCGTCAATCATCCGTTGCGGCATCGGGGCCTCACCCTGTACCAGGCCGACTGGTCACTTGCGGCACTCAATCTGCAGCTGGGCCGCAGCCCGGTGCTTCAGGTGCCGCTCAGCAGCTTCCCCCAGCTGGGCCAACAGGTCTGGGGCGTGGTTTTGCCCACCCGGCCAGATGGCAGCGAGCCGGTGTTCTTGGCGCTCTCCAGTGAGCAAGGACCCGCCGATGTGTATGGCCCGGAGGGGACGTTGCTGGGACGCCTGTCGCCGGGTGGGGAGCCATTGGATGTTCGCGGCCTGCCGGTGCGCCTGGTGTCGGTGCTGCCGGCCAGCGGCATCCTGCTCAAGCGCGATCCCGGCGTGCCCTTGGTCTATGCCGGCTTTGCGGTGGCATTGCTGGGAGGTGGCCTGAGCCTGGTGGCCACACGCCAGCTGTGGGCTGTGGCCGAACCGGATCTGGGACGCCTGCACCTGGCCGGCCTCTGCAACCGCAATCTTCCCGCCCTCGCCGCCGAACTGCCTGCCCTGCTGGCCGTGGCGGGCCCAGTGGAGTCTCCCGGGGAGCCAACGGCAGGCCCCCTCGAGGCTCGCCAACACAACGGCGAACGCCAGATCAGCTGAAAGGTCGTTCAGCCCTCAGCTTGCTTGTTGGCTTCAGCAGGGCTGGCGGATTCCGTGACTGACGCGCACAACGGTATGGACGTTGCCCCGCGGGTTGAAGTCGGCGCTGAGCTCCATCCACACCGGCTCGCAGGCCTCCACCAGATCATCGAGGATGCGGTTGGCGACTTCTTCGTGAGAGATCGTGCGGTCGCGATAGCTATTGACGTACAACTTGATGGCCTTGAGTTCCACCACTCGGGGACCCGGCTGGTAAATCAAGCGCAGCACCGCGAAATCGGGGTAGCCCGAAAAGGGGCACTTGCAGGTGAACTCCGGGAGTTCGATGCTGATCTCGTAGGGCCGGCCGGGGCGTGGATTGGCGAAGCAGAGCAGCTCCGCCTCGGCGATCGTCCGCTCGCCGTAGGCGGGTGTGCGGGTGCGCTCACCAGGGGCGGAGTGGGCTGAATCAGGCGGCGGCGGCGGGTTGTTGGCCAACGGGCTCGGCACGGCGCCGCTGTGGGCCTGGGGCGGCGGTGGCGCGGTGGGCGGGAGCCCATCGGTCGCGGCCTCTGGTGCGAGCGCCTCGGAGACAACAAACCCTCCTGAGGCCGCGGACCGATTCCAAGGCTGCTCGGCGGGAGGGACATTGGCGCGTGCTGCCGGATCTTGGGCGGGCGCGCCGTTGCCGCTTTCCAACCCACCGTCTGGGGCGTCGAGCTGACTCGTACCGGTCTGGAACGAGCTCGAACCGGCCTGGGCCATGGGCGGAAGGGAGGAGGCACTTTCAATCCGCACCCTAATCACGGCCTCGGTAGTGACCGTCACCGCTGGAGCTCACCTCAGCCGGTTGAGTTGGGCAGCTCAGATCCAGGAGATCTGAGAGACTGCATCCGGCTCGCCCGCTTGTTTCCGATCCGCTTCCATGAAAAAAATCGAAGCCATCATCCGTCCGTTCAAACTTGAGGATGTCAAGATTGCCTTGGTCAATGCCGGGATCGTCGGTATGACGGTGAGTGAGGTCAGGGGCTTTGGCCGCCAAAAGGGGCAAGTGGAGCGCTACCGGGGGTCAGAGTTCACTGTGGAGTTTCTCCAGAAACTGAAACTGGAGATCGTTGTGGATGACGAGCGCGTCGACACGGTGGTCAACGCCATTCAGGACGCCGCCAGGACCGGAGAGATCGGCGACGGCAAGATCTTCATCTCGTCGGTGGATTCCGTGATCCGCATCCGCACCGGCGATCGCGACAACGACGCCATCTGACACCCGGGCGAGGGCCCTCCGACCAGCCACCCTCGGCGCCTCCACTCCCCGCTGGCTCAGCGGGGATGCAGAGTGGCAGCCACCATCGCATCGATCTGCTGGCGCTTCAGGGAGACCGGGGCCACCCGCGGGCTGAGCCAGAGCAAGTATTCGTGGTTGCCGGCCGGGCCTGTGATCGGTGAGGCCAGCAGGCCTGCGGCGGGCCAGTCCAGGGCCGATGTGGCCGCCAATACACCCTCCAGGGCATCGGCATGGGCGACAGGGTCGCGCACCACCCCTCCCTTGCCCACTCGGGCCGGCCCCACTTCGAACTGCGGCTTCACCAGCAGCACCGCTTCCGGCCCATCCGCCTCATCGCCCCCCGCGCCAGGGCGCAACAGCGCCTTCAGGGCAGGCAGCACCCGCGTCAGAGAGATGAAGGAGAGGTCGGCGACGGCCAGATCCGGCCAGGGGTCGTCCGGTGCATACAGGTCTTCGGGGCGGAGATGGCGCAGGTTGCAGCGTTCTCGCAACACCAGGCGGGGATCGTTGCGCAGGCCCCAGGCGGTCTGGCCATAGCCCACATCGATGCCGTAGATGCGGCTGGCGCCGCGTTGCAACAGGCAATCGCTGAAGCCCCCCGTGGAGATGCCGGCATCCAGGCACACCCGACCTTGGAGCGGGATCGGCAGAGCCTCCAGCGCCGCCACCAATTTCTCGCCGCCGCGCGAGACGAAGCGCGGCGGCAGGTCCACGCGCGGGATCAACTGCGGATCCACCTCAACACCGGGCTTGTCCAGCAGTCGATCACCAGCCCTCACCCGTCCGGCCCTGATCAACTGCTGGGCCTGCTGGCGGCTGGCGGCCAGGCCAAGCTCCACCAGATGCAGATCCAGCCGTCGCCGGCGCCCCATGGCCGCTGCTCCCGGGAATCGGCGGTACGCCGCCATCCTGGCGAATGAACGGCCAGGCGTCCTGACCAGGCCAGGGCATGGGGATTGCCTCACCATCACGGAAATGTCAACGAACGTCAGCGGAAATGGAACAAAATCCAACGTCACCACCGCCATTTGGGGGATCCACCGAGGATGCCCCCCATCGGACGCTTCCAGCCCATGATCCCCACCTCCCCTGTCAGCCGGCTGCAACCACGGCGGAAGCTGCTCCCCCGAGATTCCGCTGGCGTTGACCAAGACCCGTCGCCCGCCGCCCTCGAACCGAAGCGCCTGGCCACCGTGGTGCCCTTGCTGCAGCCCGGCAGCTTCGTGCGGTTGCGGGACCATCCCGAGGATCTGCCCCCGTTTCAACTGATCCAGTGCCAGGGAGGCCGCTGCTGGGTGCGGCAACAGGCCTGGGGGGGACTGGTGCAATGGGAGGTCGCCCGCCGCAGTCTCACCAGCGCCGCCTGAGCCTCCCTCGCAAACCGCCCTGCCAGGACTGGGGCCGTTTGGAGGACTGGTCTGGGTAGCTGAGCGATCTCAGCCGATCCAGGGTGTTGACAGCGATCTCGGGACCAACAGCCGTGTCCTGCTGCGATCAGCACCTGAGGCCCCTCGGGCTCCCTGAGCTGAGGAATAAGTTTGGAGCGATGCTGTTGCTGGGCCCCCCTTGATCGAGCGCTATACCCTGCCGGAGATGGGTCGGATCTGGAGTGAGGAAGCCAAGTTCCAGAGCTGGCTTGATGTGGAGATCGCCGCCACCGAGGCCAATGCCGAACTCGGTCGGGTGCCAAGCGAGGCCCTCGACCAGATCAAGGCGCGGGCGGCCTTCGAGGTGCCTCGGATCCTGGAGATCGAGGCGGAGGTGCGTCACGACGTGATCGCCTTTCTCACCAACGTGAACGAACACGTGGGTGATGCGGGGCGCTACATCCATGTGGGGATGACCAGCTCCGATGTGCTGGATACAGGGTTGGCGCTGCAGCTGAAGCGATCGGTCCAGGTGCTGCGCCAGGAGCTGGATCAGCTGGCTGAGGCGTTGCGCCAGCTGGCACGCCAGCACAAGGACACGGTGATGATCGGCCGCTCCCACGCAATCCATGGCGAACCGATCACCTTCGGCTTCAAGGTGGCAGGCTGGCTGGCGGAAACCGAGCGCAACCGGGAGCGGCTGGAGCGGCTGGAGCAGTTGGTGAGCGTGGGCCAGATCAGCGGCGCCATGGGCACCTATGCCAACACCGACCCCCGGGTGGAGGAGCTCACCTGCCGGCGGTTGGGATTGCAGCCGGATACAGCCAGCACCCAGGTGATCAGCCGCGATCGCCATGCCGACTATGTGCAAACGCTCGCCTTGGTGGCGGCGTCGCTGGAGCGGTTCGCCACCGAGATCCGCAACCTGCAGCGCACCGACGTGCTGGAGGTGGAGGAGAACTTCGCCAAAGGCCAGAAGGGCAGTTCGGCGATGCCCCACAAGCGCAATCCGATCCGCAGCGAACGGATCAGCGGCCTGGCCCGGGTGCTGCGGGGCTACACGGTGGCGGCATTGGAAAACATGGCGCTCTGGCATGAACGCGACATCAGCCACAGCTCCGTGGAGCGGATGATGCTGCCCGATTGCTCGGTGACACTGCATTTCATGCTGCGGGAAATGACCGAAGTGGTGCGCGGGTTGGGGGTGTATCCCGAGAACATGAGCCGCAACCTCAATGTTTATGGCGGCGTGGTGTTCAGCCAGCGGGTGCTGCTGGCGCTGGTGGAGAGCGGTCTGAGCCGCGAGGAGGCCTACCGCCTCGTGCAACGCCACGCCCACAGCGCCTGGAACACCGAGGGAGGCGATTTCCGCGCCAATCTTGAGGCCGATCCCGAGGTCAGCAAGCGCTTGACGCCGGCTCAGCTCCAGGAGTGCTTCGCCACGGAGCTGCACCGTGCCCATCTCAACGTGATCTGGCAGCGGCTGGGGATCTGAGCTGGGATCAAAGGCAGCGCCGGCGATGCTGCATCAGGGCGTCGGTGGCGGCAAACGATCCGCTGGAGCGCTCGGGGTCCCAACGGAACTGGGGGAGCCCTCCAGACGGAAGGATTTCGTCGGGGTGAGGGGGGATGGTGTTAGCCCCGATGGCTTGGAACCGCTTCCGCCGAGCTGACGCCGTTGGGGCCGAGCGGCGGCGCTGGGGGCCTTGGCCCGGCGCCCTTTGGCCCGAGGAGCTGGGGAACGGGGGCGCTTGGGGCGTTGGGCCTTGGTCTTGGGCTGTGCTGCGGACAGGGAGGAGGAACCGGGTAAAGGTTCCAGCTTCAACACCACCGGTCGCACGCTGCCGTTGACGACAGCCGGCTGGCGTGCCAACCAGCCCTCCACGAGCATCCGTGTGGCGGCGGAACTCCAGGCGCTGGGGCCCTGGGCCCGCCCACCGGGACGCAACAACACCGGGATCTGTTCGCCGGTTGGGAGATGGGGCGCTGGCAGCCGCACGATCTCAGCCGGAATCACCCGCTCGCCCTCCGTGATGGTGGCCAGGAAGGACGACTTGAGAGCCTTGGGAACCACGCTTAAGGGGTCCGGCGCGGCGATCTGGCTGGCGCGCTCAAGCCGCGCCGCCGTGATCATCGGTTTCTCCTCAAGGCTGCTGAGGTCGAGGTTGCCGAGCAGGCTCGCTCCACTGGGGCGCTTGGGCATCAGGCTGGAGCGGAGCGCGGGCGGCAACGGCGCCGGCACGGCTGGCTTGCGGCGGAGTGGGGGGGATGGGGGCTGGCGGCGGGCGGTGACGACGCTGTTGGCAACGATCGAAGGGCGGCGTCTTGGTTGAAGGGCGACCGCGGGGCGTTTGCGGCGGGTGGCAGGACGGTTGAGGCCCGTTTTGGAGTTGCTGCCGGATTTGCCGGTTTTGGAATGGCTGCCGGATTTGCCGGTGTTGGAATGGCTGCCAGCTTTGCCGTTCTTGGCCCGAGGCTGGGCCGGGGTCTGATTCGGGCCAGCAGCGGAGCTGGTTGTGCTGGATGGATCACGAACAGGTTTGGCAGGGTGCCGCTTGCTGGGCTGGCGGACACCTAGCCCGCCGCTGTCGGTGGGCCGGTTGGCGACGGATTGCCGCAGGCTCGCGGGCTGCTGGCGGAGCGATTGAAGCGCATCAAGCCCCAGCAAGGGGAGCCAGCAAATCAATGGGCCCACGGCCAGCAAAATCAGAACTCTGCTGGCTCGATTTGGCCTCCAAGCTGGAATCCTGATCATGGGCTGGGGGTGTTTCGGGGCGCCTATGTGGTTCGTGTCAAACTTTCTTGGATTCTTTTGAACTCAAATGTTGGTGGCCCGCTTGCCGGGGTGGTTGAGACGCGATCGCCAGATTTGCCTCAGGGAGGCGCCGTGCTATAAGATCATTCAACAGATGCATGGTGCTCGAGCCAAGCTCGCACCCGTCTGGCCCACAACAAGGCCTCATTGTGCCTGTTGTGGCAATGGATCTTGGCAGTACATGTTGTTTTGAGGTGTCCTGAAGCACATGGCCACGCATCTCCTTTGGGGGACCTGCCTCGTGGCCTGCCAGTACACAACTTTGCCCCGAAGAGTTATTTGTCTAAACCCAGAAGCCGGATCATTAACAGATATTTTGCGAAAGAAATCACAGCCATGGCTCCCGCACGGGCCGCCCCGGGCTATTTACATAGAAATCGGGGGATTAATTCCCCGTGTTGCTGATAATCGTAATCAAGCCCAGCAAGTTGACAAGATTGCTGAGTGGCGCAGCAAGGGCCCCGACCGCATCATTGGCTTTTGCGTAAAGGGTACGCGACACAACTACAGCATCCCCATCACGCAAGGGTGGATTGAGGTTGTTGCTCACTTTTTGGCTGTAATCGATATTGAAAAACTGGCTCGATACCGTGCCATTGCGATTGAGGCGGATCAATTCCACCCCGTTGCGCCGCCCCCGCCATTCGTTCGGTCCACCAGCCATCAACACCGCCTTGGACAAGGGCGTGTTGGCTGGCACTTCGATCGTTCCCGGTCTTCTCACTTCACCCACCATGATCACTTTGATGCTGGCGGGTGAAAAATTGGCTGCGCCAAATTCAATCACCTTATCAGGTGGATTGTCAGCCTTGCCAACAATGATCGTATCGCCATCAAACAGGTAAGGATTCTGGCGCTTGTCGCCCGAGCGCAGCAGGGCGATCAGATTCAGGTTGGTCTCGCGCAATTCAGTACTGCTGCCAGGCATGCGGCGTTGCAGGCGAATATCGCCGAGATTGGCGTTCAAGGTCAGGCCACCTGCTTTTTGGATGGCCGTGACCAAGGTGGGTGGACCGCTGATGTTGCCGCCTCCGCTCTGGGTGGTAGAGCTTTCGGCCGGCGTCAGGGTGTAAAGGCCAGGGTTTTCCACCTCCCCCACCAGCGAGACCTGCAGTGGCCGTTGGCGCACAACCTGGAGGCTGAGCATGGGGCGGCGCAGATAGCGTGCATACATCGACTGCAACCAGCTGGTGGCCTGGGCAAGGGTGAGTCCTTCAAACACCACAGACCCCAGCAGCGGCAAGGTGGCGCTGCCATCACTGAGCAGGTCGAAGCTGCCGCCAAACTGGGAGTAGCTGGGGCTGAGAAAGCTCAGTTGCACGCCATCTCCAGGCCCGAGGATATAAGCGTTGTCATTGGCCGGTGCGGCCTCGGCTGGCAGTGTTGCCGCAGCTCCTTGCGGCACTCTTCCTCCAGGTGCCAGGGTCGCTTGTTTCGCAGGGGCCATCCGCCGCTTCGAATTGAGGGGCATTGGAGGCGCCATAGGGGAAGCCTCGGGCTTCAGCTGCAGGCTTCCTGCAGAGCCCGGCGTTGGCCCAACTTCGGAACCGGCCACACCGCCTGTCGGCGAAACCGGCCCGCCGCCCAACGGCAGGCTAGGGACACCGCCTGTTGGCGTGCTTGGAGACCCGCCTGTCGGCGGGATGGGAAAAGCCGGGCGGCTGGCGGGCTGGGGCTGGGCTGCTGGAACCTGGGCGGCGATGGGCTGGCAAAGGCTCACGGCCAGCCCAATCGCCACCACGAACGATGGGGCGCAATCCCTAGCGACGGCTTTCGGGCGGCGGGCTGTGTTGCGCTGTACGGCCAAGGGGTGATCTGGGAACTTTCGAACGATTATTACAGCACAAGATCCGGCTGTGCCGGTGCGCTCACTGGCACCAAATCCAGCGAGCTCTGCTTCTAGTGCAGCCGCAAACCAACACTGATATGCTGTAACGGTGCTCCCAATCTCCGGCGGAGCTTAAAGGCAACAAACATCCGACAGTGACCGTTGTTTTTTCTAGCACTCCCGTAGCAGCTTTGCAAGATTTCGCATCTCTCCTGGGCAGCTTCGGCATGGATGAACAAGACGGCATTCTGACTGTCACCGCCTGCCGCGATCGGGGCCAGATCTGTAGAACCGCCTAGCGAGTGTTGCCCGATCACCTGGGGAAGATCACCTGGGGAAGAGCGAATGTTGAGGACCGACTGTTGAGGACTGCCTGGGGAAGAGCGACTGTTGAGGACCGACTGTTGAGGACCGCCTGGGGAAGAGCGAATGTGGAGGACCGCCTGGGGAGGATCACCTGGGAATGGAAGCGGACCGCGTGAGATCCCTTGGGATGCCGCTACAGTCGCTTCGTCTTGAGATTCTTGATTCGTTCCTTGCTGCCGCAGCCAACCAGCCAGATTCGCTGATGAGTCGTTCCAAGCAGATCGAGGCATCGACCGGCCGTTTCTTGGTTGGTGCCGCACAGGTTCCACGCCTGGCTCGGCGTTTCGCGGCCCTTCTCCTCCTGCTGGCACCGGCCCCTGCGCTCGCCTTCAACACCACCACCCTGAGCGGCGACGCCCCCGCGTGGACGGTGCGCAGCGTTGAGCAACCTGATGTGCGCTGGCGCCGTGGTCAACTGGGCGATGAAGAACCCAGCGCCGCGCAAAGCCCCCCGGCGGAGGCTGATTCCAGGTCCACCACGCTGAGCCTGGGTCCAACTCGGCTGCAGCCCTCGCCCCCGCCTGCCGCACCCAGCTGGACCCTTGAGCCTCTCGGTCCCGCTGCTGCGCCCTTCACACCCCCTCCCGATTCGGAACCAGCGCTGCCGCCACCAACGCTGGCGCTGCGTTCGATCAGCCGTGGCGTCAGCGTGAACGGCAACCCCTACCCGGACACGTCGATCTACGTACCGAATGGCTATGCGCAAGACAAGCAAGCTTTCCTGACGTTTGGCCTGAATGGCACCAGCCGAATTCGTTACTGCAGTACAGCCAACCAACCTTGGCTTAACTGTTCCGACGCCGAGCTGATGCTGGAGGTCACTCCATTTCGGGGTGAGAACGCCAGCTTCGGCTTCAACTGGACCATCCAAAGCCTCACCAGCAGGAATCAGGGCACCCGCGCCTTCACGGATGCCCAGAGCTTTGGCTTCCGAGCCGCCTTTAACCTCACGCCGACCCTCGGTTTTGCGATTGGCGGTGAACAGGTGCTGCAGCTCGACAGCAAGACTGACCTTGGCCACAACTTCTACGCGGTGCTGACCCAAGCGCTGCCGCTGGGCTCCGGCGAGAAACCGCCAATGTTGATTGCCACCACCGGGGTGGGCACCGATTTCTTCGCCTATGGCGGTAATGGCAGTCTCGGCACGATCAACTGCGGAGGGGGGAATAGTGTGACCAGCACCACCTATCCCAAGGGCACGGACTGCAAGGTTGGACCGATCAGCGCCGTGAGCCTGGCGTTCAATGATCGTTTTGCCGTTGGGGCGGAATGGTTTGGCTATGGCTTCGGGGCCGGCATTTCAGTGCGCCCGATGCGAGACGTACCACTCACGCTGACGCTTTACGCCACAGACTTCCTGCCCAACTATCCCTCCTACATCGCCCAAACCTGCCCTGATGGTGTTTGCACAGCACGTTATTATGGCAGGTTTACGCTGTCATTTTAGCCAATTCTGACCCGGCGTTGTTAGACATATCCCGTGGTTTGACCAGCAGGGCACAGTTAGAAGTGTCCTGAACGGGAGCGGGATCAGGAGAGCTTGTTTACCTTTGCCACGCGGGCCCGTGCTGAACGACACCAGAAGCATATGGCAACCATGCTAGAAGAGTTGTATCTGTTCTTTGCCAACCCTCCGCTCGTTTGCCATGCGCTCGTCTGATCGACAACGGTCACGCTCCGCCTTCCGGTTGCTGATCGCCGCCACCGTGGCCTCGGCCAGCCTGCCGAGCTGGGCGGCTCCAGGTCTGGGTTTCGATGATCGCGGCACCTCCTCTGGGCTGTCGGGACGCGTGGAGCTCTTCCGCCTCGACCACCAAGGGTTGAAGCCGCTGCCTGATCTGATGCAGCTGATGGCGACGATGCCCACCCCTCCTGCCACGGTTGCGGTCCCGCCCCCAAGCCTCACGTCGGCAATCAATCCCGGCGATCCGGCATTGGATGCCATCTCAGACGTGCCGACCTCTCAGCTGGGCCCCGTCGAGGATGGCTCCTTGCTTGCCTTGCAGGATTTCAGGATCAGCGATTACAGCATCGCCCAGAGACCAACTCCACCAAGACCCACGCGCCCTCCCGCACCGATCACGCCAACACCAGCCCCGACACCAGCCCCCCCGCCCGCGGTGCCGCTGGCCAATGCCGCTGTATGGACGGTGGTGATTGTGGCCGGCGTGGCTGTTGCGATTCTGGTGGCCAGCGGCGGTCCCACTCCCCCCATCTCCCGTTGAGCCCCGCACGTGTTTATGGGTTGTCTGGCAGTAAGTTCTCCATTGCTACACGCCTCCTGTTGATACCCCCTTGTCTGTAGATCATGATCATCCGTTGAAGTCGTGAGGCCATAGCGATGAGCAGTTCGATCCGTCCTGGCGCAAGCTCAGGTTCAGGCGTCGCCCTCCCCTCCCAGGTGGTGGTCATGCCTGGAACCCTGCCGCCCGCAGGGGCGGCGCCAACAGCTCCCGATCTCGGCGGCCAGGAAATCGATATCGGTGCGCTGGGACGCATCCTTTATCGCCGCCGCCGGCTGGCGGTAGCCGTGTTTGCCATCACCGTGCTGTGGGGCGGAGCTCGCTATCTGTGGGAACGCACGTTCAACCCCATTTATAGCGGCAGTTTTCGGATCCTGATCAGCGAGCCGATCAGCCGAAACACCCCCACCAGTTCCACCCAAATCGAGGGTTTGGCCCGCTCCGGTCTGAGTGTGCGCATGGGCGATCTGTTCGAAGCCCTGAAGAGTCCGGCAACCCTGGGCCCAGCCGCCAAGCGCCTAGGCCTGGATCCTGGCTCGATTGCGGGATCGCTCTCGATCGAACAAGCCCCTGGCACCTCCGGCATTCTCAACATCAGCCTGAGCTGGGGCAATCCACGCCAGGGCGAGCGGATCTTGCAGGAGCTCAGCAAGGATTATCTGCAGTTTTCGCTGCGAGAACGCCAGCAGCAGCTCAGCCAAGGCCTGGCCTTTTTGGATCGACAGGCTCCAGCATTGCAACGGCAGGTGAGAGCCCTGCAAATGCAGCTGGCCGATTTCCGCATCAAGCACAACTTCATCGATCCCACCGAACGGGCCCAGATCCTGGTCAACCAGTCCCGCAGCGTTCAAGACGTGTTGAGCAATCTGAGGCTGCGTGAGCTCCAGCTTCAGGCCCAGGAGGCGAGCGTACGGGCCGGCCAATTCAGCTCCCTGGTCACGAGCCCGGGATCCCCATCGGCAGCGGCGGGGGAGGCTGGCGCCGCGGATGGCATGGCCGCCAGCCCGCCTGTGCAAGCTGACAGACCCGGTGCCACAGGCCCGGTGCGAGCTGGCTCCGCCACCGGTTCGATGCGCGGTGGCTTGCCCCGCATCGGCACCGCAGCGGCCACCCCGCCGCCGAGCGCATCTCCCGGTGAGCTGGTGAACACCCTCACCGGCGTGGAGCGAGACCTGAAGCTTGCCGAGAGCGCTTACACCGATAATTCGCCGATGGTGCAAGAGCTGCGGCTACGCCAAAGGGTGTTGAAGCGCTACATCCAGGATCAAGCCCTTGAGGGGATCGCCTCCGCCCGATTGAGCAATGCTCTCGAACGGCAGCTCAATGAACGCCGCCTGGCCGACCTGCAAAGCCAATTCAGCCGTAACCCCGACCTGATCCGGAAGTATGAGGAGATTCAGCAGCGCCTCAGCGTGGCCCGCAATGGCCTGGGTTCTTACATCGCGGCCCGGGAAAGCTTCCGGCTGGAGGCAGCCCAGCGCACCCTGCCTTGGGAAATTCTCAATGAACCGGGATTCGGCTATGTGCCGGTGGCGCCGGATCCCAAGCGGATCATGTTCCTCAGCGTGCTCACAGGAGCCGTGTTGGGCGTGATGGCGGCCTTGCTGCGCGATCGGCTCGATCATGTGTTCCACAGCCCTCGGGAAGTGCAAGCCCAGCTGGGCCTGCCGCTGCTGGGGACAGTACCGAATCTTCCCATCGAATCTGGGCATTCTCTCAACGAAACCATCGATCTCATGGATCAGGTGGAGCGCTTCGCCCTGCGGGAATCGCTGCGCAATCTCTCCACGAACTTCCGCATGCTGCGGGCTGACCGGCCGGTGCGGCTGATGACCGTCACCTCCACCACCCAACGGGAGGGCAAGACCACGATCGTGGCCTTGTTCGGCCTGACCCTCAGTGAACTGGGCCAGCGGGTGCTGCTGGTGGATGCCGACATGCGACGCCCCACCCTGCATCGCCGCCTCGGCATGGCCAATGAGCAGGGGATCAGCAATGCTTTCACCGATGCCGATCTGCCATTGCGCAGCCTGATCCAACCGGTCACGGAGCGGTTGGATCTGATCAGTGCGGGCCCATCCGTGCCCGATGCCACCAAATTGCTGAGCTCGGATCGTTGCGCCTCCCTGGTGGAGGAGATCCGCAGGCTGGAGGGCTACGACATTGTGTTGTTTGACTGCCCTCCCTCGCTCAACTTCGCCGATCCACTGTTGTTGAGTGTTCATGTCGATGGCTTGCTGTTCCTGGTCGGTATCCAGCGGGTGGATCGCACCCTGCCCGAGCAAGCGATTGAACGAATTCGCGACACCGGCGTTGATCTGCTCGGCCTGGTGACCAATCAGGTCATCCCGCCGGTAGGGGCAGGGGGCTTTGGTTATGGCTACGGATATGGCTACGGCTACGGC
>JBKDOR010000270.1:0-23522 GCA_046342775.1 Synechococcaceae cyanobacterium
CATCACCGCGGTGGGGTGATGCCGTCACTGCTGCCGGAGCCCTGAGTTCTGCAAGACAGAGCACCGCTGCTTGATCGCTCAGCGATGGACCATCAGGCGTGCAGTCCTGCGCAGGCACGTCACGACCCCTGAACGCGTACAAATACGCAGCCCTTTGTGAAAAAGCAGCAACTTTAGCAGAATCAATCTCTGATTGGCGTAGAGCAAGAACACTCTGGGGTATTAAAGTTGTATGGCATCGCATGGAGAAAGACTTCAGCAAGGAGCTTACTGCTTCGATGTCTGCCGCAGAAACTTATGTAAAGGAAGCTGAATCTGCTCTCAAAAGAACTCCACCAAGCTATACGGTCGCATCACATTTCTTACAAGCTGCTGTTGTAGCTTTTAGGAGTATTCGAGGCTCGAAGGAAGAAACAGTAGATGCTAAAGCAAGAGCCGAGGAAGTTCATGGGCTCCTTCTTCAGTACCAAGAAGAAACTCGCAATGAGATGATTACCAGTTCCCACGAAATGGATATTAGCGAGTTGGTAGAAGAAGCAAGAAATCATGTTAGAGGTAAAGACTTTCAAGAGGCACTTTTCGTATTGTCTTTCTTGGGTTCTCCAACTAATGTTCCTCAATTGAGACAACAAGTGCAGCAACAGGCTCAAGAGTTTGTTGCATCTCATCTTTTCCCTATTGTCATGATGAATGAAATGGGCAAAGTCGTTGCCCGTCAACCAGGTTCTGTTCTCTCTAATAATCCTGAAGAAGCAGAGGCTGCAACTCATTTTGAGATGTGTCGGAATGCTATTTACCATCAGAACCTACAAGCTCAAGCATATGTTGAGCCTGCCAGATATCAAATTAATCTAGAGCATAATGTACGGCTCAATGATATTCTCTCAATCATTTCGCATAGCCCATTTGTTCCGCCTGAGCGCGAATATCTTTTCGCTAAGGGACTTTATGCCGGACTTACGGGAGACTTTTTCACGTCTACCCACATCCTAATTCCTCAAATTGAGAATTCTGTCCGTTATCTCATGTGGCGAAGAGGCATAATTACTTCTGGATTGGACGACAGTGGTATTCAGAACGAGCACAATTTAAACTCGACTCTTTATCGTCCAGAGATAACCTCTATCTTTGATGAAAATACGATATTCGACTTGAAATGTTTACTTGTTGAACATGCTGGTAGTAATTTAAGAAATCGTATGGCTCATGGTTTAATTAGTGATGGTGAGTTTATGAGTCCATTGATGTCATACATCTGGTGGCTTACATTGAGGCTTTGTTGCTTGCCTATCCTGATACATCAGCAGCGAGTTGAGCAATCCGAGACGGGTACCGGCACAATCTAACAACCCGGTTGGAGCGGACTTCCGCAAGATCCTAGTGTGGATGCAGAGGTTATTTGCAGCCGCTCAACCGGAACGTTAGAATGACAGAAAAACAAATGGACAAAAAATTTGCTGTCTTTATCGATGGAGACAATATCGCGCCTCAGTATCTTGATTCTATCTTTGCAGAGATATCCAAAGATGGCGAGCTTCTAGTAAAGCGCATTTATGGTGACTGGACAACAAACAACATGGGATCGTGGAAGGTCAAAGTATTCGAGACCCCTGTCCGAATCTTCCAGCAATTCCGCTTCGGTCCAAATGCTACAGACAACAGCATCATCATGGATGCAATTGAACTGTGCAATCAGAGCAACGACATCAATGCGATCTGCATCGTCTCAACCGATGCTGACTACTACAGCCTTGCACTCAGGCTGCGGGAGATTGGCAAGTACGTATTAGGAATAGGAAAAGAGAACTCCAAGCCAATTTGGCAGAATGCATGTAACCAGTTCGTTTTTCTCGAGAACTTAAATAGGGTGAGCCTGCCTCAGCAGAATGCTCATTCATTAGCAACGCAGGAATCCTCATTGCCAGAACTCGGCAAGCTCCTCGACTTCGCAATCGATAACTCCAGGGCTGACAATGACGGATGGGTAAGTTTCTCGGATCTCGGAAAGGCAATTCGCTCTCGTTACCCTGGATTTGATCCTAGATCTTATAATCACAAAAACCTTCTTCAATTGGTAGGTGCACTTTCAGAAGACTTAGAGATTCGAGCTGACGAAAGCCAGCCGCCTAACTATTGGGCTCGAAGCATCAAAAAGATCAAGTCTGAAGAGGTGGGCTCGACTGGCATTGTAAAGCGATTTATGGGAGTCTTTGGCTTCATTGAAAACGACAAGGGTAGCTACTTCTTTACGCTGTCAAACATTCTTCCGCAATCTCGTGACAAGAAGTTGAAGAAAGGCACGAAAGTAAGATTCTCAGTCTTCAAGGAGCCGAATCCACGTGGCGAGGACAATGCCGACAAGAACGGCAAGGCATCGAATGTAGAGATAATTGAAGAATAGCATTCTAACATCATCATTCACCCGACCCGCGCCGCCATCGCTCTGTTTCAGCAAGGGCTCATGCGGGCGGCTGATCTAGAGCGCTGGAAGGATGACAAGGAAAGCGAGAAACACTTCAATCGGCTCGAAGGTCGTTGACTGACCCCTAGGAAAAGTATATGGCCACCTCGCCGGGTTCCGGCTAAACTGGAGCATGAATCAGGCGCAGGATGAAGTGTATGGAAAAGCTCTATGAAGCAGTGGTTGAATCTGATGGCCGAATACGCCTGGACACCCCTGTGCAACTAGAGAAAGGTCTACGGGTTCTTGTTGCCATACCTCAAACTGCTTTGGATACAGCCGAAAGTGGAATCGCATTAAGCGAGCCAGCGCTCGCGGTTGACTGGAATAAACCTGAGGAGGATGACGCATGGGCACACCTTCAGTAGGCGACGTAGTCATCATTCCATTCCCTTATTCAGACCTCTCACAATCCAAACGCAGGCCAGCTCTTGTGCTTGCCGGAGTAGGGAGGGGTGATTTTCTTCTTTGTCAGATAACTAGTAAACAATATGATGACTCTCATGCTTTATCGCTAATTGAATCGGACTTTCTTTCTGGCAGTCTCAGGCGAGACAGTTTCATTCGCATCGGCAAGCTCTTTACTGCCAATGAGACTCTCATTGCAGGACTCGCCGGCCATCTTAAATCTGCCAAGATTGCGGAAGCCATTGCACATCTTATTGAAATGCTATCGGCATGCCTCCAAGATGACACCTTCTAACATCCAGATGCAGAAGACGGGGTCTGAGGCCGGGTTCTATGCTGAGATTCCTACCCGCTTCTGATCTGGAGCGCTAGGCGGTCTCTCCATCGATCAACCCTGAATCAGGGCATTCCGGCCTGGGGTTTTACACCACTTGAAGGGACGTGGCCGACGCCCCTCTCGCCGAGCGCCACGGGCCTGTGAAAACCCTGCAACAGGCTGCTTGACAACCAGCGTCGGAGTGATTAAAAACTCATCGCGCGTTCAAACTTTTCAAAATGGGCAGGGATTGGAAACAAGATGTCCGCGAAAGTGTTTATCAGGTCTTGTGCGATCAGTTATACATACAACCTGAAAACATGAATGACGACCTCGACTTTGAAAAAGAACTTCTAAATGGACCGGGTGACAGAACCCTGATGTTCGCTGCCCTCCAGAGAAGATTTCATATAAAATTAGATGAGTTAGAATGTGCAGATCCAGGTTCCATGATGGTTGGAGCCTTGATTGATTATATTCATGAACGATTTTAGGGGGTTCACTGATCGTCGCCTCTCTCCTAAGAGGTTGTTCATTGGTCGGGAGATGTCATTCCACCCCATGCTCTGCGGATCATGGGGTCTTTGGGTGCTGGGAGCACAGTGCTTTGGACCTGAGCCTCAACCCATCAGGTTCTTTGGTGCCCATACCCGTTCTGTTTCAAACGCCAGTTTCGCGGCCTCTTCCGCACAGCCTGAACCGCGGTTCCCTGCGATCTCAACATCGCTGTGCCCTGCGCACACGCCACCACCGTCCCGACAGCGTCGTGCAAGGCCATGTCATAAGAACCAGGGCCAGCCCAGCACAGCTCCTCCGAGCCAAACGGGTCATCACATGCGCTGAGGATCGGTGCTGAGTCGCTGAGACGGTGCGCTTGCCTTACTGCTAAATCTCCCGTTTCACTCGTATCGCTCGACACACCAGAGTGCTTCTGGTGTGCTCGCACCCCTGTCACTCCTTGATTACAGAGTGTGTGCGCCGATTCTGCCAGTGGCGCAGGGATTGACCATCTGCGAAGCTAGCGTTTAGCCAAGGATTGGCGTATGTCCAACCCCCCTCCCGCCAGCTCCACGACCCCCGGCGGTTCGCCGTTGGAGTTGCCCGACCTCATTTATCCGCCTTTGCCTTGGGCCTTCCAGAAGGCCGCCCCCAAGACCTCCCTCAACCCCGATCAGGCCCGCTCGGCCCGGCCGCTGGTGCTCAACCTGATCGAGTTGATCCACTGGGCCTCGTTTCCGCTTGGCTTCTATGTGCTCGCCTACATCTTTGTGCATGCGGAGGTGATCGCTACCCATGTTGACGGTGATCTGCTGCGGGTGTTCTGGCTGCAGCTGGGTATGGCCTGCCAGGTGTTTGGCGGCGGAATCAGCGGCATCCTGATGCACGAATACGAGGGTTGGCAGATCAGTCCCTTCCGCAACATTCTTGGCCTGCAGCCCCAATCGCCGCCGGCTGATGTGAACCAGGTTCTGGTGCCGCACTTCAACAACGCCTGGCTGCGGGCGGTGGCCTACCAGATGCTGTTCAGCTTCCAGACCGCCGGCCTCGGCTTCTTCACCCTCGGCGTGTTCGGCCCCCGGCCGTTGCCCTTGCTGCTGGTGTTCGGCGGGATTGCCGTCGCCCTGCTTGGGCCCTCCGAGCCCCGCACGGCCTTCAGGCACCAAGGCCAGCCGGTGCTGCCGCTCTCCTGGTCATTGCTGATCGTGTTCGGCCTCAATGCCTTCGCCAACCTGGTGGCCTGTTTCCACTTCTTCGGCCCCACCCTCGCCCAGGCTTGGCCCCCCTCCCTGTTGCCCTGGCTGGAGTTTGTGCCGGTCTGGCTGGTGCCCTGGTTTTCCTTGCTCGCCCCCCTCACTGTGGCGGCCGGGGGCGCCTACGAAGGCTGGATTGCTGAATCCTCCTTCAATCAATGGCACCACTTCCTTGCGTTTGTGATTCTTACCCTGGGCCTGGGGCTCTACGGCCTCTTCTACTGGCACATGGTGAACTGGGGAGTGCACTGAGCGATGAGGCGTTTGTTCTGGCTGGGCGCGCCGTTGGCCATCGCCCTGTTGCTGCTCAGCCTGCTGTTGGCTTGGCTGTTCCCTCCCGCCGCCTGGGCTAGCGGCATCCTGTTCCTGCTGGTGCTGGCGATCCTGCTGGCCTATCGGCTCGATTGGAACGGGGCGCCCCTCGTGCTCGAGCCCATCTCCGACGCCGGTCCGGAGCTGGCGCTGCTGTTCATCCAGGGGGAGGGCATCCCGGCGGAGCGCTACGTGCTGGTGGCGGAGGCGATCCAGCGCGCCTGCCCCTCGCGGCGGCTGTGGGTGGCCATCCCCCAGTTCCTCGGCGATTCGCCGATCCCGCGCGAAATGCCGCTGTTGGTGGCCCAGGCCCAGCGGCAGCTGCAGCGCCGCGGCATGCCGGCCGGCACCCCCTGCCTGTTCGTGGCCCACTCGGTGGGGGGCATCGCGATTCAGAAGTACCTCAAGGCCTTCCCCGAGCAGGGCATCGGCCAGGTGCTGATGGGCTCCTTTCTTGGCCGCTGGAATCTCAACCGGCTGGATGGCGAAGGCCGCACCCTGATCGATTACCCGCGGCCCACCCTCACCCTGGCCGGCACCCTCGATGGGCTTGCCCGCATCAGTCGCTTCGCGGTGGCCACCTGGCTGCAGCAGATCAATGCGGCCCCCGAGAGCCGCCCCGAGCGCTTCCCGGTGGTGACGATCGAAGGGGCGAGCCACATGCAGTTCGCCTCCGGCGAACCGGTGCCCTATGTGGAGGCGTTCGATCTGCGGCCAACCGTCGAGGAAGCGGCGGTGCATGCCCGCATCGGCGCCCTGGTGGCCGCCTTCCTGCCCACTTGCCTCGCTGGCGAGGCTGCGCCGCCCAGCGCGGAGCTCGCCGAGGCGGTGGCGGCCAGTACGACCTGGTTGCAGCCCCTGATCGCGGCCTTGGCGATGGAGGGCTACAACGGCTTCAAGCCGGCCTGCTACGACACCGCCGAGACCAACAGCCGCAGCAATCCCTGCTGCACCCCCTATTCCCCCTGGATTCAGGACCACGCCAATGCGTTGATGGCCGCTGAGCCGGATGCGCCCGTGCGCTTCTCGCTGACGGCGCTCGACAGCTTCCACCGCAGCTACACCTACAACCCCTTTGCCAAGCCGCCGGTTCACGTTCCCCAGATTAACGCCGTCTGTGACCCGCCGCAGCCCTGCCGGGTGGCGGCCACCAGCGTCACCCAGGCGCTCTATGGCTTGTTTACAGCATTGGATACCGGCTTCTTCCCGATCGCCGCCTATTCGCTGCGCTGCAAGCTCAACTCCCGCCAGTCGTTCTGGAGCCAGGGCGGCGTGAAGGATCCTGACTTCAGCGAAACCGACGGACCCAGCCGCGGCCAGCCGATCAACGAAGCCTCGTTTCGCTGGATGCTCCAGCAGAGCGATGCGACGACCCGCCAGCGCTTTGAGGCGCTCGGCCAGCCCATGGCCATGCAGGCCGACACGGTGCGCCCGGCCGTGGGGCCCCTGTGGATCTGGAGCTACCCCCGCTACCGCTATCTGCAACAGGCGGGATCGCAGCTGTTTGGGGTGAGTTGCACGGTGATGAAGACCCCGCTCGACTACCCGATCGCCGCGGCTCGCGGGTTTCACTATTGCCAGTTGCTCTCGCCGGCCGCCGCCATGGAGTGGATCTACATCGATGGCCTACGGCAGAAGGCGTCGCACTCGGGCCGGCTGTTCATCTACGGGCCATTGGCCGGCTTCGACAAAGCTGCCGCCTACTTCGGCCGCTCCCTGGCACGCCAGACCCGCACTGCTTCATTGCTGCGCCGCCGCTGAGGCGGCCCTCCGCTGGCCGCTTGCGGTGCATCATCGAAGCGTCAACCGTCCACGCCGGCGCGGAATCTTGCGCCTTCAGCACATCGCTAAAACGCGACTCATTTCAAAGGCCATGACTGAGCCTGCAAGCGGAATGAAGGAGGCGATCCGTCTCCTCGGAAAGGATATCTCGTCATCCTATATTGTTACTCTTCAATCAGAGAGCCGGGTCTTTGTGTTTACACCATGGGAGGGATCGTGGCCTGTTGCTACAACACCATTCATGTTGAAGTCCTTTGGCGCGCGTTCAACGTTGATGGCGTAGGTGTCTCGG
The DNA here is from genome assembly GCA_046342775.1 of Synechococcaceae cyanobacterium. GTDB lineage: Bacteria > Cyanobacteriota > Cyanobacteriia > PCC-6307 > Cyanobiaceae > Cyanobium. Next base: position 7,323 of record JBKDOR010000270.1, read on the forward strand.
TGCAGCTGAATCGAGGCGTATCTGCTGCATGCCAGCAGCGAGTGCTGGGAGGCGCGGATCTGTGCGGCTCGCTTTCTCCGGAGGTACTGCTATGTAACGCCCCAGAGTGGACTGGATGGCGGAACTCCCAAAGCGGTCTAGGCTGAAAACGAACCCTGCTCTTCCTATCAAGAGATAACGAAGAAAGGGGCTAACCAGTTCAGTAAAAGTCAATTATCTTACCCCATCAAGAGGATCGAACATCGTGACTGCCGAACTGAGCATCAATCCCGAAGCACGCCGCATCCCGCGAGAGCGTTCGCACTTCATTGAGCTGCTTGCCGCCAATCCCAACCACTTCGGTAATCTCCCGGACAGCAAGTTCCCGGTGGTGAAAGAGATGCTCGGCAATGTGCGCTTCGAGCAACTCGGCTGCGTTGGCTACAACCCAGTTCTCGACATGCTCGAGGCAACTGTAGCGATTAAGCTGCCCTTCGGTTACGGCGGCAGCCTTTGCTCACCAGGCACCACTGAATATCTCCGTTTTTATGTTGATTACGGCAGTGGTTGGACCGATGCGGGCATCGGCTCCTTCAATGTGCATGACATCCCCGACGGCAAGGATTGCGCTGACGACAGCATCAAGCCGCTCACCTATGCGGTGACGATTCCGTATCAGCCCAAACGCGACCGCTGCTCGCGACCGGTGCTGCCCAAGGTGCGCGCTATCCTCTCTTGGCAAACACCACCTCCAGCAGGCCAACCGAACTGGTCGCCGGTCTGGGGAAATGTTTCGGAGGCGTACATCCAGATCGCGCCGCGCGGTCGCTTTTTTGATGAACTCATCAAGGATGCAGCAATCGCTGTGGCTCCGAAGTTCGAACTACCAGCGAATCTCGAGTATCTGCAACAGATACCGGCCAAGCTGCCGCCGCCGCCTCCTCCATCCATCCAGCAGCTGAGCAAGCTCTACAGCAGCGAGCGCTCCAAAACCGCTGCAGCGGCGAATGACGCGACCACTGTCCCCCCGCACCGCTATGCGCTACCCGATATTCAGACCACGCTCGCCGGCGGTTTTACGGCCAATGCAAAGATCGCCTTGGCGAAGACTGAGCAGTACAAGCTGGTGAAGCTCGACTGGTCTGCAGTTTTAGCGGCACTCAACAAAACCAAGGGTGATGTCACCTTCGAGGAACTCACCTGCCTTGCACTTGACTATAACCTCGAGTGGGCAGTCGCTCATTTTGTTCTCAAGCGGCCAAGTGGGTACAACGGCTCGCTGTGCGATCACGGCAGCGAGGAATACGTGACCTTCTGGATCGACTACGACAACACCTGCGAGTGGACCTATCTGGATACGGTGAAGCTCCGGGTGCATGACATCACGCCCTTTCCAAAGGAAGGATTGCGCTACTGGGTCGGCGTGCCCACCCACCTGGCGGAGCACCGGCGGTCGTGCAAGGAACCGAAGATCGGCCGCCTTCGCGCAGTGCTGTCATGGAACGCCCCACCATCAGCGACCAACCCCGACGCTCTGCCGCACTGGGGCAATCGTCTCGACACCCACTTCGAAATCAAACCCGGCAAGCCCGTCACGCTGGATGCGGCAATCGATGTGATAGGCGGCATTGGGCTGAACTACATCAACGTTGCCGGTGACGGTATGACGAAACCCATGGCGCCGTTTGCGCAATGGGGCGGCACTGCCGACGAATGGATTCCGACGCGCCAATGTGCATTCGGTGGTTATGTTCAGATCAATGCTGTCGTGCCGCAGGACTTCAGCGCCGCAGGCTACAAGTACCGCCTGATGCTGCGCAAAGCCTCCACTGGTCTGGGTTTGACGCCGCTCCTGGGTAGCTTTACTGTCACCCAATCCCTGGCGTTGGGTGGCCTCTCGACGACACGTACGCCGGTCTCGCCAGATGGCTGGCTCGATTACCTCCATCCCAACCAGAACATCTTTAGTGTCCTGGGGCAGTGGGATACAGCGGCGTTGGGGGCCTTGGACCGCAACGACAAATGGCAGATCTGCCTGGAACTCGCCTCTGCGGCCCTGGTGCCGATCGGTGCCACGCCTTGGTACAACATCCAACTGGACAACCAGTCGCCAGAGGTCAACATCCAGATCGTCACCAGTAGTGGCTTGGCTGATTGCAACGACTTTGACCAAGGTCAACCGGTGACGGGACGGTTTGTCGCTTACGACCCACAAGGCCATTTTGGTTACTGGTCGCTCGACACAACACCCAACAGCCTGAATCCCAGGGACCCCGTAGCTGATCCGGTCGGTCTCCCCAATACGACACCGACGCCCATAGCGGGCTATGGATGGAGAATGGACACCTCCACCAATACCCTCGGTCAACCGCTTCAGCCGTGCGGCTATGTGGTGACCGTCAGGGCGTGGGACAACACGATTGTGAATAGCTTCCCCGGCATTCATAACCGCAACGACGATGACACCGGCTTCTGCCTGAGAAAGAAAGTATGATCTGAACGATACCGATCGTCTTCGCCGACGTTGTTGATGGGCTAGGGGGTGCGCGCCACACAGCCACTCCCTAGCCTTTGTTTGTCATAAACGGCTATCATTCTGCTCCCATCGCGATTGCCTCGATGGAGGCTGCGCCAACATCTGCTGCTTTCTTGGGAGACGTTGAAGAACTTTTCTTGCTTGTCACGCGAAATCAATCAATTACAATGCAAGATATTCAACCTCAGTTCGTGAGCTTATATGATGTCGTCTCCCCGTGAGCAGGCCGCCAACGTTCCCCAGCCGGACGACGAAGAACTCAACGGTCTTCTCAACCAACTCACGGCCATCCGTGCAGAGATGGTCGCCGATGCAGCTCGTGCGGCGGCACGCCTTGATGCCGTTCATGCCAACTACCGCGAGAGTGCTCGCAATCTGGTGCATTATCTCGCCCTCCGGCGTCGTGATCTTCGCCCCTTGCAAGAGCGACTGGCGGCCTTCGGGCTTTCCTCTCTTGGGCGCGCGGAGTCCCACGTCCTCGCCACGGTCGATGCGCTTCTGAATGTGCTTCATCAACTCACAGGCAGCCCGCGCCCTCAACCCTGGCCGACTTCCGCGGCCAGCGCTTTTGAAGTGGCGGAGCGGTTGCTGGCTGAGCACACCGAAGCGCTGCTGGGGCCCGCCACCCCAGGCCGCGGTGTCCGGATCATGGTGACCATGCCCGCTGAAGCGGCGGAGAACGCCACGCTTGTCCATTCCCTTTTGCAGCGAGGGATGGACTGCATGCGAATCAACTGCGCGCATGACGATCCGGCGACATGGGCGCGGATGATCCAGCACCTGAGACGGGCCGAACAGGCACTTGGGCGACCCTGCCGCGTTGTCATGGACCTGGCTGGGCCCAAGCTGCGCACAGGCCCGCTGGAGCCGGGGCCGGCAGTGGTCAGGATTCGCCCCCACCGCGACAGGCTCGGCCGGGTCACCGCTCCGGCACGGCTTTGGCTCACGTCAGACGCCTCGCCTCGCCCGTCGCCATCGCCGGCCGAGGCCTGCCTCCCGGTCCCTGAGGCATGGCTGGCCTCCCTTCGGCCGGGTGACCGGGTGACGTTCAGCGATGCCCGCAACGCCCGGCGAACCCTTGTGGCCGTCGAGGTGACATCCGCTGGTTCCTGGTTGGAGGCGACCAAAACCGCTTACGTCGTTCCCGGCACCATCCTGCGAGTCGAGGGTCGGGATGACCTTGGCGAGGCCTTGATTGGCGAGCTGCCGCCCACGGAGAACGCCATTGCTGTCCAGCAAGGGGACCAACTCATCCTGATGAGGAGTCTTGAGCCGGGTCGCCCAGCCACCCGTGACGCTGCGGGGCAGATCCTTACTCCTGGCAGGATCGGTTGCTCCATCCCAGAGGTGTTCGACCACGTCCGTTCGGGAGAACCGATCTGGTTTGATGACGGCAAGATCGGCGCTGTGGTGGAGACGGTGGAAGCCGATCGGGTGTTGATCCGAATCACTCGCACACGCTTGCGTGGCGAGAAATTGCGGGCTGATCAGGGGATCAACCTCCCGGACAGCGATCTGCGCCTGCCCGCCCTGACCGCTCAAGACCTCGAACACCTGTCCTTCGTGGCCCAGCACGCCGATGTGGTTGAACTCTCGTTTGCCAACGGTTCCGACGATGTTGAGTTCCTTCAGACGAGCCTCGCCCGTCTTGGCGGCAGCTCCCCTGCAATTGTGCTCAAGATCGAGACGCGTCGAGGCTTTGATCACTTGCCGAACATGGTGCTCGCTGCAATGCGATCCCCGTGTTGTGGCGTCATGATCGCCCGCGGTGATTTGGCCGTTGAATGCGGCTTTGAGCGCCTCTCCGAACTCCAGGAAGAGATCCTCTGGATCTGCGAGGCCGCCCACGTCCCCGTGATCTGGGCGACGCAGGTTCTGGAGACGCTTGCCAAGGAAGGGCTGCCTTCTCGCGCGGAGATCACCGACGCCGCGATGGGCGATCGGGCGGAGTGCGTGATGCTCAACAAGGGTCCCCATGTGCTCAGCGCGGTTGGGGTATTGGACGACATTCTGCGCCGGATGCAGGCGCATCAGGCCAAGAAGCGCTCCACCTTGAGGGAGCTCCGCCTGGCTCACGCGCTGCAGGCCGAGCCCAACGCTGCGCGGAGAGTGCGTTGAACTCTTTTGGTTGATCCGCCAAGCAACCTCCGCCAAGCAACCTCCGCCATGCAACCCAAGCTGCGTCTTGCCCAGGTTGGTTCGGGCACGGTGCCTTGGCTTATTCACTTCATTCCGGGCCAGCACAGGCCGGATCGCCAGGCGTGCAGCCTCAGGTTGGATTCAGCCAAAGCTTCGAATCCCGCATGCCCCCCTGACGACTCGTTACGGTTGGTTTCAAGAAGTTGACCCCACCGTGAGCCAGCCCTGGACCGCCGCCCAGATCCCCGATCAGACCGGTCGTATCGCCTTGGTGACCGGTGCCAATAGCGGCCTCGGCTTGGAGACGGCCCGGGCCTTGGCTGCCCGCGGCGCCACCGTGGTATTGGCCTGCCGCTCCCTGGCCCGGGCTGAGCAGGCCCGCCAGGAGCTGTTGCCCACAGCCGAGGGCCCCCTCGACATCCTCCAACTCGATCTGAGCGATCTTCAGGCTGTGGAACAGGCCGCAGGGCAGTTCGGCGAGCGTTGGGGTCGGCTGGATTTGTTGATCAACAACGCTGGTGTGATGGCGCCGCCCCGCACGCTCAGTCGTGATGGCTATGAGTTGCAATTGGCGGTCAATCACCTCGGCCACTTTGCCCTGACTCGTGCATTGTTGCCGTTGCTTTGGCGCCGCCCCGGCTCTCGCGTGGTCACGGTCAGCTCTGGCGCCCATTACTTCGGCCGCATCGCCTTCGATGATCTGCAGGCAGAGCGCCGCTATGACCGCTGGCGCGCCTATTCCCAAAGCAAACTCGCCAATGTGATGTTCACCTTGGAGCTGCAGCGTCGCCTCCAATGTGAGGCGGATCAGCGCCAGGTTGGCCTTGGTGCCGAACCGCCGCTGGCGCTGGCGGCCCATCCGGGCTTCGCCCGCACCAACCTGCAGCCGGCCTCCATCGCCCTGAATGGCTCGCGGTTGGAAGCCTTGGCCTATCGCCTGATGGATCCGTTGTTCCAGAGCGCCGCGATGGGAGCCCTGCCCCAGCTCCACGCCGCCACGGCTCCGACGGTGCAACCCGGTGGTTTCTACGGGCCCGATCGCTTAGGCGGCATGCGCGGTCATCCCCGCCCAGCACAGTTGGCAGCCGCCGCCTTGGACGAGGAGGCCTGTCGGCGTCTTTGGGAGGTGAGCGAAGCCCTCTGTGAGGCCCGCGTCAGTTCACCACCCGCAGTGCCAGCTTGAAGCGCCGGTCGATCGAGCCCTCCCCCTCCCAGGGGCGCCAGTGCCGCAGCCGCAGTTCGCCTTTGCCCTTGCCGACCACCCGGAACTGGAAGCTCACCCGCATGGGTCCGCCCACGACCCTTGGCATGGGCGGGCGGCTGGCTACCACCGCTCTGCTGGGTGCCACCGCTCTGCGGGGTGCGACTGCTCCACTGGGGGCCACCGGTCCACTGGGCGCCACCGTTCCGCCGGGCGACCCAGTGGGTTGAAGCGTTGGTTGCGGAGTTGGTTGCGGTTCCGGCTCGCTTCGCTGTCCTTCGGGAGCCAGCAGTTTCGGGTCGTTGTGCTCGATCTCCCAGCTGTAGCCGGTGCCGGCGGTGTCGGCCAGCACCACCCGCAGCAGGTCTCCACGCCGCAGGGTCAGCAGCTGGCCGTCATCGGCGGCGCTGACGACCACGGTGCCTGCGGCCGATTCAGCGGCGTTGACGGTTCCGATCACGCCTCCCTGCACCAAGACCAGCAGGGCGGCGGCCACCGTCACCACGACGGTCGTCAACCTGACCCAGGCCACGGAACGCCCTGGCAGCGGCTGCGGCGGAGCTGGCATGGAGGCGGATCTGGAGTTCGAGGCGGTCCCTGCCATCCTGCCTCGCCTTGCGGGGCCGGCAGGGCTGGGCCGGGGCCGAGGCGTGGTGTTGCAGCTGTACCCGCCGCCGAGGTCCGGCAGCGGTGCCACGGATCAGCTCGTGTTGGTTGGTCCGGGGCTGAAGGGGCGGCGGCATGCCTGGCTGGAGTTGGTTTCAGCGGGCCTCCTGAGGCTGCCGCGGCCGTCTTGACGCTCCGGGGCCAGCCGATGGTCTGGCCTGGACATCGGCATCGACCAACCCCCATAGAATCATCGGCCAACGTTTCCTAGCCCATGCCTTCTGCCAGTGCCGGTAGCCGGTCCAAAACAGCTCCGGCGGCGCAGCTTGGCGAACAGGGCGAAGGGGTGACGCCCCAGGCGGCGGCTCGCTTGGCCTTGCGCACGCTTAATGGCGGCAGCCTTGAGGATGTGATCCGGGTGCGTGGCGCCAGACAACACAATCTCCGCAACATCGATCTCACCATTCCCCGCAATCGCCTGGTGGTGTTCACCGGCGTGAGTGGCAGTGGCAAGAGTTCATTGGCCTTTGACACGATCTTTGCCGAGGGCCAACGGCGCTACGTCGAGAGCCTGTCGGCCTATGCCCGCCAGTTTCTGGGCCAGGTGGACAAACCGGATGTCGATGCGATTGAAGGGTTATCTCCAGCGATTTCGATCGATCAGAACTCCACCAGCCATAACCCTCGCTCCACCGGCGGTACGGTCACCGAAATTCAGGATTATTTGCGCCTGCTGTTCGGTCGCGCCGGTGAGCCCCACTGCCCCCAGTGCGAGCGCCCGATCCGTCCCCAGACCATCGATGAGATGGTCGACCAAATTCTGACGCTGCCGGAAGGCACCCGTTATCAGCTGCTCGCTCCTGTGGTGCGGGGCAAGAAGGGCACCCACCAGCGCTTGCTCGCGGGTTTGGTGGCGGAAGGTTTTGCGCGGGTGCGCATCAATGGCGAAGTGCGTGAACTGGCCGATAACATCGAACTCGACAAGAACCACGCCCACAACATTGAGGTGGTGGTGGATCGCCTGGTGGCGCGCGAAGGCATCCAGGAGCGGCTCACCGACTCGCTGCGCACCGCGTTGAAGCGTGGTGAGGGCTTGGCGCTTGTTGAGGTGGTGCCCAAAACGGGCGAAGAGTTGCCGGATGGCCTGGAGCGGGAGCGCCTCTACTCCGAAAACTTCGCCTGTCCCGAACATGGTGCCGTCATCGAAGAATTGTCGCCGCGCTTGTTCTCCTTCAACAGCCCCTACGGCGCCTGTCAGGACTGCCACGGCATCGGGCATCTGCGCCGCTTCACCATGGAGCGGGTGGTGCCGGATCCCTCGATGCCGGTGTACGCGGCGATCGCCCCCTGGAGCGAGAAAGACAATAGCTATTACTTCTCCTTGCTCTATTCCGTGGGCGAAGCCTATGGGTTCGAGTTGAAGACACCCTGGAATCAGCTGACGGATCAGCAGCGCCAGGTCTTGCTTGAGGGCAGCAAGGAACCGATTTCCATTCAGGCCGACAGCCGTTTTCGCAAGGGCCAGCAGGCCTACCTGCGGCCGTTCGAAGGCATCCTGCCGTTGCTGGAGCGCCAGTTGCGTGATGCCAATGGTGAATCGATTCGCCAGAAGCTCGAGAAGTATCTGGAGCTGGTGCCCTGCTCCAGCTGTCGCGGTCTGCGCTTGCGGCCCGAGGCCCTGGCCGTGCGGGTCGGCCCCTACGCCATCCACGAGCTCACGAGCGTCAGCGTGGCCGAAACCCTCAGCCGCATCGAAGCGCTGATGGGCGTGGGCGACTGCGAGGCGCAGGGGCCGCTGCTGGCGCCTCGCCAGATTCAGATCGGTGAGCTGGTGCTGCGCGAGATCCGCATGCGCCTGCGCTTCCTGCTGGATGTGGGCCTCGACTACCTCAGCCTCGATCGGCCGGCGATGACGCTCTCCGGCGGCGAAGCCCAGCGCATCCGCCTCGCCACCCAGATCGGTGCCGGTCTCACCGGGGTGCTGTACGTGCTGGATGAACCCAGCATCGGCCTGCACCAACGCGACAACGACCGCCTGCTGGCGACGTTGCTGAAGCTGCGCGATCTCGGCAACACCCTGATCGTGGTCGAGCACGATGAGGACACGATCCGCGCCGCCGACCATCTGGTGGACATCGGCCCGGGGGCCGGCATCCACGGCGGCCGGGTGGTGGCCGAGGGGTCGCTGCAGGATCTGCTCGCCTCCTCCGAGTCGCTCACCGGCGCCTATCTGAGCGGTCGTCGGGCGATCCCCACGCCGGCGGAACGGCGCGATGCCGGCAGCCGCCGGCTGACGATGGTGAACTGCAGCCGCAACAACCTGCGCGGCCTGGATGTGGAGATCCCCCTCGGCCGGCTGGTCTGCGTCACCGGGGTGAGCGGCAGCGGCAAGAGCACGTTGGTGAATGAGCTGCTGCATCCGGCCCTGGAGCATCGCCTTGGCCTGAAGGTGCCCTTTCCCGCTGGCCTGGAGGAACTCCGCGGCATCAAGGCGGTGGACAAGGTGATCGTGATCGACCAGAGCCCGATCGGTCGCACGCCTCGCTCCAACCCCGCCACCTACACCGGAGCCTTCGACCCGATCCGCCAGGTGTTCGCCGCCACGGTGGAGGCCAAGGCCCGCGGCTATCAGGTGGGCCAGTTCAGTTTCAACGTCAAAGGTGGGCGCTGTGAGGCCTGCAGCGGCCAGGGTGTGAATGTGATCGAGATGAACTTCCTGCCGGATGTCTATGTGCAGTGTGATGTCTGCAAGGGAGCCCGCTACAACCGCGAAACCCTGCAGGTCACCTATCGCGGCCACACCATTGCCGACGTGTTGGAGATGACCGTGGAGCAGGCCTGTGAGGAATTCAGCGCCATTCCCCAGGCGGCGGAGCGGCTGCGCACGTTGGTGGATGTGGGCTTGGGCTATATCAAGCTCGGCCAGCCGGCCCCCACCCTCTCCGGCGGTGAGGCCCAGCGGGTGAAGTTGGCCACCGAGCTGTCCAAGCGCGCCACCGGCAAAACGCTCTACCTGATCGACGAACCCACCACCGGCTTGAGCTTCTATGACGTGCATAAGTTGATGGAGGTGATGCAGCGTCTTGTGGATAAGGGCAACTCCATCCTGGTGATCGAGCACAATCTGGATGTGATTCGTTGCGCCGATTGGCTGATCGATCTCGGCCCCGAAGGCGGCGATAAGGGTGGCGAACTCGTGGTCTGCGGCACGCCGGAGCAGGTGGCCGACCACCCCAGCAGCCACACCGGCCGCTACCTGCGCAAGGTGTTGGCCGAGCATCCCGCCGAACCGGTGGCGGCCTGAGTGCCGCCTTGCCGGCTCTGACTCCTGTGCCAATCCACTAGGGTTCGGGGACTTCTTGTTCTGGCCTGATTTCTCCATGAAGCTCCACCAGTTCCGCCATTCCGCCTTCTGTGAGAAGGCGCGGTTGCTGTTGGCGTTCAAGGGCATCAGCTACACAGCGGTGGAGGTGATGCCGGGGTTGGGACAGGTGGAGCTGTTACGCCAGTCCGGCCAGCGCCAGGTGCCGGTGCTGCAGGACGGCAGCAATTGGATCGCCGATTCCACCGCCATCGCCCTTCATCTGGAGCGATTGCAGCCCCAACCGCCCTTGCTGCCAGCCGATCCCGCCGCCCGGGCCGAGGTGCGCCTGCTGGAGGATTGGGCCGACACCACCCTGGCGGCGGAGGCGCGGCTGGCGCTGGTGCAGGCGGCCCTCGCCGATGGCGAGCTGCGCATCGCCCTGCTGCCCGACAGCACGCCCAGCCCCTTGATTCAGTTGGCTGGCGCCTTGCCCTCCGGCCTGCTCGGCCGCCTCGGCCAGCTGCTGCCGCTGGAGGGCACCGGCCTGCATGAGGCCCTGGAGCAGCTCACGGTGCTGCTGCAGGAGCGGCCGTGGCTGGTGGGCGATCGGCCCTCCCTCGCCGATCTGGCGGTGGCGGCCCAGCTCTATGGTTTGCGGTTCCCGGCGGTGGCTGGTCCCCAGCTGGCCTGCCGCGGCGTGCCCGGCATCGCTGACCAGCCGCGTTTCGAGCCCCTGTTCCAGTGGCGCGACGACCTCTACCGACAGCTCGGCGCCGTGCCCACCCCGCCGGCGGATGCCGAGCCCCTGGAGATCCTGGTGGAGTGAGGGCTGATGGCGGCCGTGCCTGGATGGCATCGCCACCATCACCCCCTTCCGAAGCATTCAGCGGAACCGCACCTCCAGGTGTCGGCCCACCACCTTGGCGCCGCAGGGCGTCCGATCCAGGCAACTGCCAGGCAGGGGGTAACCGCGGCGCAACGGGCCGAGGCGCACCTGCAGGGCATGGCCCGCCCGTTGCACCTGCAGCTGCTCCCGCGACAGCCCCGGCAGCAGCAGGCTGGTCACCGCGGTGCCGTCGGCGTCGCTGCTGTGGCTGATCGCCGCCTCGCCCTGCCAGGGCAGGGCCAGCCAGGCGGGGGCCGCCGCCTGGAACTGGGGCTGCTGTTCGGTGTGCAGCAGGTGGGAGGGCTGCCAGCGCTCCTGCTGTTCGGCCACCAGCTCCGCCGCCAAAGGGCCCTGCAGCCACAGCCGGCTGAGTTGCACGCCAATCAGATAAAAACCCGAGATGCGCCGGGCCAGCAGCGGTTGTTCGGCCAGGCCGGCCGGCATCGCCAGCTGCAGCTCGCAGCCGGCTGGATCCAGCAGCCGTTGCCGCAGCAGCGCGATGTCCTCCAGCAGCGCCGTTGGCAACTCCAGGCCGGAGCTGTCGGGTAGTCCCAGGTTGAGCAGCCCTTCCACCCGATCGACGGTGTCCTTGAGCTGGGCCAGCCGCTCGATCAAGGGGTCGTAGATCTGCTGCACCAGATCGGGGCTGCTGACGATCCCCTGCAGGAAGCGCTGCGCCTGCCCGCAGGCGGGCAGCAGCACCACCAGGTTGTGGTCACCGGCGGCCTTGAGTTGATCCACCAGGAACAGGCTGCGCAGCACGTCCTCCAACCCGGGGATCAGCGGCAGCTGGTGGGGTTGGGGGGGCTGCAGCTGCATGAACTCCAGCCAACCGGCCAAGCTCTGGCGCAAGGGCGGCCAACGTTGCTCCAGCTCCCGCAGCGGATCGAAATGCTCGGCGCCGGCCAGCAGGGCCTCGCCGCTGAGGTCCACCAGGCGGGCATCGCCCTGGCTGGCCGCCGCCTCGGCCAGCTGCAAGGCCTGCAGGGGAGCGTCGCCGCTGACCAGAAGGAGGCGCATTCGCGCGGACGCCAAACGGTTTCAGGTAATACTAACCATTGTCATGAACCGCTCTGCTTGTGATTCCTGGCTACGGTCATCTTCGCGGAGTGAATCTACTCTGAAATGCTTAATTTTGGAAATGGTTGAGGGCACAGTTCACGACGCCTGATCTGCGGTTTGACGCGTGAAGCACAGGAGAGGCCGCTGGGATGGGCGCGGCTACGTCCTTAGGCTTGTGTCTCAACTTCCATTGGATTGATTGCTGTCTCAGAAAGGCTGGCGTTGCGGCTGTTCGCTGCAGACGCCAGCCCTGGACCCTGCTTCAGCAGCGCATCCGACAGGGGGGCTGCAACGATGCATCAGAGGTGACAAGCCAAGCGGAACTCCTGGCAGGAGGGGTCGTGGTTTTCGATCGACCAGCCGTTGAACTGCAGCTGGCTGGTGAAGGCGCAGGCCTGCCGCTCGCTCCCCAGTTCCTGGCAGGATTCGGCTGTTGCAGTTGTCTGGCTGGTGGCCCAGCTCGTGGCCTCAGTTGCAGTCTGGCTGCTTGCTTGGCTGGGGTGGTTGGCGTGATGGCAGGCGATGTAGTGCTGGCTGGCATCGCGGTAGATCTCCCAGGTGCCCTTGAAGGGTTTTTGGTGATCCACCAAGGTGACCAGATGCTGGCGATCCATGGTGAGAAGGCAAGGTCTTCCCTGGGTTGTAGATCTGCCTTGCAATCCTGAAAGCCCCTCGGTGAGGGATGCCACATCGAGCCCTCCTGGCCCGGCTTCCCGCACCGCCAGCCGCCGCGCCGATCCCGCCAGACTGCCTCCCCTGAATCAACAGTTCCGGCGTCTCCCATGAACCGCACCATCGCCATCAGCGGCGCTTCGGGCAAAACCGGCTATCGCGTTGCCGAGGAGGTGCTGGCCGCTGGAGATCGGCCGCGGCTGTTGCTGCGCCGCCAGTCCAGCGTTCCAGCCGGCCTGGAGGGTTGCGAGCAGGTGCGCCTGGAGCTGAGCGATGCCGATGCCCTGGACCAGGCCCTGAAAGGGGCCGATGCCCTGGTGATCGCCACCGGCGCCCGCCCCTCGATCGATCTCACCGGGCCGATGCGGGTGGATGCCTGGGGGGTGAACAGCCAGGTGGAGAGCTGCCGCCGGGTCGGGGTGAAACGCCTGGTGCTGGTCAGTTCGCTCTGCGCCGGCCGCTGGGTCCATCCGCTCAATCTGATCGGGTTGATCCTGGTGTGGAAGGGGGTCGGGGAGCAGGCGTTGCAGCGCAGCGGCCTGGATTGGACCGTGATTCGCCCCGGAGGCCTGTCGGAGCGAGAGGAGGGCCTGGAGCGGGAGGGGATTCGCTACACCGGCCCCGATCAGCAGGAGAGCGATTCGATCCCCAGGCGCCTGGTGGCTCGCTGCTGCCTGGAGGCCCTCGACACGCCCGCCTCGATCGGCCGCATCATCGAAGTCACCAGCAGCCCAAGCCAGCCGGTGCAGCCGTTGCAGACGGCCCTTGCAGGGTTCTGAGCCTCTCTGCCTTGCCGAGGCTGCCAGCAGAGCGTGATGGTTTCCCCGAGCCGCTCGACAGTGGTCGCCACCAGCCCGGCATTGAGCTCAAGGGCGCGGCCTTGTGTGTTCGCCACAAAGTGTTCGCCATGAGGTGGTCACCACCAACCGTGCCGTCACGCTGAGGGGATCGCTCAGCTGGCCAACAGCCGACGCAGGAAATCATCGGCGTGCGCCACCGCCAGCGCCCAGGCGGAGGCTTCATCCAGTCCGCTGCCGCGGTTGGGTTTGAAGCTGTGATCGCCGCCGGGAATCCAGCCCAGCTCCACGCGTTCACTCAGCACGTAACCCTCCACCTCGGAGCGCTTGCCAAAGCTGTCCCGTTCCCCCTGCAGGATCAACAACGGAGAGCGCAGCGAGGCCAGGTGAGCCGTGCGCAGTTGGTCGGGCTTGCCGGGGGGATGGAAGGGGTAGCCCAGGCAGACGCCACCGCGCACCCGTGCGCCGCCTGGGAACGCCGGGGTGGAGGTGTTGTCCAGCTCGCTCAGCACCAGGCTGGCCACCCGGCCGCCCAGGGACTTGCCGCCGATGAACAGCGGTCCCAGGCCAGGGGCCCGGGCGATCTCGGCCTGGAAGCTCTCCAGCAGTTTGGGCAGCCGATCGGGAGCGCCGCGGCGGCCCGTTTGGCGCCAGCGCGTCATGTAAGGGAATTCGAAGCGCACCACCCGCCAGCCCTGGTTCGCCAACCCCGCCGCGATCGCCCCCATGAACGGGCTATCCATCGGCGCCCCGGCCCCATGGGCCAGCAGCAGCGTGGCGGGAGCGCTGTGGGGGCCCTCGATCAGCCGGCAGTCGGCGTCTGGCAGGGGTGAGGCGGGGCCCAAGGCTGGGGACAACAACGAGACGCTTGTGCTTCAGCATGCTGGCAGAGGCTGTCTCTGGGCCAAGGACAGAGCCAGTGCCGGAGTAGGCGGCAATGGCCGAAACGCGCGGTGCGACAGTTTGTCGCTGCTGGTTCGGGCTTGGGCTTGGTGAGAGCACATTCGGAGCTCCCTGGCCCTGAACGCAGCAGCAGGTCGATCTGCAATTAGTCATGATGAACATCGATCCAATCAATGGACTGATGCCATGAGTTTTGCTTTTTCGGCAGCGCCAAGTTGGCTCCAAGACGTCGTCGAAGGCAGCTTCAGCCGGGCAGCCGAAAAGGCTCTGGCGCTGGGGAGTGGCGTGGGGTCGCGGCGGCGATGCACAACATCACAGAAACCACCGCATTACAACCACCGCATTAGGACCGCCACATTGGAACCGACGGGCCTGACACCCTGGTCGGCAGCGCTGGAGAGAATTGAATCGGTGGGCCGGGAGAGAACAATGCACTCTGGCGAAAGGACGACAATGACGCGATGATTGCCGCTGATAGGGATGATGTTCGCGTTTTTGATGCCGGCAATGCCAAAAGGTTCCCTCGAATCAACGGTGCTGATACATCTAACTATCGACATGGCAAATAACATTGTTAAGGGAAAACCAAGAGTCCCCGTATGACTCTTCGGGAGAATTTAAAGAAGGGCTTGAATCTTTCATGCTATATTGAGTCGGCTGGCGCCAGGATAGAAGTGTGCTGAAGTTCACGACACAGTTGAATGTAAGCTTCTTGAGGCTCCGCCTCGCCTCCGTCCTCTCAAGGCCAATCTTTCTTGTCAGCTGTCCGCCCGTGGACCTTGTTATCCATCCAAAGACAGGCTTCATGCACGTCCTGATTGCTAACTGAATGCGATTCAGTTCCTTGGCTACTCTGCTAAGCGAATAATGACGTTCTCACTGTTTATAAATCAGACTCTTATGTCCACCAAGTCTCAATAGATCCTCGTGGCATTCACCTGAATCCGCTAAGTCGGCCCCGGCATAGTCACGCTCATTTTTACATTTCAGCAGGCTAGGGACTGGAGAGCTTGATCAACGCGAACAGGGCCTGCCTTGACAACACACCTTCATTTCAGTGAGAAACATCTCACGATTGGTCTGCTTTTTGACAGCGCTCAGAGCGCGGAGTCTGTAAAGCTGATCTGCTAACCACCGATCACCATAATCCTGGTCTGCGATCACAGGACCATGCTCGCCCGTGTTGCCCTGGTCTTCAGAGCAGCCGCGACTTGATAGCACCTTGCGCTGGGCTAATCGAAGCCAGACTGTGCGCTGGAGATACCGTTGAATTCGTGAAACACCCGTAAGCTCTGCCGGCGATCCCCCGACAGCCATGCCCATCAGCAGTGCCGCTCGCCTGTCCAACCTGCGCAGCAGCTGGCTGGAGCTGCTGCGGGTCTGGGCAGCGGAGGGAACCCTAAATGGTGCGGCGCAGCAGGCACTCGGGCTGGCAGCCGTACCAGAGACCCTGCGGCAGCTCTCCACTCGTCTGGCTGCCGGCAACGCTGTTGATCTGCCAGCTGTGGAGCTGCTCAACGGCACGGCGATGGCGGGGGCCCTGGGCGCCTATGCCGGCAGCACCGCCACGATCTACCTCAATGCCGACTGGCTGGACCTGGCCGAGGACCGCGTCGTGCTGGCGGTGCTCACCGAGGAGTTCGGCCATCACCTCGATGCCTTACTGAACCCAGCAGATACGCCGGGCGATGAAGGGGCACTGTTCGCGGCACTGCTGACGGGTCAGGTGTTGACCCCCGGGCAGCTCGCCGCCCTGCAGAGCGAAGACGACCGGGGCGTGGTGCTGCTGAATGGCGCCGCCGTGGCAGTGGAGCAGGCCAATCTCACCGGCACGGCAGGCGGTGACGTCCTGACCGGTACGGCGGACGCCGACACGATTCTGGGATTGGGCGGGAACGACCAGCTTTTCGGCGAGGCCGGGAATGACAGCCTGATCGGTGCGGCGGGCCATGACGAGCTCTGGGGCGGCGAAGGCAGCGACACGCTGCTGGCTGGAGAAGGTGATGATGCGCTGAATTCGGATTCTGGCAATGATCTGATCGATGGCGGAGAAGGACTTGACATTTATCGGATCAACTACAGCGATCGTGGCTCTGGGATGGTCATGGTCTATGA
>JBKDOR010000271.1:0-14528 GCA_046342775.1 Synechococcaceae cyanobacterium
CGCCATTGACGCTCCTAAGCGTCCTTTGGCCGCCATCGTGGGTGGTTCCAAGGTGAGCAGCAAGATCGGGGTGCTGGAAGCGCTGATCGACAAGTGCGACAAGATCCTGATCGGTGGCGGCATGATCTTCACCTTCTACAAGGCGCGTGGCCTCTCGGTGGGCAAAAGCCTCGTGGAGGAAGACAAGCTGACGCTGGCCAAGGAACTGGAGGCCAAAGCCGCCGCCAAGGGCGTGCAGTTCCTGCTGCCCACGGATGTGGTGCTCGCCGACGACTTCAAAGCCGATGCCAACAGCCAGATCGCCAAGATCGAGGCGATTCCTGATGGCTGGATGGGCCTCGACATCGGCCCCGATTCGGTGAAGCTGTTCCAGGACGCCCTGGCTGATTGCCAGACCGTGATCTGGAACGGCCCCATGGGCGTGTTCGAGTTCGACGCCTTCGCCGCCGGCACCAACGCCATCGCCCACACCCTCGCCGAGCTGAGCGCCAAGGGCACGATCACGATCATCGGCGGCGGCGATTCGGTGGCGGCCGTGGAAAAGGTGGGCGTGGCCGAGAAGATGAGCCACATCTCCACCGGCGGCGGCGCCAGCCTGGAGCTGCTGGAAGGCAAGGTGCTGCCCGGCGTCGCCGCCCTCGACGAGGCCTGATCCGGGAGCGGCGGGGGGCTGGCCTTCACGCCAGTCCCCTCCGCTTGATCACCTCTCAGCCGGGGGGGGACGCACCCCCCTCCAGCGGCTGACGCCCCCTGACCCGTGCTCGATGGGCGGGCCAACCGTTTGATCGGCCAACTGGTTGGTTGGCAACCCGAATGGGCTGGCAATTTGAGTGGCTGGTAACCCGAATGGGCTAGCGAACCGATTGCCTGGCCATCCGTGCCATCGGAGCGGGTTGGTGTCCTGGCCGGAGGTGCCTTGAGGCTCCGGCGTTATCAGCGGATCCGGCCCAGTGCTGGCTGGTCAGCCCCCTCAGATCGGCTCGCCGCGGGATCCCGGTCCGGGGCCCAACCGCCTTGGCCCATCTGGCTGGCCAGGGCCTCCGGGTCCGCCACCCCAGCGACCTCCCCGAGCAGGGGGTTCTGGCACCTGGATGCCGAGGCCCTGCAGCATGGCCCGCATGTCCTGCATGTGGCGACGGCGCAGATCCATGTTCGCCAACCGCTCCTCGCGCATGCAGTTGCGTAGCTGATCGAGAGTGGTGGCCGCCGTCAGGCAGCCCTCCCCCGCTTGCAGCAGCTGCCGGCGATCGCGCAGGAAGCCCAGCTGCAGCTGCTTTTGCTGGCTGAACAGCTGTTGTTTCTGGCTGGGGCTGAGCTGCTTCACCTGTTGGCGCATCCCTCCTCCGGCTGACGGTTGAACCGGCAACGCCTTCGGGTTGCCGGGGGACTGGGACAGCGCATCAGGGCCAATCCCCTGGAAGGGACGCGACGGCCGCTCCGCAGCCTGGGACCGGAGCGACTCCGGACTCGGCGACTGCTGGGCCTGAACAGCGCCTGCGCCCCCGAGCAGCGTCAGCAGCAACAGCGCGGGAGCCGCCGGATGCCAGGGGCGACGATGCCAGAGGCGACGACGCCAAGGGCGCCCTGCCGGGCTGGTGAGATGGCGGGTGTGCATGGGAGATCCCGGATGGCAACGGCACCACTGTGCGCAAAGGATCCGTCTGGGTTCTGACCGGCGCTGGCCGAGTTGTGAGCGGATGTGACTGGCCGCTGTCATGGCCCTCAACGCCGTGGGCTGGGGCGTTCAAGCCAGCGGCAACGACCACCCCCGCAGCACCACCGCGAAGCGCCCCTGGGCGCGGGCGCAGCTCAGGTCGCCGCCGTGATCGCGGGCCACCCGCTCGGCGATCGCCAGCCCCAGGCCGCAATGGCCCTGGCCGCCGCGGGCCTGATCCAGGCGCTGGAAGGGCAGCAGGGCCCGGGGCCACTGGTCCGCGGCGATGCCGGCGCCGCCATCCCACACCTGGATCTCGAAGCCCGCCGCGCCGATCGCCTGGAGCACCAGCCGGTAGGGCGGCCGGCCATGGCTGACAGCGTTCTCCAGCAGGTTGGCCGTCGCCCGGGCCAGCGCGGTGGGCCGCACCCGTCGCAGCAGCGGTTGCAGGTCCAGCGTCAGCGCCTCGGCGTCGACGCCGGCGCTGGCCTCCGCCAGGAGGGCGTCGAGAGGCACCTCCAGGGCCGCCTCGGCTCGGTCCGCCCCGGCGAACAGCACAAACTGCCGGGTGATGCGTTCCAACGCCTCGATCTCGGCTTCGGCTTGGGCCCGCTCGGCGGCTGGGACCATGGCGCTGTCGGCGCGCAGACCCAGGCGCAGGCGCAGGCGCAGGCGGGTGAGGGGGGAGCGCAGGTCGTGGGCGATGCCGGCCAGCATCGTGCTTCGCTCGCGGCTGGCCAGCTCCAGCCGCTCCAGCATGGCGTTGAAGCGGGCCGTGAGCTGCCGCACCGCCCAGGCGCCACGGGCGGGCAGCGGGGCGGGCCGCTGTTCCAGGCCCACGTTGGCCAGCGCCCCCTCCAGCAGGCGCAGGGGGCGCTGCACCTCCAGGGTGAGGAACAGCAGGCCGGCGATCAGGCCCCCGGCCGCCAAGGACAGCGTCAGCAGCAGGGGTTCAGGGGGCCAGCCCCGCGGCAGGGGCACGGGCACGAACAGCCAGACCGATTCCAGCGGCGAGGCCATCTCCACCCACAGCCCCCGGGGCGTGGAGCGGGCGGGCACCACATCCGGGCAGCGGCCGGGCGCCAGGCGCTGGCACAGGTGTGTATGCAGCCGTACGGCCTGAAGGGCAAGCAGCGGATCCGCCACCGGCGCCCCGCCGGCCCCAGTGCCCGCCGGCGCCCCGCCGGCCCCGGGGGCCGACTGGGCCTCCCTCGCCGACTGCGCCTCCGCCGCCGGCAGGGCGCCCACCGCCAGCCGCAGGCCGCTGATCTCGCTGAGATCCCGGGGGCCATAACGCTCCAGCGCCAGCTCCCCCAGGCGCAGGTTGAAGGCCACCTGGGCGCCCATCTGCTTGATCTGGGCCTGCTGCAAGCGTTCCCCCAGCAACAGCTGCAGCAGCCCCAGGCAGAGGGCCGTCATGCCGACCGCCACCGCCCCGTAGCCCAGCCGCTGGCGCCACCGCAGGCCGAAACGCGCGCCCCAAGCGACCCCGCCACGGCCAGGGCTGCGCCGCCCCTGCGCCGCATCCTCGCCGGGGTGATGGCGCTGCCGCTGGGGCGGTGGCTGGCGAGTCATGCCTGGCGCGGCCGTCCATCGGGCACGAACACGTAGCCGTAGCCCCACACCGTCTGCAGGTAGCGGGGGCGGCGGGGTTCGGGCTCGATCAGGCGCCGCAGCCGCGACACCTGCACATCCATGCTGCGGCTGTCCGTGTCGCTGTCGGGACCGCGGGCCAGCTCCACCAGGCGCTCCCGCGACAGCGGCCGGTGCGGATGGCGCACAAACACCGCCAGCAGGGCAAATTCACCACTGGTGATCGGCAGCGGCTCGCCGTGGCGTTCCAGGCGCCGCTGGGCTGGATCGAAGCGGCAGTCGCCGAACTCCAGGCAGGGTTCCGCCGGCTGGGGGAAGGCCGCCGCCGAGCCGCGGCGGCGGCGCAGCACCGCCTCGATCCGGGCCGTCAGCTCCCGCGGCAGGAACGGCTTGGCGAGGTCGTCATCGGCCCCCTGCTCCAGGCCGATGATGCGATCCACCCCGTCGGCTCGGGCGGTGAGCATCAGCACCGGCAGGTCATCGCCGGCGTCCCGCAGGCGGCGCAGCAGGGTGAGGCCATCCAGGCCAGGCAACATCAGGTCCAGCACCAGCAGATCGGGGCGTTCGCCACCGAGCTGGCCGGCGAGGCGGGCCTGGAGCTGACTGCCATCGGCGAGGGTGCGCACCGCGTAACCCTGTTCCGCGAGGTAGCGGGCCAGCATCGAGCGCAGGTCCGGATCGTCATCCACCACCCAGAGGCGGGCGGCGTGGGTGCTGCTCATGCCGGCCTCTCGATCGGTGGGGAAGCCACAGGCACAAACGATCCGTCGCGTCGAGCTGATGCCCACGGGCTCGAAGCCCGGTGGACGAGCCGCGGGGCTGCAGCCGCAGCATCACGGTGTCCGGCCCGTGGTGGCGCTTGGCGGCGCGGTGCCCTGGGCTGGCTCAGGGCACCAGGGAGGCCTTGTCGGCCACCACCCGCACCTGTTTCGTGGCGCTGACGACGCCGCGAGGATGGACCAGCAGCACGGCCCACATCTGGGTTCCAGGTTTGTAGGGCGCTTGCACCGTTTTGAACAGGCCTCCAGCGCCAAGGGCCCCGAGCTCGATGGTGGGGCTCTCCATCGCTGCCACCTGGGTCTGGCTGAGGGCGGTGAGCCCTCCGGCCACATAGGCGCCATCGAGGGGGTCATCAAAGATCACGTCCACGTCGTAACGCTGGCCGGTGAGCACGCTGTCGGGAATCAGCAGGCTGACCGGCAAGGGCTCATCGCCATCGCGCACGATCGTCGCCTCGCGCAGCACCGTTTGGGTGTTGATGCGACTGCCATCGGACTCCAGCACCAGGCGCTGCTCGCCGTCCAGCCGGAACAGGCTGGGCCCCTGCTGACGCGTGCCAGTGACCCGCAGGCTCACCGAGGGCCTGCCATCGCGCAGCGGCGGACCGGGGCGCAGGCTCCAGCGGGCATTGGGGAACTGCTGGCGCAGCAGTTGGCGGCGGCTCTGGATCCGGGCCGGATCGATGCCGGGGCCCTGCAGGAGCAACGCCGTCAGAGGCCCGTCCTCGCGGGCATTCAAGGCATCCTCCAGAGCTTGCAGCTGGGTCGCGGTGGGGGGGACCGCCAGGGCCGCACCGGGGCAGCCGCAGCCCAGCAAAGCCAGCAGCGCCACCCCGGCGAAGGGAAGGGTGCGTCTGTGGCGCAAGCCCGGACGACGGGTTGAGGGCATCGGGACGGTGGGGGAGGGAGGGGGCCGCAGCGGACGGGTCAGGCGCCGCCAAGGCCGCCCGGTTGGACCCGTGCCGTGACATGGATTCCTGGCGGCACGATCAGTGAACTGGCTCGCCAGCTCCGCGGTGGCCAGAGCGGCAGGCAACGGTGTGGGCGTTTCGAGAGCCCGCTCGCTGCACACAAGATTCTATGGCCAGGTTCTTTGGCGCAACAGCGCCACAGGCGCCGAGGATCTTCGAGCCTGGCCAGGCAGGCCTCCCCGGCGTGCGGCCTCGCACAACGGCTGGCTGTCCTGGCCCCTGGCGTCGCTGGGTGCGCCCCTTAAGTTGAGCGGCGCAAGGGACCGCCCCATCTCGCCCATGCCCACGCTCCTGATCGCCGCCAGCGGCACGGGTGGCCATTTGTTCCCGGCCCAGGCGGTGGCGGAAGCCCTTCCCAGCGACTGGGACCTGGAGTGGCTCGGGGTGCCGGACCGGCTCGAGACCCGCCTGGTGCCCCGCTCCATCCCTCTGCACACCGTCAAGGCCGGGGGTCTGCAAGGGCGTGGCTTGCGCAAGCTGTGGAACCTGCTGCGCTTGCTCTGGTCGACCGTGACCGTCAGGCGACTGCTGCGACGCCAGCACATCTCCGTGGTGTTCAGCAGCGGTGGCTACATCGCCGCCCCGGCAATCCTGGCGGCCCGCTGGTGCGGGCTGCCGGTGGTGCTGCATGAGAGCAATGCCATCCCGGGGCGGGTGACGCGGCTGCTGGGGCGCTTCTGCACGCGCCTGGCGGTGGGACTACCTGAAGCGGCGGAGCGATTGCCGGCGGGGCGAGCCCTGGTCACCGGCACGCCGGTGCGACGCGCCTTTCTGGAGCCAGCCGCCCTGCCGCCGTGGGTGCCCCAGGGCCCGGGGCCGCTGCTGGTGGTGATGGGAGGCAGCCAGGGGGCCGTGGGTCTGAACCGCATGGTGCGGCCGCTGCTGCCGCGGTTGGCGGCTGCGGGCTGCCGGGTGGTCCATCTCACCGGCAGCAACGACCCCGACGCCGGCCAACAGCCCTTGGCGGGGGTGGTGGAGCGGCCGTTCAGCGACGAGCTCCCCGGTCTGCTGCAGCACGCCGATCTGGCGATCAGCCGCGCCGGCGCCGGCAGCCTCAGCGAGCTGGCGGTGTGCGGCACTCCCGCGATCCTGGTGCCCTACCCGGCCGCGGCCGATCACCACCAGGACGCCAACGCCAATGCTGCCGCCGCCCTCGGCGCCGCCGTGATCGTCTGGCAGCACGAGCCAGAGATGCCCGCGCTCAAGCTCGCCCTTTGGCGACTGCTGGGACCGCGGCTGCGCGGCGTGACCGGGGCGCTGGATCCGCTCGAAAGCCTGCGCCAAGGCATGGGCGCGCTGGCCGTGCGCGACGCGGATCAGCGCCTCGCCCAGTTGCTGATCGCGCTGGTCTGAGCGGCGCGGCAGACCCTCAGGGGCTGGAGCGCTCCAGCAGCGCCTGTTCGCGGCGCAGAGCTCCCAGCAATCGGCGATTGCCAGGGCGATCCTGCAGGCCGATGCGCAGCCAGCTGGCGTCAAGCCCTGCAAACGAGCGGCAGTCGCGCACAAGGATGCGATGCCGTTGCTCCAGCGCCAGCCGCAGCGGTTCGAGCGACGCGGGCTGCTCCCCCCGCCAGCCCCGCACCAGCAGATAGTTGGCGGCGCTGGGAGAGGGCTCCAGGCCGGGCAGATCCGCCAAGCGTCTGGCCAACCAGGCGCCTTCATCGGCCACCCAGCGGGCGACGCGCCGCTGCCAACGCTCCAGACCCCTGGGGCGCTCCAGCAAGGCCACCACGGCGGCGCTGGCCAGGCCGTTGATCGGCCAGGGATCGCGCCAGCGGGCCCAGCGCCGCAGCCGCTCGGGTTGGCCGAGGGCGTAGCCGAACCGCAACCCGGCGATGGCGCAGAGCTTGGTGAGGCTGCGGATCACCACCAGGTTGGGATGATCGGCCAGCAGCGGCAGCAGCGACTGGCGCTCGCCATCAGGCACCAGGGGCAGAAAGGCCTCGTCCACGATCACCAGCGCAAAGCGCGGCAGCAGGGCTGCCAGGGAGTCGCGGCTCCAGAGCTGGCCGCTGGGGTTGTGGGGGTTGGTGACCCACAGCACCTGGGCCTGGGCCGCGTCCAGTCCGCCGGTCTCCCCAGACGGCCAGTCAACGCCGGGACGCGCCGCCCGCAAGGACGGGTCCAAGGGAAACCTCTGTGGCCAGGTGGAGGCCCAGTCCAATGGCAGGGACAAGGGCCGCCAGGGGGCCTGCCAGCAGGCCAGGGCCCGGGCGTAGTCGGCAAAGCCCGGCTGGGGCAGCAGGCTGACGCCGCAAGCGGCGGCATCGCGGGCGGCCCAGGTGAACAGCTCGGCGGCGCCGTTGCCGGGCAACACCATCCCGGGGTCAAGCCCATGCCAGGCGGCAATCGCCTGGCGCAAGGCCACCGCGTCGCGGTCGGGGTAGTCCCGCACGGCGTTGCCAAGCCCCCAGACCTCCCGCAGCAACCGCCAACGCATGCCGGCCGGCGGTCCGAACGGCACCAGGGAGGCGCTGGCATCCAGCAGGTCGCTGGGCCGGCAACCCAGACGGGCGGCAGAGGCGATGCGGTTGCCCCCATGGGGAGCCGTGCCGCCGGAGGCGTGCGGGAGTGCCCCGGAGCTGGCTGGCGGCAACACCCCGTCGGGTTCGATCGCGTCCGAAAGGGCCATCAACCTGGGGGGTGCTGAACCGTGCCTCGATCCTGCCGCTCCCCGGTCGAGGCGGGATCTGCGGCCAGCGGAACGGCTGCCAGCGGGAACAGCTGCCAGCGGTCGGCTGAGGCTCGCTTCAAGGCCCGACCGGTGTCAGCGGTGCCGCTCCGCCATGCCAATCAGGCGCACAAGGCCGGGGCCACAACCACCTCAGGGTCGGCGCATCGGTCTCCGGGAAGCACCTCTGCGGAGCATCTCTGCGGAGCATCTCTGGGGTGCACCGTTGCGGGCCCCTTGGCCGCTCCGGACGGTGGGTCCCTGGGCTTGGCAGCGACCTCCGCGCCCCGCAGATCGGCGAGACTGGCCCAATCCTTCTCCCCTCGGGCCCGTCCGCCTCCATGCCCGTCAGCGGATCCGTCGCCATCTCCCCGCCCAGCCGCTCCTCCGGCGAGGCCGCCGCCGCCGCGGACGCCTTCCCGCTGGCGGCGATCACCGGGCACGGCACGCTCAAGTTGGCCCTGCTGCTGGCGGCCGTGGACCCGGGCCTCGGAGGCGTGGTGATCGCGGGCGGACGCGGCACCGGCAAGTCGGTGCTGGCGCGGGGGCTGCATGCCCTGTTGCCGCCGATCGACGTGCTGGACCTGGGTGACCGGCCCGGCGGCACGGCCCTGAACAGCGACCCCAAGCGACCGGACGACTGGGATGCCGTGACTCGGCAGCGGCTGCTGGAGCTGGGGGCTGACCCCAGCGGCGCCGATCCCACCGCCCTGCTGCCCACCCGGGTGGTGCCGGCTCCGTTCGTGCAGGTGCCGCTGGGGGTGAGCGAAGACCGGCTGCTGGGCTCGGTGGATGTGGCGGCCTCTCTGGCGGCGGGCGCAGCGGTGTTTCAGCCGGGCCTGTTGGCGGAGGCCCATCGGGGTGTGCTCTACATCGATGAGCTGAACCTGCTGGATGGGGGGATCACCAACCTGCTGCTGGCGGCGGTGGGCAGCGGCGAAAACCGCATTGAGCGCGAGGGCTTGAGCCTGTCGCACCCGTGTCGTTGCCTGCTGATCGCCACCTACAACCCGGAAGAGGGGGCGGTGCGCGATCACCTGCTGGATCGCTTCGCCATGGCGCTCTCGGCGAATCAGGTGCTGGAGCTGGAGCAGCGCGTGGCGATCACCCGCTCGGTGCTGGACCATGGGGCTTCGGTGCGGGCCTTCCGGGAGCGGCACCGGGAGGAGACCGAGGCGCTGGCCACCCAGCTGCTGCTGGCGCGCCAATGGCTGCCCGATGTGCGGATCGCGCCAGAACAGATCGCCTATCTGGTGAACGAGGCCATCCGCGGTGGCGTCGAGGGCCACCGCAGTGAGCTGTATGCCTTGCGGGTGGCGCGGGCCCATGCGGCCCTGAGCGGTCGCGATCAGGTGGAGGCCGACGACCTGCAGGTGGCTGTGCGGCTGGTGATCGCGCCGCGGGCTCGGCAGCTGCCACCGCCCGACCCCGATCAACCCTTGGAGCCCCCTCCCCCGCCGCCCCAGGGGGAGCAACCGCCCGAGGAGCCGGAACCGCCTGAGAACGACCAGCAACCCGAAGACCCCGAGGACGAGCCGGACGACCAGGAGGAGGACACCCCCCAGGACGAAGCGCCGCCTTCGATTCCGGAGGAGTTCCTGTTGGATCCGGAGGCCACCGCCATCGACCCGGATCTGCTGCTGTTCAGCGCCGCGCGATCCAAGGCGGGGCGCAGCGGCAGCCGCAGCGTGGTGATGAGCGACAGCCGTGGTCGCTATGTGCGGCCGATGCTGCCGCGGGGCCCGGTGCGGCGCATTGCGGTGGATGCCACCCTGCGGGCGGCAGCGCCTTACCAGCAGGCTCGGAGGCAGCGCCAACCCCAGCGCCGCGTCATTGTGGAGGAGGCCGACCTGCGGGCCAAGCAGTTGCAGCGCAAGGCCGGCGCCCTGGTGATCTTCCTGGTGGATGCCAGCGGTTCGATGGCCCTGAATCGCATGCAGAGCGCCAAAGGTGCGGTGATTCGTTTGCTGAGCGAGGCCTACGAGAACCGCGATGAGGTGGCCTTGATCCCGTTCCGGGGCGAGGCTGCGGAAGTGCTGTTGCCGCCGACGCGCTCGATCACCGCGGCCCGACGCCGGCTCGAATCGATGCCTTGCGGCGGGGGGTCACCGCTCGCCCATGGCCTCACCCAGGCGGCTCGGGTGGGGGCCAACGCGCTGGCCAGCGGCGACCTGGGGCAGGTGGTGGTGGTGGCCATCACGGATGGGCGCGGCAATGTGCCGTTGAGCCGCTCGCTGGGCCAGCCGCGGCTGGAGGGTGAGGAACCGGTGGACCTGAAGGAGGAGGTGAAGCAGGTGGCGGCGAAATACCGGCTGCTGGGCCTCAAGCTGCTGGTGATCGACACCGAACGCAAGTTCATCGGCAGTGGCATGGGCAAGGATCTGGCCGAAGCCGCCGGCGGGAAATACGTGCAACTGCCAAAGGCCAGCGATCAAGCGATTGCCGCAATCGCGCTTGAGGCCATCGAGGGGGTTTGACAGCCAAGATTCCGAATCTGGTATTGGCATGGGGTTGATTTCAGGGCGATCCCAGGAGCAAACAGTGCCCGCCAGGAGGGTCAACTCCCAAGAACCACCGATCACGACGATCAGGGATGCGTGGGCCATCTGAAGCGCTGGATCCACGCAGACGCCCATTCGCAGTGATGCAGAAGGCAGATTCCTGCTGGTTGTCCCGTGCAATGAGGGCTTCCCAGCGGCTATCGGCCAACATCGCATGCCGTGGCTGAACATCGCCATGCTCTCATCCACGCAGACGAGGTAATCCCTCAACAATACGGCCCTATAGTTTTAACATTTTCAGCTTGAATCGTGCTCGCAGGTGAAATGGATCGTTCGCGAGTGCTGCCTGAAGATATTGGCGGGCGAGTACAGGATGCTCGGCCTCCAGCCAGGAACCGATAAAGTAGTTTCCGGCTGCAATCCTCTTGCGGCTGAGACGAAACTTTCTGCAGCGTTTGGTGAGCCGTTCTGCCTTGCGCAAATAAGGCGCTTCAGATGCACCTGCTCGACGAGCCTGGGTACAGGCCACAATCAGTTGATAAAACTTCTCTTGCTCGACACTGCGACTGCCGCTGATGGAGCCAGGAGAAGCCTCGGCCTGATAAAGAATTTCTGGCACTACAAGATGGGAGCCCAACTCTGACAGTCTTGACCAAAGATCAATATCCTGAGCAAAGTAAAACATCGGTCGATAACCGCCTACCTGCTGGTACGCCGATCGCCTCATCATCACTGAACCATGGCAAGCCGGACCAATCAACCCATCTTGGAGCTTCTCAGCTGAAACTTTGATGACCGCAATCGTCACATCGTCGTCGACGATGCAACGAACATGAGACGAGCAAAGCACTGCTTCCGGAGCGGCCTCAAGGCATGCCATTTGCTTCTCGAACCGCCCGGGGAGGGACAAATCTCCAGCATCTTGGCGCACAAGATAGCGACCTTGAGCAGCTGCGCAAGCATCAATCAAAGATAACGTTAAGCCACGCGGAGCAGCGTTAAATAAACGTATTCGATGATCATGCGAGGCCAGCTCTCGCAAGATATCGAAAGTTTCGTCGGTGGATCCATCATCAACAACGATCACTTCAATACTGGGCCCTTGCTGTGAAGTCAATGAGCTAACCGTAGAAGCAATCGTACTCGCGGCATTGCGAACCCCCATCACGACAGAGATATCCGTTACGGATTGCCGAAGCTTCATGAGACATCAAGAGGATGTGCGCAATCGATGAAACATCTCACCAAGACGCACGGCATTACGCCCTCCCAAAAGCTTTTTCATTAAGCGAAAGATACGCAAGTCTCGAAGTAGCTTATTATCATTACAGCCAGCCTGAGATGCCAGCGACAAAAGTGCAGAGGCCTCTTTCCCGAGATTTGCATTGCAGCAGTCTCTCGCCATCAAGAAAGCTGCATGGGCAAAGTGCTTCATTTCTGGGCTATCATGACTCACCCCAGCAGTTAGCGCAGACTGGTAGATGGAGTGACGAGCGATTGCACGATGTCGGAGTTTTTCAGGATTAAAAGCACCCGCGTTGCTGAGATGCTGATCAGCAGCGAACCAACGCTTGATGGATAGACTTTCCGACACCCAGGCCAATTTAACATTAAGAGCGCCTAAACGGGCGTCATATTCCCAATCTTCCTCATTGATAAGGGCTTTCCAAGGTCCGATCAATTTCAGCGCATCGTGACGATAGAGAGGAGTATTCGTAGACCACCACCTTTCGAGTAGTAGTTTCGGAAAAAGAGTTGGTCGATACTCTCCAGTGCCCTTAGTTGGCACATCACGAATGGGCAGGCCATCCCGAAGAAAATGATCGTGACTAATAGAATAACAGACATCACAGTCAGGCTGGCGCCTCAACATCTCAACTTGAAGAGTGAATTTCTGCCGACACAAGAGGTCGTCGCTATCAAGATATTGAATAAATTCACCTCTTGCATGTTGGAGTCCAAACTGGCGAGCAGGCCCAGGACCACTATTAGTCTGCTTGAAAACTCGAATTTCCTCCGGGTTCCGACTTGCAAGCTGCTGCGCAATAGAATAAGTATTATCGGTTGAACCATCGTCAACAATAATGATCTCGATAGGACGATAATCCTGATCGAGGACACTCTGAACAGCGTTGGAAAGCATTTCGGCTCGATTGTAAACGGGAATGATTGTTGTCACCAGTCCCGGCGTAAAGCCCGATGAGCTTGGGATGACCAGGCTAGGGCTTGATTGATTTCTCATCAGCTGGAAGAGCCAGGAGTTATCACGTAATGACTAGAAACTTGCTCGATGCTCGCGGTCGTTAGATGATGATAGAATCTCATGTTGAGTAGCAGACATAAAACAAAATCCTCACAAATGGATCCCGGACGAGGGTGAGTTGCGTACTGTTCAAGCAGACAGGTTAAACCAGGATACCAGTCGGGAGCATCTGCGAAGATCAGAACTCATGCATAGAAGAAAGGCGGGCATGACGAGATTTCCAGCACTACGATCGTAACACATCTTTCCAATTGAAAAAGATGTAACCATTAACCCGGGAAGGTTGCGTTCGAGGCGCTACACACAGCAGGTTTGAATTTTACGTCAGCTCGATCGTCACGGGGTCCGCAGCCGTGAATCGAAACTCGATAGCGGCTGATCTGTCGCAAGGGTTGAAGCGAAGGTGTTAGGGGGCGGGGCCGCCTGGGGGCTGGGTTACTGAAGTTGATTGAGCTTGCGATCCTCTGATGCAAACAAAAATACCATCCCCATCATTACGCTGCTAGAAGTATTTCCCAGTTCGAGATCATTGCATCGTACACAGTCTGTTTTTTCGATCTCTCCTGCGGAGATCAAGGCTGGCTCTGATGTTCACAATCTGGGGCTGTGTCCAGTCTCGCGTTGCTCTAGACCATCGGACAAGATTGTTCTGACGCGCCTCCTCGTAGGTCTCCGGATGAACACAGCAGATTCCCTCAGTCCCCATCGTGACGCCGCTTTGGCGTCACATCCTTCATCCCACTGTGGCGATGGTCCGCAGTGCAGCAGTTGATCAATCCATCCGCCCAGATACGGACCAACAGAAGATCATGGAAACGACATAGAGGATCACTGTGATGATATTTGATCATGTGAAATAACGATTCCCTATCAATCGGTTACAGCCTTGATTGGGGAACCGCCGCTCATTCCTTCCTAAGAAAGTGCTACACGGCAACCAAGAATCCTGATCCGGCTGAACGATCTCGTTGATCTTTTTTGAGAGAAATCGCTACGAGGAAGCGTACTTCTACAACACTGTTGCAGCCTCCGTGAGTGCCGTCACCTCGTTGTCCAGCTGAGGCTGTGGACGGCGGATCTCACGTCCTTACTCATAGTTCTTGCGTTGCGAATCCATCTGATCAGCCATGCTATAAAAATCTGAGATCATCGGCATCCTCCGCCGCCTGGCGCCACCGCGCAACCTGGTTTGGATACAAACCGCGTGCCCGGCAGAAGCCGCCAAGCTCAGAGCCACTCAGGCCTGCGGATTCGATCACAACCGCCACTTTGTCGACGGCGCTCCACTGTTCCGAATGACGGTTCGTGGTGGACACCTGCAGTCCCTGGTGTTGCCCCTGGCTGTGCCAGCAACACAGGATTGGCACCGCAATCCCTGTATCGCGCACAAACGCGCACACACGTTCGCGATGGGGAGGGTTCATCCGCAAACGGAGGGAATCCCGCAAAACGGCGTCATCAGTCGGTTTCATGGTCGTCGGCTGCCCGTGGTCAACGCTTCTGACCGAGCAGACAAGTGTGCTGACTGTAGGGAAATCGGTGTGCAGCATTGGGAGCGGTGAAACGCACCGACGCAAGCCAAAATGCTGACACGCCTGCCAAGTGCTCCATGGACAGATCTCTAGGCGGCATTGGCCTTGCGGCGTCGTTGATCAGAACTATCGTTCTCTCCGCCTCTGCCTGAGCACGAATCCAACATCAGTGATAGAATGACTTAAATAGGGAGGTTCTCTTCAATGCCAATACCATCTCCGACAGGGAATTCTCAAGGGGATGCTCCATTCAGGTTTTCCGCTGTAAAACAGGTCAGACTTTTCTCGCCCTCCGCTTAAATCTGTGGCAATACTCCCCACCCTTATTTTATCATCGCTTCGATCCTAATTTTCCGTGAAACTAGTTAAACGTATCACCTCTCTTGCCTCTCCGCAATATTTGCAAAAATTCAACTATTCCATCTAATTGTGGCGTCACATCATTCCATACCATCACAGGCCTTGCCCCATCTTGGTTAACTTCCGTCTTCGATAAATTTCCTTCTTTTCTTCATCGTCCCATCTTATGTCTGACCCACACTTGAAGACGCCTTCATTTTCTAT
>JBKDOR010000272.1:0-2839 GCA_046342775.1 Synechococcaceae cyanobacterium
CCTGGGCGAAGTTGGGCCAGAGGCCGGTGGGCAGGGCGGCGGCGGTGTCGACCAGCCGCACGCCGCTGTCGCACGATTCCAGGATCGCCAGGCTGCCGCCAGCGGCCAGATCAAAGCGGAAGGCGGCGCTGAGATCGCCGATCACCAGCGCGAGGATGTCGCTGAGCACAGTGCCCACCTGACTGCCCTGGCCGGCGAGGGAGCTGGCGAAGCCGGCGGCATCGAGATTGATCGTGCGCTGGATCGTCAGATCGTTGGTGGGCGTCAGTTCGTAGCGGTCGCTGGCCGCCAGGCCGCTGCCCACGGTGCTGTGGCTGAGCAGCAGCGGGATGTCGGCACCGCGGAACAGGCTGTTCACCCGCTCCACCAGGGCGGCCGGATTGAGGAAGGTGTCCTGGAAGCCGCGGATCGCCTCGCTGATCCCCACCAGCCCGTCGCCGAGACCATTGAGCAAGGAGGCGGGTTCGGGCGGGATCCAGTCGGGCAGTCGCTCGAGAATGTCGCCCCCGGCCTGGAAGCGACCCCCCACGGAGGCCACCAGATCGGCGATCGCCGGCAACAGGGTGCGCCAGCAGGCGAGCTCCTCGGCGCTGGGCAGGTCGAGGCCGCTGAACAGGTCATCCACCTGCTCCAGCAGCGCATCCCCCAGCTCGCCGGCCAGCTCGGACACCAGATCCAGGAGCGGCTCCACGCCGAGATCGAGGTCGAGCCGCAGCCCCGCCGCGATCGCCAGGCTGGAATCGCCCACCAGCACCAACCCATCGCTGAGCTGGCTGGTGGTGCCCGGGGTGCGCCGCTGCAGATCGAGGGCCGCGCCGACGTTGAGGCTCAGCACCTCGCCGGGGTTCTCCAGCCGCACACTCTCGGGCTCGCTGAGACCGGGCACGGAGGCGCTGATCTCGAGCTCCTCCAGCTGCAGCTGCAGCTGGGCGGCCAGCTCGGCGTTGGTGGGGTCGAGGGCCTCGCCGACGCTGAAGCTGAAGGTGTGGCCGGCCTCGGGATCACCATCGGGCCAATCGCCGCGGGGGCGGTTGAGGCCGATCGTGTCCACATAAAGGAAGTGATCGAAGCTGGTGGCGCGACTGTCGTAGCCGAACACCAGCCGGCCATCGACGTCGAAATCAAGGCTGAAGCTGCCCGCCACATCGGCGTCCACCAGGGAGAGGGCGGTATGGAAGGCGGCGCCCAGCTCGGGGCTGAGGCCGCCCACCAGGGCGGTGAGATCGGCGCTGCCGAAGGCAAAGCGCCGATCGAGCTCGCTGCCTTCGGCGAAGGCAAGCTCGTACACGTAGAGCGCTGGATCGCAACCGGCCGGCGCGGGGGTTTCCACCAGCAGCTCGGTGGCGCTGCCGGGGAGAAGGCCCAGGGCCACCTCCACGAAGCGGTGCTGGCGGTCGGGCGGCTGGGCCGTGCCGGGATCGTTCTCGGGCAGCAGGCGCAGGCTCAGGCCCTGGGCCGACGCATCGCCGAGCAGCAGCAGGTTGCCGGGCCGGTCGCTGCCATCGGCATTGCGGAAGCGGGCGATCGCCGCATCGAGATCGCCGCTGCGGAGGGCGCCGCTGTCGAGCAGCTCGCGCAGGGCCGAGAGGGCGCGGGCCTGGGCCAGCTGGCGGTTGGCCGCATCGCCCTGGGCACCGCTCGCCTCGCCGGGGATGAGGGTCTCGTCCCACTCGCGCAGGGCCCGCTGCAGCAACGTGTGCAGGCGCCGGTCGACACTGCCCTCGGGGGCGCTGGCCAGGCCGGTGATCAAGGCGTTGAGGTTGGTGGTGAGGGCGTTGGACACCCCCTCGTCGTCGGTGGAGGCGGTGACCAGCACCTGCCGCTCGCTGGCCGGCAGCTGGGCGAAGGGCAGCAGCGCCCGCCGCAGCGCCTCGCGATCGGCGGGCAGGAACTGGTAGGCGCCGCTGTCGAAGTCGTTGCTGCGCTGCTCCTTGAGCGTGATCGCCGCCGTGCCGCGCCGCAGCCGCACGTTCTGACCGCTGGAGCGCAGCTGCACCTCCGCGGGCTGGCCGCCGCCGGCCGGGGTGAGGGCATAGCTGAACGCCTCACGGGCGCCGAACGGCAGCCAGGTGGAGCCGCCATCGCGGCTCAGCTGCAGATCACCCCCCGGCGCCAGGTAGGACACCCGGCCGCTCTGGCCGCTGCGCAGGCTGCCGCTGGGCAGGTCGAGCACCAGGGTCTGGGACGCACCGGGCTTGAAGCTCACCGCGGCAGGCACCACCGTCCTGCCGTCCACCACCACCACGAAGCGGCCGGGATCGAGGGCGCTGCGGGCCGGATCCAGGCCCGCCACCACCAGCTCCAGCCGCTGGCCGCCCACGGCGCTGGCGGCGCGATCGAGGAAGGGAGCGAGGGCGTTGCCGCTGGCATCGCGCAGGGCGGCGGCATCGAGCCGGTGCACCACCAGGCTGGCGTCGGGCGCCAGGCCGGCGGGCAGGGCCAGCCGCAGGGTGCCGTCGGCGCCGATGGCACTGTCTGGCTGCTGGAGATCGAGGCTGCGCAGCAGGCTCGGAGCCGGCACCAGCAGCGGCGGATCGTCGCAGCAGTCGCTGGGGGCGGGGTCGGGCCGCGCCAGCAGTCGCAGGCGCAGGCTGAGGCCAGCCTCGGCGAACAGGCCATTCACCAGGCCCACGAACCCTTCGGCGCTGAGCACCTGGGAGCGGAAGCGATCCAGCTGCCCCACCACCTCGCGCAGGCCATCGGCCACGCTGGTGGCGGCATCACGCGCCTCCTGCGGCAGCCAGGAGGGCAGCGCCGGCAGGGTATCCAGCCGGGTGGAGAGATCGCTCACCAGGCCGATGAACCGATCCACGAAGGCGAGCCACTCCGCCGGACAGCC
>JBKDOR010000273.1:0-5309 GCA_046342775.1 Synechococcaceae cyanobacterium
CCAGGCCCGAATGCCCTGATTCGAGGTTGAACACGGTTGGATGACGCGTGATCATCCCAGAGGCGCAGATGCACTCCCTCATGTCGCGATGAATCGGGAGAAATACGTGGTCAACACATGCGTTGTCCCGTCACGGGTCCGTGTCTGAGGTTGGCTGATCGGGAGGGGCCTGTGCAGCCGCGGGGTTGGAGCGACAGGGAGGTCTTCCAGATCCGGGCTGGAGCCATGCTCTCGGTGCGAGGTTGAGGCGCTCCAGCAGGTTGGTACTCCCGCTCCAGGGCGTGCGCCAGTGGTCCTTGGGGAGATGGCGGTCGACGCCGTCTGCTCAGCGGCTTGCATCTCCCAAACGGTCATCCGTCTGGCGACAATCAGGTCGACCATGGGATGGAGGCGAGGCGGGCAACAGACCACGCTCAACAACGTCGGTGTTGGCTCAGCGGTCGATCGCCGCAAACAACGCGCGATCGCCTGGAACGACCATCCCTTCCAGCGCAAGCTCGCTCACCCGGGCCGACCACCGCCTCCAGCGCAAGCTCGATCACCTCGGCCGACCATCGCCCCCAGCACAAGCCCGATCGCTGGATCCAGGGCTACCCCGGAGGCAAATGCAGGCGGCGATTGCAGGAGACGGTTGCAGCCAGCGTTACAGCCAACGTTGCAGCGAACGTTGCAGCCGAGGGCCAGTTGGCTGGCTCACTCCGCGGGGCGATCGAGGATCTGGCGGCAGCGGCCGCAGATGCGGCCCTGCACGCCCTCGGCGAGGGTGTGCTCGGTGACATCGCTTTCGTGATGCCAGCAGCGCTCGCATTTTTCTCCGGCGGCACGGGCAACCGTCAGCCGCAGGTCGGCCTCCTGGGCTGCCGCCAGCGCCGGCTCCGGTGGGGCTCCGTTGAGGCGCAGCTCCGACACCAGCAACCAATCCGCCAGGTTGTCGACCTCGGGGCAAGGGCTGGCGGCCAGCACGGTTTGGATGGCCAGCAGGAACTGGGCATTGAAGTGGTCGCTGGCTGCAGCGGAACTCTCGGCTGAGCCCTCCGGTTCAGCAGGACGTTGGAGATGCACCTGGGCCTCCAGGGAGGCTCCGAGGTGGCCCGCGGCACGAGCCGTTTCCAGCAGACGGTTCACGGCTGGGCGCAGGCTGTCTCGCACCGCCCGCACCGCCTCCCTCTCCTCGGTGGTGATGGCCTGGCTCCAGGCCTCCTCGGCGATGGGCCAGCCCCTGGCGAACACCGATGCCTCGACCACCGGGTAGGGCAGGTTCTGCCAGATGTCTTCCGCCATGTGGCACAGCACCGGCGCAATCAGCCCCGCCAGCCGCTCCACCACCAAACTCAGCACCGTTTGGCAGCTGCGGCGGCGGAACTCAGTGGCGCCACTCACATACAAACGATCCTTAGCGATATCCAGATAAAAATTGGAGAGATCCACCACGCAGAAATTCTGCAGGGCCTGGAAGAAGCGGTAGAATTCAAAGCGTTCAAAATCGCTCGACACCGCGGCGATCAGCTCCGCCGTGCGCTGCAGCATCCAGCGATCCAGCAGCGGCAATTGCGCCACCGGGATGGCATCGCGGCTGGGCTCAAAATCGTGGAGGTTGCCGAGCAGGTAGCGGGCCGTATTGCGCACCTTGCGGTACACATCAGCCAACTGTTTGACGATCCCCGGGCCCAAGGGCACATCGGCGGAGTAATCCACGGAGCTCACCCACAGCCGCAGCACATCGGCTCCGTAGGCCGGCTCCTGCTGTTCATTCTTGCCCCCCTCCACCAGCACCGTGGGATCGACCACATTGCCGAGGGATTTGCTCATCTTGCGACCCTTTTCATCGAGGGTGAAGCCGTGGGTGAGCACCGTGCGATAGGGGGCATGGCCATGGACGGCCACCGAGGTGAGCAAGCTGCTCTGGAACCAGCCTCGGTGCTGGTCGCTGCCCTCCAGATAGAGATCGGCGGGATAGTTGAGCGCTGCTGGTGCCCCCTGGCCGCCATCGGTTGGGGCTGGGGCGGCGGACGCCGCTGCGCCCCTGGCCTCGGCAGCCGCCAACGCCCCGACGGCAGACGCTGGGCCAGCGGCAGCGTTCCCCCCCTCATTCTGCTTGCGATCATCCTTGGCGGCCTTGGTCGCACCAGCCTCGGCAGCGGCTTCCGTCGCGCCCTCCGCGCCTGGCGCCGCGCCCAGGCCGCCGAGCACACCGGCCCAGGATGATCCCGAATCGAACCACACATCCATCGTGTCCGTACCCTTGCGCCACTTGGGGGCCTCCGCGGCCCGTTCCGGCGGGAGCAGCTCCGCCTCATCGCGCTCCCACCACACATCGGAGCCGTGCTGGGCGATCAGCCGCTGGACGTGGGCCAGGCTGGCCTGGTTGAGCAGCACCTCTCCGGTTTCTCGGTGATAGAACACCGGGATCGGCACGCCCCAGCTGCGTTGGCGCGAAATGCACCAATCGCCCCGCTCCCGCACCATCGCCTCGATGCGATTGCGGCCGCTCTCCGGAAGCCAGCGCACCGCAGCGATGGCCTCAAGGGCTTGGGATCGAAACCCCTCCACCGAGGCGAACCATTGTTCGGTGGCGCGGAAGATCGTTGGCTTCTTGGTGCGCCAGTCGTAGGGATAGCGATGCTCGTAGCGCATCTCGGCCAGCAGCACTCCGGCATCTCTCAGGGCATTGATGATCGCTGGATTGGCATCCTTCAGCACATTCAACCCCTCGAACGGTCCGGCCTCGGCGGTGAGGTTGCCGGCCGCATCCACCGGGCAGAGCACCGGCAGGCCGTACTTGCGGCCGGTATTGAAGTCGTCCACGCCGTGGCCGGGGGCGGTATGCACCAGCCCCGTGCCCGATTCGGTGGTGATGTAGTCGCCTCCAAGCACCACCGGACTGGTGCGATCGATCAACGGATGGCGATAGGTGATCCCCTCCAGCTCCGCCCCCGTGACCGTGACCAGGCTCTCCAGCGGCCGCTGCAGCCGCTCCTGCAGGCTGGCCACCAGCTCGGCGGCCACCACCAGGTAGCGGGGCCCACCGGCAACTTCACTGTCGCGGCAGATGGCGTACGGCAATGCCCCATTCACCGACACCGCCAGGTTGGCGGGCAGGGTCCAGGGGGTGGTGGTCCAGATCGCCACGAACAGCTGCTCGCGGTGGCTGGCATCGGTGGGCCCCTCCAATCCCGCCTGGCGCAGCCGTTCCGCCAAGGGCAGCGGCAGCCCCACCACCGGAAACGCCACATACACGCTCGGTGAGCTGTGGCCATCGGGATATTCCAGCTCCGCCTCGGCCAGCGCCGTGCGCGAGCTGGGGCTCCAGTGCACCGGTATGAGGCCGCGATAGATGTGACCCTTCAGCACCATCTGGCCGAACACGCCGATCTGGGCCGCCTCGTAGGCCGGCGTGAGCGTGAGGTACGGGCGCTGCCAATCGCCCCAGATGCCCCAGCGCTGGAAGCCCCGCATCTGCAGCTCCACCTGCTCCAGCGCATAGGCCCGGGCGCGGCGGCGCAGATCCAGGGGCGTCAGCTGTTGCCGCTCCTCCGGGCTCAGCGACTGCAGCACC
The DNA here is from genome assembly GCA_046342775.1 of Synechococcaceae cyanobacterium. GTDB lineage: Bacteria > Cyanobacteriota > Cyanobacteriia > PCC-6307 > Cyanobiaceae > Cyanobium. The sequence goes on from JBKDOR010000273.1 coordinate 3,557, forward strand.
TTGAGTTCGATCGGCAACCCGTGGCAGTCCCAGCCCGGCACGAACCGGGCCCGACGGCCTTGCAGCAGGGCGTGCTTGTTGATGATGTCCTTGAGGATCTTGTTGAGGGCGTGGCCCACATGCAGGGCCCCGTTGGCATACGGGGGGCCGTCATGCAGGGTGAACACGGCCCCGGCGGGGCGATCCGTTCCAGGATCTTGGCCGCTCAGCCGCTCATACAGGCGTTGCTCCTTCCAGAACGCCTGCAGTTGCGGCTCCCGCTGCCTGGCATTGGCCCGCATCGCGAAGGGCGTCCGCAGCAGGTTCAGCGTGTCCTTGTAAGAGGCCGGGCCGGACGCCGCAGCGGTGGCTGGACGGGTGCTCACAGCGCCAGGGGCGAAAGCGGGGATTATCCCGCCCCGCCCGGCGGGCACCATTGCGGCAGGCCAGGGCCATTGCAGCCGGCCAGGGCCATTGCCGGCAGGCCACAGCCACTGCGGCGGGCCACAGCCATTGCGACAGGAGCGGTGCGGGGGCGTTAGGTCCCGCGCAACCCCTCCTCCGGCTCCAGCTCGGCCTCCGCCAGCGGCGGCTCGCCTGGCCCCGGTGGCGGCAGGGCACCGCTGGCACTCAGCAGCGCGTCGATGATGTGGAAGTTCGGCACGGTGCGCTGGGGGGGCGGTGGATCGAGAATCTCCACCTCGACCGACTCCAGCGCCGACGCTGGATCGGGCTCCTGGGGGATGATCATGAGGGTCTGAGGCGCCGGAGCGGCCTCAGCCGTTGCGCCAGAGGGTTGGTCCGGGCCGCGGAACCGCTCGGCCGGCCACCGCTGGTCGAGGGGCTGCTGGTAGCTGGGCGCCTGCTGGTCGGTGGATTCCCGCTGGGCAGGCCGGGAGGGGCTGGATGCCCCCGCGGGCTCCGCGGTGGTGGCGTCGGCCCCAACCCCGTGCAGAGGACCCGTTGGCGGGGTCTCCCCGGGCGCGGCGCTTGTCGGGGGTCCCTCAGCCGCGGCGTTGGTTGGGGGCCCCTCAGCTGCGGCGCCGCTGGCGCCGGCCACGGCTTGTCCCTCCGCCGCTTCCTCTGGCGCTTCCTCCGGCTCTCCATCGGCCACTCCATCGCCATCTGCCTTGGCCTCGGGCCGCACCCAGCGTTTGCCGCTCGCCTTCGGCTGGCGTCGGGCCGCCAGCCAGCTGGCCAGCCCACCGCCCAGCTCCTGGGCGGTCAGCAGCAGCTGGGCTAAGGCGGCGCTCAGCTGCTGGAGGCCGGAGACCCAGCGCTGGGGTGTGGCCAGGGCGGCGCGTTCCTCGCTGCTGAGCTGGTTCCAGCGGCCCCGCCCCACCTCGGAGCCGAGCCGGCCGATCAGCAGGCCCCCGCAGAGCACCGCCAGCATCGGAGCGCCGGTGAGCCGCTCGGCGCTGGTCACCAGCACCAGGCCCAGCAGCAACACCACGGCGCCCCAAACAGCGTCGCGGGGGCGGCTGAGCTCCGGGGTGAGCAAGGGCAGCAGCAGCACCGCGATTCCCAGCGTCAGGGCAAAGCAACCCCCCAGGGTGGCGAGCATGGCGGCCAGGAGCGCAAACAATCCCATATTGGTAGGGCGTTCCAACGGGGCGTTCCGACGCCTTCTCCGCCGCCGGCCGGCGCCGCCGGTGGGTCGGGATTCGCCGACAGCGCCAAGGAGGACGAGGCGGGGTTCACGCCCGCCGGCCCGGCGTCTGCCGTCGGGGCGTTGGCGGCGGCCGAGGCCAGGGCTGCCACGGCGGTTGCAGGG
>JBKDOR010000274.1:0-19276 GCA_046342775.1 Synechococcaceae cyanobacterium
GTGCGGGCGGCGCTTGCGCTGATCGGCAGCTCGCGATGCAGGGCCTCCGGCGGCACCAGCGGCCGGGTGTCCACAATGTGGAGGTCGGAGGTGGTGATCATCGGAACGGGCCTGCGGCGGGGGCCGGCACGGAACGGTCAATCCTCCACGTTAGTGGTCGGAGAAACGGCCTCACAGGTAGCCCGCTGTCACCACGTTGCCCGCCTGCACCGGTTGCATGCCGACGTGGGCACGGTGCTGGCTCGTCGAGGAGCCGGAACCTCAGCCTGCCGCCGGCCCTGGCCGACCCGTGGCCCTGGCCCATCCCCACTGCTTTCTTCGGGTGCGACTAGATCCGAGCCTGCTGGTCGTGGCTCGGGTACGGCAGGTGGTGGAGCCGTCCCACCCAAGGCCCAGAGCCGCCCGGTCTGCAGCGCCTGGCACCAAGAGCGGGCCTGCCAGAGACAAAAATGGATTGATACCCGGCCTAAAGCCGTTGGAGTTCGCTCCTCCAACGGCTTCATCAACGGCCGGGGCACATCCCAAAACGGAGTTCCACCATGCACACTCTCGCAGAAAAGGCCCTCGCTGGACTATCCCGGATCCTGCAGCGGCTGATTCCTTGGAAGAAAGTCTCGATCGACGCCTCTCTCGTCCTGCGACTGAAGTGGAGGTGTGGCAGCCCTGAATGAGCTCCAGGTCGCGGCTCACCAGCTCGGGGACGGCACGCTGGCTGCCGCCCCCCCCCCGGGGGCTCGACCGCCCGTTCTGCAGCGCACGGCACCAATAGCGGGCCTGCCAGTGACAAAAATGGGAGCAACGACCCTGCAGCGGCCGGATCCGCCTCCTCAGCCCCCCTGCCTGACGCCGCCCCCGCCGCTCCCCTCTCTGCCGCCGAGCTGCTGCCCGCCTACCGGGCCGCCGCCGCCGAGCGTGAGGCCCTCGGGGTGCCGCCCCTGCCCCTGAATGCCAGCCAAGCCCAGGCCCTCACCGAGCTGCTGGCGGCGCCGCCGGCCGGCGAGGAGGCGTTCCTGCTGGAGCTGCTCAGCGAACGGATCCCGCCGGGGGTGGATGAGGCCGCCTATGTGAAGGCCAGCTGGCTCACGGCCGTCGCCCGCGGCGAAGGCAGCAGCCCCCTGGTGAGCCCCCTGGAGGCCACCCGCCTGCTGGCCACCATGATCGGCGGCTACAACGTCGGCGCCCTGATCGAGCTGCTGGCCAGCCCCGACGCCGTGGTGGCGGCCGCCGCCGCCGAGGGCCTCAGCCGCACGGTGCTCGTCTACGACGCCTTCCACGACGTGCTCGAGCTGGCGGCCAGCAACCCCCTGGCCCAGCAGGTGATCGACAGCTGGGCCGCGGCCGAATGGTTCACCAGCCGGCCGGAGCTGCCCGCTGAGATCACGGTCACGGTGTTCAAGGTGGACGGCGAAACCAACACCGACGACCTCTCCCCCGCCACCCACGCAACCACCCGGCCGGACATCCCCCTGCACGCCCAGGCGATGTTGGAAACCCGCATGCCGGGTGGCCTCGCCCAGATCAGCGAGCTGAAAGGCAAAGGCCATCCCATCGCCTACGTGGGTGATGTGGTGGGCACCGGCAGCTCCCGCAAGTCGGCGATCAACTCGGTGCTGTGGCACACCGGCAGCGATATCCCCCATGTGCCGAACAAGCGCGGCGGCGGCGTGATCCTCGGCGGCAAGATCGCGCCGATCTTTTTCAACACCGCCGAGGATTCCGGTGCGCTGCCGATCGAATGCGATGTCAGCGCCTTGAAAACGGGCGATGTGATCACGATCCGGCCCCACGCCGGCACGGTGGAGCGAGCCGCCGGCGAGGCGGGCGCCGGCGAAGCGGGCGCCGGTGAGATCGTGGCCCGTTTCGAGCTGCGCCCCAGCACCATCGCCGATGAGGTGCGGGCGGGTGGCCGCATACCCCTGCTGATCGGCCGCTCGCTCACCGATAAGGTGCGCGCCCAGCTGGGCCTTCCCGCCAGCGACCTGTTCATTCGCCCCGTGGCGCCAAGCGACACCGGCAAGGGCTACACCCTGGCCCAGAAGATGGTGGGCCAGGCCTGCGGCCTGCCGGGCGTGCGCCCCGGCACCAGCTGCGAGCCGCTGATGACCACCGTCGGCAGCCAGGACACCACCGGGCCGATGACCCGCGATGAGATGAAAGAGCTGGCCTGCCTGGGGTTCTCGGCGGATCTGGTGATGCAGAGCTTCTGCCACACCGCCGCCTATCCCAAGCCGGTGGATCTCAAAACCCATGCCGAACTGCCCGACTTCATCAGTTCTCGCGGCGGCGTGGCGTTGCGCCCGGGAGACGGCATCATCCACAGCTGGCTCAACCGCATGCTGCTGCCGGACACGGTGGGCACCGGCGGCGACAGCCACACCCGCTTCCCCCTGGGCATCTCCTTCCCGGCGGGCTCCGGCTTGGTGGCCTTCGCCGCCGCCATCGGCGCCATGCCGCTCGACATGCCGGAATCGGTGCTGGTGAAGTTCAGCGGCTCGCTGCAGCCTGGTGTCACCCTGCGCGATGTGGTCAACGCGATTCCCTACGTGGCGATTCAGCAGGGCCTGCTCACGGTGGCCAAGGAGGGCAAGAAGAATGTGTTCAACGGCCGCATCATGGAGATCGAGGGCTTGCCCGATCTCAAGCTGGAGCAGGCCTTTGAACTCACCGACGCCACCGCCGAGCGCTCCTGCGCCGGCAGCACGATCAAGCTGAGCGTCGAAACGGTGAGCGAATACCTGCGCAGCAATGTGGCGCTGCTCAAGAACATGATCGCCCGCGGCTATGGCGATGCCCGCACTTTGGCGCGTCGCATCAAGGCGATGCAGGCCTGGCTGGCCGATCCGGTGCTGCTCGAGGCCGATGCCGATGCCGAGTACGCCGCTGTGATCGAGATCGACCTCAATGCGATCACGGAGCCGATCCTGGCCTGCCCCAACGATCCCGACAATGTCAAAACCCTCTCGGAGGTGGCGGGCGACCGCATCGATGAGGTGTTCATCGGCTCCTGTATGACCAACATCGGCCATTACCGGGCCGCCGCCAACGTGCTCAAGGATCAAGGCCAGAACGCCGCCCGCCTCTGGGTCTGCCCGCCCACCCGCATGGATGAAGAGAAACTCAAGGAGGAGGGCTACTACGCCATCTTCGAGGCGGCCGGCTCGCGCATGGAGATGCCGGGCTGCTCGCTGTGCATGGGCAACCAGGCCCGGGTGGAGGACAACACCACCGTGTTCTCCACCAGCACCCGCAACTTCAACAACCGCCTCGGCAACGGCGCCCAGGTGTATCTGGGCAGCGCCGAACTGGCGGCGGTGTGCGCCCAACTGGGCCGTATCCCCAGCAAGCACGATTACCTGGCGATCGCCGCCGCCAAGATCGATCCGTTCGGAGCCGAGCTCTACCGCTACCTCAACTTCGACCAGATTGCTGGTTTTGAAGACACTGGCCGCGTCGTCAGCGCCGAGCAAGAGGCCAAGGTGCTGGCAGAGGTGTGAGCCCACCGGGTGCCTCGGCCATCGAGAGCCGAGTGCACGCCCCCTCCGGTCATCCTGGACAACCCTATCCGGCCTGCTCGCCCAGGTGCTCTGCAGACAAAGGCGGAGAGCATCTGCCCTCCGCCCCAATCCTCATCGTCCTGCAAGGCGACTTGGGTTCAGCACGGCCTAGGCCGATCCGCCCCGGGGAGATTCATGACGTCCCGACACTTCTGTGTACCAAGAGCTGAAGCGAGGGCGTCGGAATGATGCACATACCTTCAACATATGGCGTGGGCATGTCTCTCAAATGGACAATGCATGGCACACAGCTGTTGGCGTACATCATATGGATTGCCAGGTTGTTCCAGCGCTTGCGTTGCAGCAGAAACGCGACAGAGAAGCGTCGGATGTTCAGGAGCTGCGCATCCGATCCAGCCAATCCAGGGATCTGGTTCACCCCATCCAAGCCGGGCTCGCTCACCAAGGTCCGCACGGGGAGGTGCGGCTGGCTCCCGGGTCTGCACGACCCAGGCCCCCTTTCTGGATCCGGGAACGAGGACGAGGTCCTGTGGTGGCAGCTCCGAACGGCCCAATTGTTGGTCGCCGGACCATTGCCACCGCCGGGATCAGCTGCCACCGCCAGGATCATCGGCAACGCCACCGTGCGGCTGTCTCAAGCCGATCGGCAGAGACTCGCGGAGGGCGGGTTGCGGCTGAGCCGTTCTCGGCAAGTGCCTGTTGGGCCGCATCACCGACGCCTCTGGCGCGGCAGCCCGAGACCCCGGGCAATTCTGTAGCAATGCTTACATTTGTGGCCCGAGATGGCGCGCCAGGTCGGCGTCCTTAGCGTGATACCGAAATCCCTTCAAGCTCCACGATGGCCCTCTTCGATCGGTTAAGCCGCGTCGGCCTCGCTCTGGTTGCCGCTGGCTGCCTCAGCGTGGCCGGTTGTTCCGCCACCAAGCAAGCCGCCTCTGACGCTGGCGATGCCGCCAAGACCGCGGCCTCTGCCACGGGTGACGCCGCCCAGAATGCCGCTTCCGCGACCGGCGACGCCGCGCAGACCGCAGCCTCGGCCACGGGCGATGCGGCCAAAACCGCGGCCTCCGGCGTTGGTGATGCTGCCAAGAACATGGCCACCGCTGCGGGCCAGGCAGCCCTGGCTCCCGCTCTCAATCCTGTGCTGGATCTGCTCTCCAAGGGCCAGGCCGATCTCAAATCGGGCGACGTGGGCGCTGCCATCACCGCTATGGGTGGTTTCCAGAGCCTGTGGGAGAAAGCGGGCCCGGTGATTCAGCCCCTGGCCGGCGACAAGTGGGGCGCGATTGATGGCGCCGCCAAGAACGTGATCAGCACCTTCGCTTCAGGGGCCAAGCCCGATGCCGCCGCCGCGGGATCGGCGATCACCGGCTTGATGGGTCCGCTGAAAGCGCTGGCTGGCAAATAAGGCGCCTCGGGGTCCGGCCCCCGTCGATGGATCAGCCGGACCCTGGTTCCGTATGCCCGGCGCAAGCCTCAGCCTCGCTCGGCCAGAACCGAGAACGCGGCCCGCAAGCCATGCAGCCCCATCTGGGCGGCAGACGCCACCATGATCGCCGCAAACGCCATGGCAGCCTGGACCGCGGTGGCCTGCTGCTCTCGCCGCTTGCGGCCCGAGGAGAGCGTCAGGACGCTGGCGAAAACTGCCAACGGCTGCGGAAGCGCCAGCAGCGAGGTGGCGAGTTGGAGGAGGTGGCTCTGCAAGGCTTGGCTTGTTGACATCTCGACCCAATCCGTCTGTCAGCGAGGCCCGATGGTGACGAGGGTTCAGACCTCGTTGCAAAGGTCACCCACGGCATCAGCGTCTGCCGCTGAGAGTCCGCTCGGCATGCCGACTCTGGAACTGCTGCATGCACGAAGCCCGTTGCTGCAGCCACAGACAATGTCTGCTCGACGACCGCATAGACCATCGTCGGTTCCAGCCAACGAGTAACCAACAGCTCCACATCTACTTACACAATTCAAAGCGAAACCGCCGGGATGTCTTGAGGGTAAGTTGTTCGCGAGCAACGATGTTGCCAGAAGTTGCAGCAGCTGGATTGTCGGCACAGCGGTAAGTCCGCAGCATTGCCCTCGGCAGTTGTCCTCGGCAAGTTGTCAACGGCAGTTATCAACGGCAGTTATCAACGGTCGCTTGGGGGGGGAGCCCCGGCGTGCTGGTTGATCATCCAGTTGGTGGCGGCCTTTTGGGTGTGCCAGGCCTGGAGGAGTTGTTTGGCGAGCTGGCGCAGCTGTTCGGGATCCGCCGTGCCATCAATGACTCGGTTGAACCGCTCGATCTCAAATCGCTGCCCAAGCGTCAGTTCAATCGCTGAGGTCATGAACCCATTCAGAGGAGTGGCAGAAAGGTATCGAGCTGAACCGTGCCGACCGTGTGCGTCGCTACCGGAAACGGTCTGCGTCAGTGTTTCAAGGCGTGAAGGCGCACCCGTGGATCAGCGTTTGCTTTGATGATGATCTGGACTGCTTTTGCAAGACGATGCGCCTGAGCTGGCCGCAACATCTCGAGGCTTCACGCACCCTCGAACGGGCCGGCGACGGTCAGCAAGGCATGGCCCTTGCTTTGATGGGCATCTCGCTGCTGATCCTGGCGGAAGATCTGTTGGAATCGCAGCTGGGCAGCGAGGCCTCCGCCCAGGACTGAAATCTTCAATTGGCTTTCTCGGGATGGCCAGGCTTCGCTTTTCAGCTGGTCTGCCGCCCCTGGGGAACAGTTGTTTATCGGATCCATCATCCGTGCGATTGGGGCTGTGGCATGGGGACAAGCGCACAAGGCCCGGCCGTGCGGCACTCTGATCTTGGGCGGCGGATGTGGACGCCAGACCGTGATCCGATCAGGCCAGAGGCCCTTTTCAGACCCAGAAGCCCTGTTCAGAACACTGCTCGCCTGGGCCGTGATCAGCACGGTCTCCGCGAAGCACGGTCTCTGTCAAACGCAGGTCCAAGCCGGGTTTGATGCGGGGAACGGGCGCATTCCCCAGTGCTCCTAGGCGGCAGCGTCCTAGATCTGAAGCGTTGCTTGGCCGCTCGTCCATCGGGCTGGGCCAGGCCGCTGACCTCTGAGCGATGCCGCGTTCCCGTGGATTTCCTGCTCTCCAAGCTGCTGCCCCTGCTGGTCTATCCCCTCGGCCTGGCGCTGCTGTTGCAGACGGTCTCCCTGTTGGGGCGTCGGCGACGCTGGGCTCCCTGGCTTTCCGGCACGGGCATCGGCTTGTTGTGGCTGGCGGCGATGCCCCTGGCCAGCCGGGTGTTGACCCAGCGGCTTGAGCGGCAGGCTCTGGCCTTGATGCCTCAGCCCCTGCCCCGGGCCGATGCTGTGGTGGCGCTGGGTGGTGGATTGCTGGCCCCCTTGCCGCCGCGGCACTCGGTGGAGGTCGGCGATGCGGGGGACCGGTTGATCACGGCATTGCGGTTGCTCCGCCAGGGCAAGGCGGACTGGCTGGTGGTGTCCGGTGGCTCGGTGAGCCTGCGCAAGGACGATTCCACCCCGGGCGAAGGGGCCCAGGCGAGCGCACTGGCCCTGGAACTGGGGGCCCCGGCGGCCAAGATCGTGGCCAATGGCCAGGGCCGCAACACCGCCGAGGAACTGCGGGCCCTTGATGCCCTGGCGCGACGGCGCGGCTGGCGCAGCCTGCTGTTGGTCACCAGCGCCACCCATCTGCCCCGCGCCGTGGCCACCGCCAGGCGTCTGACCAGCGTGACGATCGTGCCGGTGGCCTGCGATTTTCAAGAGGTGGAGATCACCGGCCGTACCACCGTGGCCAGCCTGTTGCAGGAGCTTCTGCCTGACGCCCAGGCCTTGGCCGGCACAACCCGCAGCCTCAAGGAGCTTGTGGGACTGGCTGTTTATCGGTTGCGGGGCTGGATCTGAACCCAAAGCCATGCACAGGGATGACCCACGCTGGCTGAGTCCACGGCTTGGTCTTGAAGCTCAATCCATTTTCCTGGCGTGAACTTGAGAAGCGGTGCGAATCCCCCGAGAACAGTCCCAGGATCCAACAGCATCAAGCCTTCGGAACTGGTGGCACCAAACTGACTCCCTCCGGCGGAGGCGTCGGGTCCGGGTCGGCGATCAGCATGTGCTGCAGCACAATCTCCGGTCGCTCACTATCCCGCCATCGAATCCGATAGGCCGGCATTTTGGTGCCACGGCTCGTGGTCTGCTCCACGGGCTCCATCACCCAACCGCGGCGGGACCGCCCCTGGGGGTTGCGCTTCACCACCGGATCAGCGTGCTTGAAACGAAATCCGACGCGCTCACCGCTCATGGACGAAGTGCCCCAAACTGGGGCAGACTGCTGACGCAGTTTCATTATCCCACCGCATCGGTCCCTGTCCCGAGCCCTTGCGCCTCCGGCCGCAGCAGCGGGAAGGCGATCACATCGCGAATCGAGGGGCTGTCCGTGAGCAGCATCGCCAAGCGATCGATGCCGATGCCCAGACCGCCGCAGGGCGGCATGCCGATCTCCAGCGCCTGGAGGAAGTCTTCGTCGACGGTCTGAGCCTCCGGATCGCCAGCGCGGCGCCGCTCCTGCTGGGCTTCCAGCCGCCGGCGCTGATCCACAGGGTCGATCAGCTCGCTGAAGGCATTGGCGGTTTCGCGGCCGGCGATGAACAGCTCAAACCGCTCCACCAGGCCCGGCTTGCTGCGGTGCGGCCGGGCGAGTGGTGAGGTCTCCACCGGGTAATCGAGCACAAAGGTGGGCTGCAGCAGCGAGGACTCCACCCGTTGCTCGAAGGCCTCCACCAGCAGCCGGCCGATGCAATCGGCGCTGTCGGGCACCTCCAGATTCACAGCGGCCATGGCGGCGGCGGCGCTGGCACGGTCCGCGAAGGCATTGAAGTCGAGCCCGGTGGCCTGGCGAACCAGCTCATGCATCGTTGCCCGCCTCCAAGGGGGGCTGAGATCGATCGGCGTGCCTTGGTAGGTCACCCTGGTACCCCCGCACACCGCCTCAGCCGCCGCCGCGATCAACTGTTCGGTGAGTCCCAGCATCGCCAGGTAGTCGGCATGGACCTGATAGATCTCCACCGAGGTGAACTCCGGGTTATGCCGGGTGCTCACCCCCTCATTGCGAAAGATGCGCCCCAGCTCGTACACACGCTCGAAGCCTCCCACCACCAAGCGTTTGAGATGCAGCTCGGTGGCAATGCGCAGCGTCAGTGGCAGATCAAGCGTGTTGTGGTGGGTGTGGAATGGTCGGGCGTCGGCTCCACCGGCCTCCGTCTGCAGCACCGGCGTCTCGATCTCGAGGAAACCCCGCTCATCCAGCCAGCGGCGGATCGCGCTCACCATGCGGGCGCGACGGCGGAAGGTCTCCCGCGTGTGGGGCGAGACGATCAGATCGAGATAGCGCTGGCGGTAGCGCTTCTCCACATCCGCCAAGCCGTGCCACTTGTCCGGCAGGGGCTGGAGTGATTTGCAGAGCATGGTCCAGTCGCGCACCTTCACCGACAGCTCGCCCCGGTCGGTGCGCTTGAGCGTGCCGCGCACACCGATCCAGTCGCCGGCATCGGTGAGACCTGTGAGCTGCTGGAAATAGGCGGGTTCATCGGGATGCAGCGCTTCCAGGCTGGCCCGGTCGAGGAACAGCTGGATCGGACCGCTCTCATCCGCCAGGGTGAAGAAGGCCAGCTTGCCGAGGACGCGGCGGGTCAGGATCCGGCCGGCCACAGCCACCTCCAGATCCAGCTCAGCCCCCTTGGCCAGGTCGCCATGGGCCAGCTGCAACGCCTGGGTGGAATGACTGGGTTCAAAGCCAAGGGCATAGGGGGGTCTCCCGGAAATCTCCAGGGCCCGAGCCTTGTCCAGACGAGTCTCGCGCAGCTCCGACAAGGGGTGATCGGCAGTGAGGGGATGGGCCCATCCTGCAGGAACGCAGCCGAGGCTCAGACGCCGCGGGGCGAAATCAGAAGGCTCAAACCGCCGTGGCCAGGGTGCCGTCGCCGACCCGCTGGGAGGCGTAGCCCGTGCCCCGCACGGTGAGGATCAGCTCCGGGTTGCGCGGGTCAGGCTCCAACTTGCCCCGCAGTCGGGCGACATACACATCCACCACCCGCAGGTCGGCGGCGCGGCGTGGTGGGTAGCCCCAGAGCTGTTCAAGGATCTCAGCGCGGGGCACAACCCGACCGGGATCGCGAAACAGCAGCTCCAACAGACTGAACTCGGTATAGGTGAGGGAGATGCGTTGGCCTTCGCGGGTCACCTGGCGCCGGTTGGTGTCCACCACCAGGTCCCCGACCCGCATCACGCCATTGCCGGCGGCAACTTCCCTGAGCTCCGGGCTGGCGGCGCCTCGGCCGGTGCGGCGCAGGATTGTGGCGATGCGTGCTTCGAGCTCCTTGGGACTGAACGGCTTTGGCAAGTAGTCGTCGGCACCGAGATCAAGGCCAGCCACACGCTCGGCGATGGCATCCAGGGCCGAGAGAAAGATGATCGGCACGCAGGATTCGGCTCGCAGCCGTCGACACACCGCAAACCCGTCGAGCTTGGGCAGCATCACGTCGAGCACCACCAGATCGGGTTGCTCGCGGTGGAACAAGCTCAGCGCCTCCTCCCCATCCTCAGCGCAAACAACCCGATAGCCAGCCAGCTGCAAGCGCATCACCAGCACACGACGCACTGCGGGCTCATCGTCAACCACAAGAACAGTGGCGCGGAAGCTGCCTCCATGGGGCTCTCCCGAAGAGTGGTGGGAAGTGGCAGGCGGATCGTGCATCGGGGCCTGTTCCCTGGCCATCAACGGCTGTCACGGTGAAGATTCGCAAACATACCGCCTGGTGCCCCTCGCGGTCAGCAGTGGTGGCTCGGCAACACAGGTCAACGACTGAGATTAAAGATTCTCTTCCGTTCTCGACCCGGGCAGGGGAGCTCAGGGCCAGCGTGCCGCGGCGTAAGCGTTCCACTCGCGTTCCGCCTGCTCCAAGGCGGCATCACTGCTGATCTCCCCCAGCATGGCCCGCTGCAGCTGGGTGTAGAGGATCGCCTGGAGCCGTTTGACCCCGGGGCTGGGGGGCACCAGCACCCGCGCCTGGCTGAGGGTGCGCAGCGACAGCAACCGAGCTTCCCGCACCAGGTTGGCATTGCCATTGGCGCTGGGTTCTTGCCTCAGGCGCTGCTCCAGCTGCCGCAGGGCCAGGCGGGAGGACGGCAGCACCCGGGCTTCCTCCGCGAAGCGCAGCTGGTTCGCCGCATCGGTGAGGAACAGGGCGAAGTCGACCGCCTCCTTCGGCATCGCCGTCCGTCGCGGCACCACCAGGTTCATCACGGCCACATTGGCGGAGTCGTCCTGGCCCCGCAGCGGCGGAAAGGCCCGGGTTGTGGCGGCGATGCCCGGCGCGTTGGTCTGCAGATTGCGCAGAAAGTCGGGCCCGCTGGCCACTTGGGCGAGCTCACCGGCCTGGTAAAGCTCGATCGCTCGCCGGTAGCCCTGGCTCACCACCTCCCGTGGCAGCAGGCCGCGGCGGTAGAGGTCGGTCCAGAAAGCGAAGGCGCGGCGGCCCTCCGGCGACACGAAGGCGGCGCGGCGTCGGCCGTCCAAAAGCCGCACCCCCATCTGCACCATCACCTCCATCAGCTCGGCGGAGTCATCCGGCACCACCGTCACGAACAGGGCATAGCGACCGGTGCGGCGGCGCACCTGTTCCGCATAGGCGGGGATCTGCTGCCAGCGCCGCGGCGGAGCCTCCAGGCCCGCCTGCTCCAGCAACCGCGTGTTCGCCATCGTCACGCGGGTGGTCAGGTACCAGGGCACGGCGAACTGCAGCCCGTCCTGCTGGCCGGCCGCCCAGATCGCCGGCAGGTAGCGCGCCGCCGCACCCGACGGGAGCTGGCTGCGCAGATCCAGCAGGCCACCTTTGCTGGCCAGGTTGGCGGCGAAGGGTGGGTTCAGGTTCACCACATCCGGCGCGGTGCGGGCATAAACCGCCGCCAGCAGCTTGCGCTCCACCGAGTTCCAGGGAACGTCGGTCCAACGCACCCGCACGCCGGGATGGCGCCGCTCCCAGTCCCGGATGACCGCTTGCATGAATGGGTTGAAACGGGGCGCCAGGTCCAGAGTCCAGATGCTGAGCTCCCGCTCGGCGCCTCCGCCTCCTTCGCGGCGAGCGGCGCAACCCGGCATCAGCCCGAGCAGAACCAGAAGCAACACCAAGGGCAGAGCCCGCCGCCGCGGCATGGAGCGCACCATCTCAGCGGCGTCCTGCACCACCGAGCTGGCGCCAGAGCAGCAGCTGCACGGAACAGAGCATCGGAGCAAGCAGGGCGGTGATCAAGGTTTGGGCCAGCAGCACCGACAGGCCGGCATTCCGCAGATCATCCCAGCTCCAGCCCGGCAGGGCCAGTCGGGCGGCCTCCACGCCGAAATCCAGGCCGGCCCGCACGGCGCTGTCGGAGCGAAAGGGAAGCATGGGCAGTTGCCGCGGCGACCACCAGGCCAACAGGGCCCATTGCGCCATCAAGGAGAGGTTGAGGAAGGCGGTGCCCAGCAGCGCCAACAAAGCGAGGCTGAAACTGTGCTCGATCGTTGGAGGACGCCGGCCCAGCCGGCCCCACCACCAGCCCAGCAGCATGAGCCCCGGCACCAGGGAGACGGGGCCGGGATGCAGACCATCGAGCAGCAGCCCCAGCGCCAGCCCCAGCGCCAACCCCGAGAGGCGCCCATCGGCCAGCGACCAAGGCAGCAGCCAGAGCACCGACCAGGCTGGGGGCATGCCATCAAGCTGCAGCCAGGCGGGCGCCGCCAGGCTGAGCCACGGCACCAGCAGCGCGGTGGCGAGGGCCAGCGGTTGGCGGGCGAGCACGGCCATCAACGCCGCAGCACCTGCACCCAGTCGACCGCAGCGGCGGGCGCCCCAAGCTGGACCACGGCTTCGGGGGCCGGATCAGCCGCCGGATCCACGGCGCGGATCACGCCCACCGGCAGGTTGGCCGGCAACAGGGTGCTGGCGGGGGATGTGGTGACGAGATCGCCGGGTCGCACCTGGGGATCCTTGTCGATGAAGCGGAGCAGGGGGCGGCTCGTGCCGATGCCGCTCAGCAGGCCTTGGCTCTGGGTTCGGGGCACCCAGACCCCCACCCGGCTGGTGGGATCGGTGAGCAGGGTCACCGTGGCGGTGCTGGGGGTGACGCTGCTCAGGCGTCCCAGCAGACCACCGGGGGCCAGCACCGGTTGACCGGGGGCAAGCCCAGCCAGGGAGCCCTCGCCCAGCACGAGCTGATGCCACCAACCGGCCGGCTGGCGGGAGATCACCGGCGCGGTCTGCCCGCGCCCAGCGGGAAGCGGCAGGCCGAGCAGGCTTCGCAGGCGTCGGTTTTCGGCCTCCAGGCCGGCAAGGCGTGCCTGATCTTCAAAACGGCGGGCGGAGCGCAGCCATTCCGCCTGGGCCGTGCCCGGCCAGAACGGGCGCGTGAGTTGGGCGTAAAGATCCGTGAAAACGGCTCCGCGGCTGAGGCGCACCAGAAGAAGCGCCAGCAACCCCAGCAGCCAGGGCCAGGACTGAATCCAAGGGCGGCCGGCCGCTCGCCGCAGCCAGCGAGCCAATCTCACGGCTCAGACACTCTGACGGGCGAAGTCGGGGGTGTCGAGCACGCGTTCCAGGCGTTTGTAATCCTCCAGCACCATGCCGCAGCCATTGACGACACACAGCAAAGGATCCTCGGCCACGTGGGTGAGGATGCCGGTTTCATGGCTGATCAAATCGCAGATGCCCCGCACCAAGGCGCCACCTCCGGCCAGCATGATCCCACGGTCGACGATGTCGGCCGCGAGCTCGGGCGGGGTGCGCTCCAGGGTGCGTTTCACAGCCTCCACAATCACATTGAGGGGCTCGGCGATCGCTTCACGAATATCTCCAGCCCGCACGGTGATGGTGCGGGGCAATCCGGAGAGGAGATGCAATCCTCGCACGTCGCGTGAGATCTGATCGTGTTCGTCGTCGGGGAAGGCAGAACCGATCCGGATTTTGATCTCCTCGGCTGTGCGCTCACCGACCACCAGATTGTGCACTTTCTTGAGATAAACACTGATCGCATCACTGAGTTCATCGCCAGCCACCCGCACGGACTCGCTCAATACGGTGCCACTCAAGCTGAGCACGGCAACTTCAGTGGTGCCGCCGCCGATATCCACGATCATGGTGCCGACGGGCTCGGTGACTGGTAGGCCGGCGCCGATCGCCGCGGCGACGGGTTCATCGATCAGGTGAACCTGCCTTGCGCCGGCCAAACCAGCCTCGCGCACAGCACGGCGCTCCACCCCCGTGACGCCACTGGGGATGCCGATCACCAGACGCGGGGCCTGCCGATCACTGCCTTCATTGCCCTTTTGGATGAAGCTCTTGATCATCTGCTCGGCAGCGTCGAAATCGGCGATGACGCCGTCGCGCAGCGGCCGAACCGCTCGGATGTTGCCGGGCGTGCGACCCAGCATCTCCTTGGCGGCGTTGCCTACCGCCAGAGGCACGTTGCGCTCGAGATCAAACGCGACGACCGAAGGCTCCTGCAGGACAATGCCCTTGCCGGAGACATACATCAACGTGTTGGCTGTGCCGAGGTCGATGCCGATGTCGCGCGACGAGAACTGGAAACGGCGGAAGAACACGGCGGCGGCGGAATCGGAACGGCCAGGCAGGGTCGGATCATACGGGCCGGGGGCTGGAGCTCTCCCGGCTGCCGGGGCCAGCTGCAGGGGCGGCGTCAGGGCCGCCACAGCCGAGCCGCGGGGGGCTGGTGTCATTGGAAAGTGGCTTCAGAACAAGGGATGTGACAGGTGGTGGCACTTGTTTGGTGTGGCCCTCCTGGGAGGTGCCGCATCATTGATCCACCACATCGGAAGCCATCCATGGGCGTCAACTCGATCACCCTCGTCGGCCGGGCCGGCCGCGATCCTGAAGTCCGCTACTTCGAATCCGGCAGCGTCGTGGCCAACCTCACGCTGGCCGTGAACCGCCGCAGCCGCGATGAAGAGCCGGACTGGTTCAATCTCGAGATCTGGGGCAAACAAGCCCAGGTCGCCGCGGACTATGTCCGCAAGGGCTCGCTGTTGGGCATCATCGGCTCGTTCAAACTGGACCGTTGGACGGACCGCAGCACTGGTGAGGAGCGCAGCAAACCCGTGATTCGCGTCGACCGGCTGGAGCTGCTCGGCAGCAAGCGCGATGGCGAAGGCGGTTCCGGCGGCAGCTTCGCTGGGGGCGGCGGCAGCTTCGGTGGTGATGGCGGTGATGAGGTGCCGTTCTGAACGCTCCAGGCGCAGTCCAGCCCCGCTCCCTGCGCTGCGGCCCGGCTGAGAGACACCTTGCGGTGTCCCGTCAGGGGAAACGGGCATCGAATCCCCTCGCCGCCCTTGTGCCAGTGGCGCAGCCGGGCTATCAAGTGGCACGAAGCCCTCAAGGCGCCTTCACGGGCGCCTTTTTTGGCGTCATGCCCTGTTGAGCCGTTCGCCCAACACCCCATGGCCTCTCTGGGTGCGCGGCCTGGTTGGGCCGACGTGAAGGAGGGCGTTCAGCTCGGCGCGTCAGCCGTGGCCACGCCGCCGCCAGATGCGCATCCCGAGCCAAACGAGAACCAGCAGCACGAGGGCGACGATCACTTTGTTGACGATGCCCTCGACCGGCTTGATGGCGGACTTCACTTCCTGCCAGCGGCTCCCCAATGCCCAACCGGCGGTGGTCAGGGCCAGGTTCCAAATCAGGCTGCCGGCGGTAGTCCAGAACAAAAAGGGGCCGAAGGGCATCATTTCCACCCCTGCCGGCACGGAAATCAACGTGCGAATCGCCGGGATCAGGCGTCCCCAGAACACCACGGCGGCGCCATGGCGCGTGAACCACGCCCGAGAGTCGTCCAGCTCCTTGGGGGAGACGCCGACCCAGCGGCCATGGCGCTCCAGCCAACGCTTGAGGCGCTCCTCATTCACAAGACGGCCGATGCCGTACCAGGGCAGGGCCCCCACCACGGTTCCCAGCAGTCCGGCCAGCACCACCAGCGGAAAACTCAGCTTTCCCTGGCCCACATAAAAACCAGCCAACGGCATGATCACTTCCGATGGGATTGGCGGGATCACGTTTTCCAACACCATTGCGGAGAAGATGCCCACATAGCCCCAGCGCTCCACGAGCTGCTCGACCATGGTGTTGAGAGAACTAAGCAAAGTCATTGCAAAGGGATCAGCAAGGGTGAATTGGGACGACCTTAAGGACAATCCACCGTTGGCGACTCAGTTGAGCCTGCGGTGGCAAGGGTGGAATCAACGATTCGACTGATGCAAGCGGCTAGTAACGCGTTAAAATATTGGATCATGGGCCGCAGCGGAGCGTGGATGGGGGAACATGGATCTGTCGGTGAACTGCACACGGTCACAACCCCGCCGGCATCGCTCCAGGCAGCAACGAGGGTAGTTATATCGTAAAATTCATCGGTAGGCGTTTTTGCATGATCGGGCGAGTACAGCCTACAATACGAACGCTGATGATTCCATCGTGAGGCCCCTGCAATTGTCTACTAGTTTATTGCGTGAATAAATGCTCTGAAATAATCATGACACGCGACGCTTTCAATTCAGGCATTGCCAGTCATCCCAGTCGCCAGCCGAACTAAGCAATATTAACCAGAACCTTGCGATTCGAGTCTGCTTAATGATCGGAGCGGCGCCATTCGAAAGCATCCATGACAGGCTTTGCGATCAGCCTTGCACCTAACTCATGTTGGTTACAGAATCCAAAGATATGAACAACGAATTCCTCGGGCGCCGTCGTCTTCAGCTGGGATTGGAAGTGCATCGAGCAATCACATCGGCTGAGATAGCTCGCAACAACCATGACCACCAACCCTCCCCTGCCTACCGATGGACAGCCTCACGCCTGCCCCAACGCCCACGCGCGGCCAACCCAGAAAGCGCTAAGATAATTCTTACTATTACAAGAACTCAAAAGATATGACGTTCTTAATCATTCACCACCTTCTTTTAGCTCCAATTGCCTCTGCGTTGGCAGGTTCAAACGTAAACTTACTAATACATGCTACGCATTCCCGAAATGTCCCTGATTTGATTTGATGGTTGAGTAATCGACTGGTTTCGCCGACAGAGCCTCTTTCGTGAACGGCTCTTTGTGAGATGCTAATATGAGGAGGTTCTTGGATGAACCCCCCCGAGCTCCAATGGCATTCAGGCATGATGTCAAACTTTCTTTCATTTCCTTCTATCCGAAGACCATTTCCTCATAAACCACCAAGCTCCACATATTTTTATTGTGAACATCGTGAATCTTTCCAAGACGTTAAAATCGACCCATTTATATAGTGCTTTTCAAGGCAATTCGACACAACGCTCTGTCCATACAAATTTTACTTATGTCCCTTCCAAGTTTTATTGCAGCTGATGAAGTTCGCCGCATCCTCTGGTAGGCATTTAGAACTATGATCGTCTCTATCTCTTCGATAAATAATTTTCTCACGCGAGCATCGCAACGATTCACAAAAATAATTAAGCCGTTGATTCTTGATGGGAAGTCACCAGCGGCACAGCTTACAATCGTTACAGCACGCAAGGAATGGCGTTTAATTGTCATCGCGTTTGTTTCGAGTATTTTTGAGGCTTTAACCGAAGGAGCTACGTTTGGAGTCATTTTTCTAGCTGTACAAGTTCTCGCCAGTTCGGGAAAAGTGTCATGGCAAACCCAACCGTTTGCTCGGGTACTCGAATGGTTACCACATGCTTCAAGCCAGCTAACCCATAAACTACTCTTTATATGCTTACTCGGCTTGGCTTTGGCTTTACAGTTATTGCTGAGTATTTCTCGCTATATTAATTCTGTTTCGACTGGCTTGTTTGGGGCTAAGATTTATTCCACAATCACCTGCATAGTTCATTCTCGGATCCTGGCCCTTTCGTTTCCCTGTGCTAGTCGCTATCGGGTCGGAGATCTACTCAATACGGCGAGTACTTCTCCGCGCGCCATCGAAGCGCAGATTAATCAGGTGTCCGCAATACTTCAGAACGCTCTTTTGTCTCTATCTTACCTCGTTATCTTGTGCTTACTTTCTCCTTGGCTACTCCTTGCTGCATGTGTTTTTGGTATATTCTTGACTCAATTTCAAGCCAGAGTTATTCCAAGAATTAAAAGGTCAGCGCTGTCGGCTGCTCAAGTTTTAGTAGAATTAAGTTCAAGTCTGACGCAGGACATACAAGGCTTAAGGCTGATTCATTCTTCTGGCCTCGCTGACAGGGCTTCCGATAAAATTTATGTAAATGTTAGAAGCTATGAGCGAATCATGCAGAGACAGATTTTGACCAAAGAACTGTTATTGCCGATTACGGCCTTCCTCCCTGTTTTTGGGATTACAGTCATTTCAGGATTTAGTGTTCTACTTTTTGGTTCGAAGACCAGTGGAATCTTGCCTAGTCTCATCACATTCGTGTTGGCTCTGCAACGCCTGAACCAGCGTCTCGCGGGCATTGCTAACTCGTTTAGTATTCTTGCCACCAATGCTGGCAATGTTCAACGATTGAATTCATTGCTTCGATCTGATGATAAGGAATTTAGGCGTCGCGGTGGGCTTCCCTTCCATCATTTAAACCGCTCAATTGAGTTTCAAAACGTCGGTTTGACTTATTCATCTAGTAACGATCCTGCGCTAATCGATGTCAACCTTGTCATTCCCAAAGGGAGTACTCTTGCACTGGTGGGAAGTAGTGGTGCCGGCAAAAGTTCTCTCGCAGATTTGCTTGTTGGGCTTTACGAGCCAACATCCGGCAAAATTGTGATCGATGAGATTTCCCTGCAGGAGTATGAATTATCAAGCTGGCAACAGCAAATAGGCGTAGTTAGCCAGGATACATTTATGTTCAATGCGACTCTCTCAGAAAATATTTCTTATGGGGCATCTGGCTGTAGTCAAGTTGAAATTGTAGAAGCTGCCCGGCTTGCTCAGGCTGATCGATTTATTCGGCAACTACCTAAAGGTTACGATACAGTAGTGGGCGAACGAGGTTACCGGTTGAGTGGTGGTCAACGCCAGCGGATCTCTCTCGCCAGAGCCCTGTTGAAGCATCCGCAACTGCTGATCCTCGATGAGGCCACCAGTGCACTCGACTCTCGAAATGAGCGGCTGGTTCAAACCGCCCTCGAAGAGCTTAACCGGACCATGACGATTGTGATCATTGCCCACAGGCTCAGCACAATTGTTAGAGCCGATAGCATCTGCGTGATGGAAGCTGGTGCTATCGTAGAATTCGGAAATCATTCTTCCCTGCTTAATGCTAAAGGTAAATATTATGAACTTTGGCAGCAGCAAATCCACTCCTCACAGGCGCAGGTTCTATCAAGCTGACCATGCTACGGCTTGGCAACCTCCGGACGATACCACCCGTTGATAGCCAGACATTGTGTTTTTCTAGGGGAGTCTCTTCAAGTGGAGCTAGTGTTTTTAAGCCAGGAGTCGCGTTTTTGCTGGATCAATCTGTCGATCTTGGAATGTTGTTGACTACGGGGAGACATATCATTCCTATACTCATGTATTGCAATGAGCACCTGCGATTCTACGGACATTCTCGCGCTTGAGGTGTTGGTCGTCCCAGGCTTCCATGACTTTAGTCATGCTGATCAATGCTGACTTCGAATCTATTATTAACGGATTTTGGTGACATCTTCCTTCGACCTGCGGTTTTCTTGATATCTGATCACCCACCCGCAACTGTCAGCCAGGCCTGAATAATCTATGTTGTTGTGGATTATTTTCATGCGTTGATTAGGTTTTATTGCGT
>JBKDOR010000275.1:0-4437 GCA_046342775.1 Synechococcaceae cyanobacterium
ACGCGCTGCGATCGGGTGCCCCTGCCCGCCTGTCGCAGCGCCCGTCTGCGCTTGCCAGCGCTCGGCAGAGCCAGCAGCCTCGGGCCGCTCCACCGAAGCGAACGTGGCAAAGAACACAAAGCCGGTGGGCTTTGCGTGCTACTTTTCCGCCAACTGCAAGACGCGCCATGCGCTGTCCCTGCCGAATGCCCTCCGCCGGCCTGTTGCCGGTTGCCTCTTCCCCCGCCATGTCCATCCCTTTGACATTCCGCCATGACCACCTCACGTCCGCCCCAGCTGCTGCGCCTCACCCTCCAGCCCCATGACGTGCTGCCCGATGGCCTGAGCTGGAAGATCCTTGACGGCTACATCCGCACCTCCGCCTGGGATGAAGAGGGTGAAGCGATCACCCTCGGCCTCTGGGGCCCGGGAGATTGGGTCACCAATGCCCACTCGGCCCTGAAACCTGTGGAGGTGCAATGCCTCTCCACCGTGGTGGTGGAGCAGTTCCATCCCAGCGACGCCGAATTGCTCGACTACCTGCGCCTGCAGATCCGCAATACGGAAGAAATCTTTCAAATCAACCGCATCCGCAGCGCCGAGCACCGGTTGCTGATGCTGTTGCGCTGGATCGGCACCCGCTTTGGCCAGGTGAGCAGCAAGGGCTATCGCCTGTCGCTGCGCGACATGAACCTCACCCACAAGTCCCTCGCGGAGATCTGCGGCCTCACCCGGGTGACGGTCACCAAGAACCTGAACCGCTACAAGGCCATGGGCCTGCTGCAGAAGGTGAGCGACGACGACCTGATGCTGCCGGTTGAACCCCTTGTTGCCGGCTTCTGAGCCTGCTTGTCTGCCATTGCTTGTTCCTTCCTTTGCGTCTTCCCCATCCCCATGACCGCCCAGATCCTGCGCTCCCACCTGGCTGAAAGCCAGCTCCAGCGTTACACCCTGGTGTTCCGCAACGGTGAGCTGCTGCGCCATCAAGACCCCATCTCCCTGGCCCAATACCGTGCTGACGCGCGGCTGCTGCGGGTGGAGCCCGAAGCCCAGAACCGCGTCGCCTGAGACCCGCAGCCCCAGCGGGCGGATGAGCCGCAGCTCTGCGCAGCGGCTCGCCGCTGCCCCCCATGCGGCCCATCTGGCGGTTGCAGCCCCGTTACCTCGCTGGCTCGGCGCGGGTGCAGCAGGCCGATCAAGTGTCCTGAGTGTCGCAGAGCAACGCAGTCGCCCAAGCCGGCAGGGGATCGATCTGCCGTCTCACGGAGCCATTGCAGATCGTGAACACAGCCACAAATGGTTCAAGTGCTGAGGAGTTGTCGTAGACCTGAAGCACATCCACAAGCGGAATCGAGGCACGCACTTGATCCAGCAAACGCGGGATGCGGCTGATCACCTTGTCCGCGGGCACAGCATGGCCACCTTCACTGACCCGGCAGGCGATCCGCGCCTGGTTGAGATCGCTGTTCTCCAGGTGGATCAACACCATGATGATCTGATAACCCAAGCTCTTGGCGCGAGCGATGAAATCGATCTTGGAGGGATGGGAATAGACCGTTTCAAAACAGAAGCTCACGCCCTGCTCCAGCAGCTGATGCCGCTGCCGTTCCGCCAGTTGGGCGGCTTCATAGCTGTGGGCTTCCACCCACGAGGATCCAAAGCTGGGGGCGGTCGCTCAAGCTGCCGCTGGATCGCAGGGCCGAAACACACCATCGGCAAAGCAGCCGACCGAGCGGTTGCCATCGCGATCGATCTGCTCCAGCAAGCCTGGCCGGCTGGGGCAAACCTGGTAGCGCACAGAGGCCGTGCTCACGGATGCGGCCAGGTTGCCGTTCTGGCGCTGGGCCTCGAGGGACGCGAACACGCTTTCCGGCGCCACCGCGGCCGCCCGCACCGGTTCCACCCGCAGCCGCGCCAGTCCCGCCTTCACATCGAGCAGAAGATCGGGATCGAGGCGTGCCGCCACAGCCTGGCCCAGGGCGGCCCAGTACTCAATCTGCTCGGCTGTACTGCGGTGGTGACGGGCTCCGGCCAGGGCCGCCTTGCGCATCAAGTCATCTTGCAGGCGGATGGGGGAGGCGGATTTCACCATGGGTTACCGCTACATGCTGGATCCGCAACCACTGTAGCAATCTGTTACGTGGCAGGGTCCATGGGGCGGGCGTCGACAGCACGGGGCATGGCTCGGGGTCAGCAGTCAACAGATCGGGCCGGGCCTTACCTGTCTTCCCCACCCTCCGCCAATCCCCGCAGATCCGCGAGGGTCGTGGTGGCTAATTCCGCCAGCCAGTGTTCGAGCAGCCCGCTGAGCCAGCGATCAGCTTTGCCGATGGTCGCCGCATCGTTCTTGGCGTCATTTTGCTCTGGCATCTGGGGCGTTTCCACGACACCGCCCGCCAGGGAGTGGTAGAGGTGTAGAATATTCACCTGACACGGCTCGCAGGCGAGCCGATACCCGCCGTTCTTCCCTTTGTGGCTCTGCACCAGGCCGAGGCGGCGCAGGTCGGAGAGCACCACCGCCAAATAGTGCGGTGAAAGCTTGTATCGGCTGGCGATGGTGTTCGCTTGCAGCAATGCGTCGCTGTCAGCCAGCTCCAGCAAGCTGATCAGTGCATAGCGGAAGGTGGTGGAAAACATGCCCTTGGGTTGCACCCCACCTTCAATCAGCCGTTCGCGCTGGGATGTGGCTGGGTTGACCTGCCGCTGTGTCTTCAACGTCCTCAGGGGTCACGCCACCGGTCGTCGCTCTGCTGGCAGCCTGCTGCCCATGCCCCGCGGCCTGGCCCCCACGGCGTCAGGCGGGCATCTTCCTTAAGCCCGATTGGAAAACGCGGCAATTCAGGGTTGGCGGTGATACGGTCATGGAGCTTTGTCCCGATCGCACCCCCATGAGCGCCTTTCCGCGCCGCCGGACCGTCGCCGCGATCGTGGCTGGTCTGCCCAAGCTGCCGAGCTGGTCTTGGCGGATCACCTGGGTGTATCTCTCCCTGGTGCTCTTCCTGCCGCTGGGCGGTCTGCTGCTCAGGGCGGCCCGCGTCACCCCCGCCCAGTTCTGGGCGATGGCCACCTCCCCCGAGGCCCTCGCCACGTATCAGGTGAGTTTCGGCGTGGCCGCCATCGCCAGCCTGATCAATGGCGTCTGTGGTTTGGCGGTGGCCTGGGCCCTGATCCGCTGCCGCTTCCCCGGCCAGCGCCTGCTCGATTCGCTGATCGACCTTCCCTTCGCCCTCCCCACCGCCGTGGCGGGTCTGGCCCTCTCGTTTGTGTACAGCGAAGAGGGCTGGCTGGGCAAGCCGCTGATGCAGCTGTTCGGTCTGCGGGTGTCGTACACGGTGCTGGGCGTGGGGGTGGCGATGGTGTTCATCTCCCTGCCGTTTGTGGTGCGCACGGTGGAGCCGGTGCTGCGCTCCTTGGAGCGGGAGCAGGAGGAAGCGGCTTGGTGCCTCGGCGCCAGCCAGCTGCAAACCTTCCTGCGCGTGGTGCTGCCGCAGCTGATGCCCGCCATCCTCGGAGGCATCGCCCAGGGTTACAGCCGGGCCGTGGGAGAATACGGCTCGGTGGTGATGATCTCCAGCAATGTGCCTTTCAGGGATCTGATTACCCCCACCTTGATCGTGCAGAAGCTGGAGGAGTTCGAGATCCCCGATGCCACCGTGATCGGCACCGTGATGCTGCTGTTCTCGCTGGTGAGTCTGCTGGTGATCAATGCGCTGCAGATCTGGGGGCAGCGCTACATGGGCAGCAACCAGTCCGGCTGAGTTCGCCCCCCTCTCCATCTCCCCTTCCCCCCATTCCGCAGCGCTCTCGGCCATGGCCTTTGTGATCCCCCCCCTGGAAGATGTGCGGCCGCCCAGCTGGGTGAAGCCGGGCCCCAAGAACAAGACCGGCGCGGGCCTGGGTCTGGGTTGGTTGATTCCCGTGTTCGCCGGCGTCTATGTGGCGGTGGTGATCCTGCTGCCGGCCCTGGCGGTGGTGGCTCAGGCCTTCGCCAAGGGGCTGGGGGTGTTCCTGGAGAGCTTCCGCTCCGAAGAGCTGCTCTCCGCCCTGCGCCTCACCTTGTTCGCCACCGCCGTCGCCGTGCCTTGCAACACGGTGTTCGGCCTGGCGGCGGCCACGGCGATCGCCCGCCGCAAGTTTCGCGGCAAGGCGCTGCTGCTCAGCGTCATCGACCTGCCGTTCTCGATCTCGCCGGTGGTGGTGGGTTTGATGCTGGTGTTGCTCTACAGCCCCAACCACGGCCTGCTGGCGCCGATCATCAACAGCCTCGGCTGGAAGATCATCTTCTCCTGGCCCGGCATCGTGCTGGCCACGATCATCGTCACCTTCCCGTTCATGGCCCGCGAGGTGATTCCGCTGCTGGAAGAGGAGGGCTGGGAACAGGAAGAAGCGGCCCGCACCTTGGGGGCCAGCGACTGGCAGGTGTTCTGGAAAGTGACGTTGCCTTCGGTGCGCTGGGCC
>JBKDOR010000276.1:0-7122 GCA_046342775.1 Synechococcaceae cyanobacterium
GTCGATGCCGGGCAGGTTGCCGGCCAGGGCCCCGGGCACGCCGAGGCTGGCCTCGGCCGCCGGCAGGGTGCCGCCCACGGCCACGGCGGCGCTGCTCAGCCCCACCGGCAGCAGCAGCTGGTGGTCGGGGCCGACGCCGGCGCTGCGATCCAGATGGGCGATCACCGCCTCCGGGGCGCCGCTCTCCACAAACAACAGGCGGCTGTAGCCCACGAGGGCGTTGCCGCCGCTGTCTTGGAAATCGAGCCGGTAGGCCTGGTAGGTGCCCTTGGGCGGCGTGTGCACCAGGGTGGCGCCCGCAGCGGCGCTGAGCAGCGCCAAACGGCCCACATCAGCGGCGGCATCGGCGGCGCTGGCGTAGGCCACGAAGCCGCTGCTGCGGCTGGCGCCGTCGTCGAAGCTCTGCCAGCGCAACCAGAGCTGGGCGGGGGCGGCGGCGCCATTGATCAGCAGTCCGCTGGTCTGCACCGCGATCACCGGGTCGCCGCCCTCGGGGTTCACCCCGAAAGCCCAGGCCTGGGCCGGGATCAGGGAGAAGGGGCCGGCGCCGGCATTGCGCTCCTGGATCGCGGCCACGCTGAGGCTGCGGGGCAGCGGCGCGCCGGGCAGGGAGGGCAGATCCAGCCGCAGCTCGCCACCGCTGAGACTGAGGGCGGCGGCATCGCCGCCGCCATCGACGCGGCTGAGGCTGACGTCGCCCAGGCCGCTGGCCTTGCTGAAGGGGATCCGCAGGTCGCGATCCGAACGCACCTGCAGGGGCAGCAGCGCCACCCGATCGATCGATCCGCCGCTGGCGATGAGGTCGCTGCGCAGGCTGAGCAGATCGCGGCCATCGCCGGCGAGGTTGGTATCGAGCTGCAGGGGCTGGCTGAGCTGCTGGATCCCCAGGGGCACCAGCGGGCTGAGGGAGCGATCCAGCACCGCCACCGTCACGCTGGTGGTTCGCGTGGTGGTGGTGGTGGTGCCATCGAGATTGAGGTTGACGCTGGTGGTCTCGGGCTGGGGCTCACTGCTCTTCCAATCCAGGATCAGGCGGGAGCCATCCAGGGGATCGACGCTGATCGTGAACGGCAGCGCCCCATAGTCGCCGGCCAGGCTGAGGCTCTGGCGCAGCTCCGCGGCGCTGGGGTCGGCATCGGCGTTGACCTCGAGCACCTGGCTGGTGCCACCGCTGCTGCTGCTGAGCGGCAGCGCAGTGGTGGTGTTGGTGATCGTGGTGGTGATGGTGGTGCTGACCATCAGGCGATAGGTCTTGCTGGCCGCCAGCAGCGGGGTGAGGCGGCGCTGTTCCAGCACCTCCGGCTGGCCTGCCTGGGCCGGCAGCCCATGGCGCAGGATCGCGTCCGCCAGCACCGGCGTGTGGCTGAGCCGCAGGTCGCCGCTGATCGCTTCGGCGTTGAGGATCTGCAGGCCGTCGAGCAGGGCGCGGGCCCGGCTGCCGCTGACGCTGAGGCGGCGGGTGCTGCCAGCGAGGCTGGCGGCGAGCCGCAGGTCGCCGGGGGCCGGGGCCACCCCCAGCCGCTCGCTCCAGCCCGGCAGGTTGACGGGGCTGAGATCGGCGCTGATCGCGCTGAAATCAAGCGGGCGGCCGCCGATGCCATCCACCAGCACCGCCGCGGCGGGAAGGCTGAGGGTCCAGAGATCGGCGGGATTGGAGCTCTCGCTGAGGGAGGCGGTGGCGGGGATGCGGTCGCCGCCGTCGCGGAAGCGCAGCTCCAGGGGTTGGCTCAGGCTCAGGGCCGGAACCCCGGCCGTGGCAAAGGGCTGCTGCCACTGCAGGGAGAGGGGCAGGCGGCCGGTGGCCTCGCGGCTGGGCTGGAACACCAGCTGCTCCAGCTGGGCGGGCAGCAGGGCCATGGCGAGCAGTCCGGGGCTGCCGCTCAGCGGGGTGGCGGCCGGTGCCGCCGTGGTGGTGCCATCGGATTGGCGTAGCAGGAAGCTGCCGGCGGCGCTGAAGCCCTCCGGCAGCACCAGGCGGATCTGGCTGGCCGCCAGGGCGCCGGCGGCGCCGGGCTCCACCGCCAGCAGGCGCTGGCGCAGCTGCAGGGGGATCAGGTCGCTGCCGCGGTGCTGCAGGTTGTCGCCCTCCAGCAGGCGAACGCCCTCAAGGCCGATCAGGCCCGGGCGGGTCTCCGGCGACGGCAGCGCCGGCAGACGCAACGACGCGACGCCGGAGCGGGCCTCGCGGTCGCCGGCATCCACCACCCGCAGGTCCAGCCCCAGGCTGGAGCCGGGCTGCAGCGCATCGACGAGGCCGGCGGCATTCAGCTCGGCCTGGCTGAGCTCGAAGCTGCCGCCGGCCGCGGCGCCGCTGATCTCCTGCCAGGCGCCGGGTTCGAGGGCGCCGGCCGCGGTCACACGCCATTGGTGGCGCAGCTGGGAGGCGGGGGATTCCAGGTCGCCGCCGGGGGTCCAGCGCACCCGCAGGGTGGGGGCGGTGGTGGTGCCGGCCAGCTCCAGGGCATGAAGCTGTGGAGCGGTGGGGTCCTGGTTGCCGCGCACGGCCAGGTTGGGCACCAGCGCGAACGCCTGGGGTGACCCTGGCGAGCCGCTGTCGGCCCAGCCCACCAGCAGGTCGGGGCGGCCATCGCCCAGATCCTGGAGGCGCAGGCTGTAGGTGGCGGGTCCACTGCCCACCGCCGGGGCCAGCCGCAGGGTGATGTCGCCGGGGGTCGCGCCATCGGGCTGGCTGAACAGGAAGCGCAGGGCGCCGCTGCGGGCCTCCTCCAGACTGAAGCTGAGGTTGGCGAACTGGGGCGCGCCAGCCTGCAGCAGCGGAGTGCCGTCGCTGTTGCGCAGCGGCTCGCGCACGTCGTCGCCAGCGAGGAAGAGGCGCACCTGGCTGGGCACATCGAGCAGGCGATAGCGCTGGCGGGTGAGCAGGCTGCCGGCCAGATCCAGCGACGCCCCGAGCGGATCGCCGCTGCGGAAGCTGGCCAGCTCCGCGGCCGCGGCGGGGCCATCGGCGCCATCGAGATCCACCGAGAAGGTCCAGCGCCCCTCGGCGCTGTCGGCGAGGAAGCTGCGATCCACCGCCCGCAGGCTCACTTGGCTGGCCCCCACGGGCAGGTTGGCCAGGAAGGTGGGCTCCGTGGGGATCAGCGCGCCGGTGGGACCGAGGAAGGGGCGAAGCGCGCCTCCATCGGCTCCGGCGCCCTGCCGCACGAGCAGGCGGCGACTGGCGGCGTCGTAGCGGATGCGATCCCGCAGGCCGTCGCTGTCAAGGTCGATGGCGAGTTCAGCCGAAGCCGGCAGGTCCGCCGTTCCGCCCCCGCCGAGGCTGGCCAGAGCGACCGCCCCGCTGGGCAGCGAGCTGCCGGCGAGCACCGTCGTAGTGCTCTGGAACCTGGGCTGCAGGGGCTGGATGGTGAAGTCGTCGCCATCCACCCAGAGCGAGCCGCGGAAGCCCTTGTCGATCGCCTGCACCGACCAGTGGTAGGTCTCGCCCGGCAGGCCGGCGCTGAACAGGCCCTGGTTGTGGAAGCCCTGGTTGCCGTGGGCGGCCAGGCGGCGCTCGCCGCTGAGCGGGTCGGCCAGGGGGGCGATCTGATCGAACACCAGCCCTTGGCCTGGGGCCACCCGGTCAGGTCCGCTGCGCGGCGCCCGGCCGAGGCCGAGGTTGTAGGTGTACGGCGCGTCGTCGTTGATCAGGTGGCTGAAGCTCCAGCCCAGCTGCACGGCGTTCTGGGCACCGTTCCAGACCACGCCGAGGGCCTCGGGGCGATCGGGGCGGCGGTTGAGGATCCCCGCGAAGGGCGGTTCGCCCTCGCCGGGATCGCTGAGGCGCTGGCTGGTGGTGTTGCGGAAGATCTGCAGGTAGGGGCGTTCGGCGCTGCCCTGCACGCCGCTCACGGCCAGGTCGAGGTCGCCATCGAGATCGACGTCGCCCCAGCTGGCCACGGCTCGCTTCAGGCCGGGAAGGGCGATCGAGAGCCGCTCGAAGCCGCTGCCACCGCCCACCAGCGGGTTGCGCAGCAGCTGGGTGGTGAGCAGGCCCGTGTCGGCATCTTCGCCGCTGAGCAGCAGATCCACATCGCCGTCGTTGTCGATGTCGGCCCAGGTGGCTGAACCCTCCGCCAGGGCCGGGGTGTCGAGGATGCCGACCTGCAGGCGGAAGGCGCTGTCGCCGAGCTGCGCCTGGGCCGCGGCCAAGCTGGTGCCGTCAGCGAAGTTGAGCGCCGGCGCCACCCGCAGCCGCGCATTGGCCAGCTTCTCGCTCCAGGTAAAGGTGAGCACATCCGCGTCGGTGCGCTGACCCGGGTTGAGGGTGTTGTCGGTGTCCTGGAGGCGATCGATCAGGCGATTGCGGCTGTCGAGGATCTGCAGGCGCAGGGCCAGGGGCGTGGCCACCCCATCGCCATCGAGGTCGGCGCGGAAGGCGGCAACGGCCTGAATCTGATAGGTGCGGCCCAGGATCGGCGTGCCGATCAGCTGCGCCAGTGAGAACTCGCGATAGGCCACCGTGTTGCCGAAATCAAAGCCGGAGCCGAGGGGCAGCTGCAGGGGCGCCGGCAGCAACGGGTTGCGCCGGGTGCCGGAGGGATTGAGGGTGGCCAGCTGCAGCCCGCTGAGATCAAGCGGATGGATGGCGTCGTGCAGGGTCACCATCGCCAGGGAGGGCAGGGTGCTGCGGAAGCCCGCCGCATCGCCCGGCAGGGCGAAGACCGGGTCGTAGTTGATCATTCCGGCCCGTTCGCCGCCGAGGTAGAGATCGCTGATCGGCCCGCCGAGATCCACATCGCCGAAGGCCGCCAAGGTGGCATCGGGGAAGAGCGAACCCTCGGCCAACAGCAGCGGTGGCTGGACCGGAAGCGGCGGCAGCGGGTTGGTGTTGCGCAGCACCTCCAGGGGCGATTCCAGCGGTCGCAACAACACCCGCACCGTTTCGTCGAGGGTGTGGATGTCGTCGATCAGGCCGATATCGGTGGGCTTGAGGATCAGATCGCGCTTCAGCAGCTCCGCCAGCTCCGCCGGCGAGAAGGCGGGCGCCAGCACGGGCTGGCCATCGAGGCGATCGGAGCGCCCGATCGCGATCAGCTCGGCGAGGCTGCGGCCGCTGAGATCGGCCACCGCCGCCTGGCTCGCGAAGGAGAAGGACTTGGCCGTGCTGGCCAAATCGCTGGGTAGCGAGGCGGTGGAGGCGTTGCCGAGGAAGACCGCCAGATCCTCCAGGGCCACGCGGGCGGAGGTGAGCCCCTTGAGCACCGCCGTGTCGAGATGGAGCGTGGCCTCGCTGGGCAGCGGCCCCATGGCCTCGAGGGTGGCGTTGCGCAGATCGCGCGTGAGGTTCACGGGCGCTTCACCCAGGGCCGTGGCCAGCGCGACGTCGAGAATCGAGAGTTGTCGATTGAGGAAGCCGCTGGTTGCGGTCGATCGGAAGGCGATCGACTGAACAGGACCGTCCAGGGCCGCGAGCAGCGCCTGGCGGGCCAGGCCGGCCGGGGTGTTGAGCGCGGGAGGCGTGACGGGTGCCACCGCTCTCTGGCTGGTCGAGGAGCCTTGGCTGGCTTCGGACGCCAGCGGCGTCAGCTGGTCGGGCGTGATGGCCGAGGAGCCGAAGTTCAGCGTCACCTCTTCGACCCTGCCGTCGTAGTAGGTGATCTGGGCGCGGTAGGACCCGGTGCTGGAGGGGCTGAAGGTGATGTCGTTGAGGCTGAAGGCCTCGCCGCCGCGCTTGCTCAGGGTGAGCAGGGGATTGGGCAGCACCGGCATGGTGTTCACCGCCACCGAAAGGGCCCCGTTGGCGCTGGCCAGGCTGGCCGTCCCAACCGCGGCCCCATTCACCTGCGAGCCCTGATAGGCGGCAACCTGCAGCTCGGAGCCCGGCAAGACGTAGGTGTTGTATTGCAGCGTGTAATTTTCTGGCTTGCGAATCAAGACATCATCGATCGACAGCTGTAGCCCAACTCCGCTGGCGCCATTCAGCAGGGGCGTCAAGAATATTTCGTCGCCATAGCCGCTGCTTTTCCCGTCGAGGCCACCAATGTCGAGGCCACCAGTGTCGAGGCTGCCGATCTCGAAGTAGGGCGTAAAGCTGATAAAGTCAACAGCCCCCGCATAGTTATCAATATAAGTCTGGTCACCGTTTAGGTTGACAACGCGGCTATCCACGATTTCATAGTCGCCTGCGTCGAAGCCAGCCAGCTTGATATCGGCCAACAGCGGATTGTCAACGCCGACGCTCTTCTTTCTGTACTGGTTGACCTTGAAGAGATGGCTGCGCAACACAGGCTGGCCGCCGTTCCGCCCAGCCGGCACCGCGGCGAGTTCCAGGGAGATTCTGGCAATGTCGAGAGGCTCAGGCAACGCAATCGTGAGCATGCTTGCCCGCGGATTGGCGGCCCCGCCGGTTTCGGGGCTGCGATCATTGAATTGATCTTGATTCTCGATCAACCATTGGAAGCCGTTCGCCTGCATTGCTCTGGGCAGCCAGTAAGCGGAGTAGACATTGCTAGGCCCACCGCTCTGCCCCACAACAGCCATCTCCAGACGTGGAAACTCGCCATAAGCGACCGCTTCATCGCCCGTAAAACCAAGCACGGGCGAGCTGATGACAACCTGCTGATCGGAGGTAATCCGGGCATAGTTTCCAGGCCCAACCTTTGCCGCCTCTTGGTAACCCAACAATTGACCATCGATGGTTGTGGAGGGCTCCACATCCCATAGAAGCGCGGTACTGCCTATGGTCCCGATGGCGCTGGTGGAGCTGATCGTTTGCGTGCGCAACGGCGCCGGCAAAGCGGCGGCAAAGCTTTCTTCAACCAGATCGACAGCGGGTGGGCTGGCCAGCAGCTGAATCAGCCGCTGGTCATTCATTGCCGCCAGCAGACCGAGATTCAGCTTGAAGGAAGGGAAGAGATCGGTGGGAATCTGGATGGTCTCGAGCCCGGAGATCGGAATCAGATTCTTGTAAATCTCTACCGAGTTGATCACCTCTGAGCCAACGCCGATGCCAGCGATCTGCTTGGCTGTGCTGATGCCCTCGGGCGCCGAGAAAGCCGCCGTCTCGATCGCTGCGCCAGGGGCCGCCAGCGCCGCCGGGCTGGCTTGCAGCTCGCTCAACAACGTGCTGCCGCTGAGCAGCGTGCGGCGGCGCACCAGGGAGGCATCGATCTGGTCGTC
>JBKDOR010000277.1:0-5294 GCA_046342775.1 Synechococcaceae cyanobacterium
CCGTGGCCTCGGCCGCTCCGGCGAAGCGCAGCTGGGCCACCGACAGGCTGCCGACGGCGCTGATCACACAGCCCGCCTGCTCCTGCTGCTCGCCCATCCAGGCCTCCAGCGCTTGGCGCAGGTCGGCGCCAGGCTGCAGCCGCAGCGGCACCAGCTTCATGGCTTGGGCCCCTCCACGAGTCCCAGCAGCATCACCAGGGCATCGACGTAGCCCAGTTGCCGGTGGCGAAACGCCCCGGGCAATGTGCCGACGACCTGAAAGCCATTGCGCTGCCAGCAGCGGATGCCGGCGGTGTTGGTGCTCACCACCAGGTTGAACTGCATCGCCCGGAACCCCAGCCGCCGCGCCGCCTGGAGCGAGTGCTGGCAGAGGCGGCTGCCGATTCCCTGGCGCCGGCAGGGCTCGGCCACCACGTAGCCCGCGTTGGCCACATGGGCACCGAGGGCGAGGGAGTTGGGCCTCAGGTAGTAGGTGCCCACCACAGCTCCTGCCGCATCCAAGGCCACCATCACCGCCTGGTTCTGCTCCACCCAGGCCTTGTGGGCCTCGGCCTCGCTGATGGCCGGGTCGTGGGGGAAGGTTTCACCAGCGCGGAACACCGGCTCCAGCAGGGCCCACACCGCCGGCCAGTCGGCCGCCTCAAAGGGGCGGATCTGCAGGGGCGAGGAGAGCGCAGGCAGGGAAGAGAGATCCAGGGGATTGTGATCCTCGCCCCCCTCCAGCTAGTGAACCAACCCTGCGTTCAGCTCAGCGCATCAGCAAGCCGATCGGCCCCAGGGCTGCCACGCCGCCGCAGAGAGCCAGCAGCACGCAGACGCCACGGGTCCAGGCCAAGGGCAGACGCCGCAGCGCCAGGACGCTGCCGCTGCTCACCAGCACTGAGCCGCTGATGGCCCCCCAGCCGCCAGAGCAGGGCGGAGCCGTCGGCCGGAGCGTCCAGGCCGTGCAGCATGACGTAAACCGTCACCGCTACAATCGCCAGGGCGGCGCAGGTAACTGGCTGGGGCTATGCTATGGGCAGTTTTTGCGCAACATTTGCACCGCCACCGCCGTAATCGCCAGAGCTGCGAGGAACACCTGGGCCGGCAGGGCACCGCCCATGGCCCCGAACACACCACCGCCAATTCCGTTATAGCATTATGAACACATATGATGCGGATCAGCCTAAAATCCACGAGGGTTGGTCCGTGAGATCCACCGTGGGATCCACCGTGGGATCCATTGTTGCGCAGTGCTTCCGTCGCCTGGCAGCCGGGCGAATGCTGCGTCTTGGGCGTGCAGCCTGGGGCTTTCGGAGCGACTTAGGCGGATCTACCCCAATAGCAGTTGGCTAGAACGAAATGAAGAAAAGATTTATTCCAATAGGCATAAGTTGCTCTCCCACCCATTTTCTTCGATCCAAAAGCCTGAGAAAGGACGCGTATCCGTTTGACTGGACTGTAACTCCACTGAGGTCTGTCGTTGAACTGATAGAGAATGGGTTTGAGGGATTTTTGGAATACAAGAACTTCGAGTTTTTGCCTCCAACAAATCGAATGCTTTTTGAGGAGAATGGCATTGATTTAAAAATTTCCAATGAGATTATTACACCTGTGATATGCAGGCGCTATGGCATTCTTTATCCTCACGACTTCTCAAGCAAAGGCAAAGATGATTATGTTCAAGTAAAGCGAAAATACGATAGAAGAATTGAACGATTCAAGGAGCACACATTGGATGTTAAATCAGTCCGCTTTGTTTATGATATTGGAGCTTTGAATGATTGGCAGGCGTCCCAATATGAGTTGCTAGGGTTAAAATTTGACAATATTGATGCTCGACAATTTATCGGCATCGCAGGGGCCCTAATGTCGAATGGCTATGAGTTTGTTTCTCTGCCCAAGCTGAATCGGGGAATACCTGTGTCTCCAAGAAAGCTTGGTCTTTTTGCTAAAAAAGCTCTCAATAAAATGAGGGAACAAGTCCTGGGAAGTAACGGCTAACGCCGCACATCCACTTTAGCGTTATCGATGGATGCATAGGCTGCCGATGCAAAGAGTGGTATGGCCAGCGTGGAGTTGTCGCCGTGGTACGCAGGTGAAGGTTTAGAATTGGGTTGGCACGCCTGACCTGAGAATCCCACGCGCTTTGGCTGAGGAAGTTGGATTGGGGGCCGCCACCAAGTTCCCCCACCCCGAACACCCACTTCTGCCCCGTTGCTGAATCGCTCGGATCACCCACCGGGATTGGTGGAATGACGTCGTAACCGTACTGACCGAACCCGCCCCTGGTCCCCTTCAACTGGCTTCGCCAGGTATCAGGACGAGTTGGCCTACACAGCCGAGAAGGGCGCTTAGAAGGGGCTGCTGGATGCTCCCGAGTTCCCCCGAGAGGACTTTGCACAGCTCTCGGGGCCGGCCATGATGGAAGACGGCGACGATGCCGCCGTTGGCGATGCATGGGCCTGGGAGGGCTGATCCAGCAGCAAACCCAGTGCTGAGGCCGCGCCAAACAGGGCCACAGATCTGGCAGATGCAGAAGGAGACGTCTATCGAGGGTGCTCAGCGCAGGGCATCCAGAGCGAACCCATGGCATGGACGCCGCTGCAGCCCAGCTGATGGGCCTGCTCGAGGGCCTGCTGGCGGGTTGGGTAGGCCAGCAGGTTGGCGGGTGCCTGGCCGGGCGAGCCGTGATGGTGCTGATGCAGTGGCGCAGCAGGGGCTCCCAGCCGCCGCGGTCCCATGCCCTCGACTCCGGCCCACCAGACCCCCATCACGTTCACGCCCGCAATCAGCACGCCCATACCCACCACGCAGGCATTGAGCACACCCATCCCCACCACCCCGAGGCTGATGACCCCCATCGGCACCACACCGATGCTCACCACACCCATCGGCACGATGCCGATCGAAACGATGCCCAGCGGCGCGATGCCAATGGCGATGCGCTTGGGCTTGTCGCCGCACTGAGCCATGGGAGTGCCTGACCTCAGTGGGAAGGCGCGGAGCTGTGGGAGTCAGCGTGCTTGGCGCAGGGCATCCACTTGTCGCCCATCTTGTGGGCGCCTGTGCAATTGAAGTGCAGCCTCGCGGCCTTCTCCGCCTCTGCCTGGGTGGGATAATGGGCTGGAACGCCGCCAGCGCCGGCAGCTGGAGCAGCAACAGCGGTGGCGGACAGCAGCAGGTTGGCGCCGATCACGGCGGCCACCCGGGCTGCCCATGGACGATGGAGGAGCGGCATGGGACGGGGGCGAGCGCAGGGGACCTGCCGGATGCCCACCCTAACGGATGTCTCCAGTAACCCATGCCTGCTGGAGACTCGTTCTCCGGGCCGCGCCGACTGGCGCTGCCCAGGGTTAAAAGGTTCCTCACGGTGGAGGGTTCTTACCTTGCTGCGCCAAGGATCTGCGTCAACGAAACCAGCGCCCAGCCTGCGCATCGGCGAGGTGGCCAGACGCGCCGGCCTGCCGGTGAAACAGCATTGCGGCCAAGATGGACTGGGGGATGGCCTTTCACCTGCACGGCATGAAGGAGCCCACGGCTGGTAGAAGAGGAAGATGCTCGCGTTATGGCGCGACGTGCTCGTGACTCAGGCTGCTCTTGGCCCTCCACGCCAGGGCTGTGGATCCGAAATCAGAACGGTTGGAGGATGGATCTCTAACTGCAAACACACATGGAAGGCGCCCCGCGAGGGGCGCCTTAGCACCGGTTGCGGACCTGAACCCTGGCATCTGGGGCTCGATCGGGTCGGGTGTCTGTGGTTCACGCAGGCCCTGTCTGGGGCCTGGCAGGGAAGGGATGGGGATCACGTCTGGGAGAAGAGATGCTCGGGGCTTGACCTTCTCGGCTGTGATCCCGGCTGGGGTTATCCAACCCAAGATTGAAGAACGCGGGAAACAGAACTGGCGTCTCGCTCCCTGCTGCTACGGGATGACGCTCGCGCCGCGTCATCGAGTTCACCGGTTGTGTGTCGCATCGTTGGCGCACCTCCGTTGTGCGCACCGGCTCGGGTGTTCCCTGGCCGGACTCTGGTGGAGGGCGAGGGTCGGGCTGGCTCCCGGGCATCCCCTCAAGCTCAAAGTACGCCCTTTTTCAGCTGGCGGCGGCCCGCTGGAGTGCCTGTTCCCGGACCTTAAGGACCCTGCTTGGGTCATTCCTGCGAGCCAAGCCGCTGAGTGCCATGGGCTTCCGTCTCCGCCGCTCCGCCCGCCTGGGGCCGCTGCGCTTCAACTTCTCCAGCGGCGGGCTGAGCTCGATCTCCGTCGGTGGGCGCGGCGCCTCCTTCAACATCCCGGTGAATCGCCGCGGTGGGCCCCGCACCACCGTGGGGCTGCCGGGCACCGGCCTGAGCTGGAGCGTGGAGCACACCCCCGATCGCGCCACCACCACGATCCCCGCCGCGATCCCGGCCGGTCCTGCGGCGGGCCTGCCCAACAGCCGCCGGCTGCGGCCGGGGCAGCTCGATGGCCTCAAGCAGTCGCTGCTCGGGGTGCTGCACCGGGAGCTCTTTCCTCCAGGCTCCGCAAGATTGCAGCTATGGGAGCAGGGCCTGGTGAGCCGCCTGCTCGCCGATGGCTCGCTCAGCGCGCGCACCACAGGCTTGCTGGCGCTGATCGAAACGCCGGAGGCGATGGAGGCCTACGTCCTGCGGTCCCAGGGGCAGGACGATGCCAAACGCCGCGCCCAGCGCTGCATCACCGCCGTGCAGGAGGCCTCCAGGCTGGCCGCTGGGCGGGGCTGGCTCTCCTGACGCGGCAAGGACAGGTGCCTGCAGGGCCGGTTCCCCGGTTCCGTCCGCACCTGCGGTCTCACCTGAGCAGGCCAGGGATCGAGCCGGAAAGAAGCAGAATCCCCCCCACGCAAGAGGTCGTGTTCCACGTTCTGGCTGAACGCCCCGGCCTCCTGGAGGCCCCGGCCGTAGGCGCAGCCTTCTCCGCAGGAGTGACCCTGGCCATCCGCATCACGGCGCCCACCCTTGGGACGTTGCAGCCCGAGGCCCGTGAGGCCTTGATCGAGCACCTGGGGCCAGCACACCGCACGGTGCGGATGGGGGTTCGGGTGCGGTTTCGGATGCGGGTGCGGGTTCGCGTGCGCCGCGATCCCGGTGCGGCCGTCACCAGCATCCGGCCGGTGGGCCGACGCCCTGTAGCTCTCTGCCGCTGATCCTGAATGACAGAGCCCGAAGCCCGAGCCAGCACCGACTCGATCACCACCTCGCTCGTGCTGGCCGCCGACGATCCCGTCGCCCTGGCGCGGTTCTATGGCGCTCTGCTGAACGTGGAGCCGCAGCCGGGCCTCAGCGGCACCCACTGGCG